>NZ_CP027806.1:3286355-3622319 GCF_003353065.1 Cyclonatronum proteinivorum | reverse complement strand
ATGAGGAGCTGGATTTCATGAACCTCATCATCACCACAACAGCCAAACTGCAGGCCGACCGGGGGGATAAGCTGGAAGTAATTCATCACCGATTCCCGCAAAGTGTACTCAGCCGTTCCGGCGCAGTCAGGGCCGATACCCTGAGCGATGATCTGATCAGCAGTTCGGATGAAATCGATGCCTGGCTCGACGAAATGGAAGATGACTTAGGCCTGACCGCAGCCGTTGCCGACACCACCGATGATCCCCAAAAGGCCGGATTCTTTCAGCAGCTCAGCTTTCAGGAGATTTTGCTGCTGCTCATTTTCGGCGTCCTTGTTGCAGCCGTTGTACTGATCACCTGGATCCTGAACCGTAACCGTACAGGCATGCAGCCGCAAATGGCGGCAGCCGGAGCTGACGAAAACGGCAGTGCCGGCAACACGGATTCAGCTGCGCCATCCGGAAAAAGAAAAAAGGCCTGATGTTTACACCTCATTTTTAAAAAAACAGCGGAATCATGACGGGCATCAATTATTTTACTGAAGTAATCCCAACATCCCTGCGCAGGCGCATGTACACATCTGTACTTCTGCTCACCCTGCTCGCATTCGGACTGCTGCAGGGCGGCTGTGCGGCTCTTGGCGGCGCAAACGGGGCCGCGGAAGATGAAGCTGATCCGGCGGCGGCAGAAGCAGCGCAGCAGGACGAGGCAGACCCAAACGGCAGCAGTGAATCAGCCCTGATTGAGGCGGAGCTGAATCAGCTGTTCAGCGATGCCACGCTCGAAGAAACCTTCGAGGGCTTCTACCGCACCGTATCAAACTACATGATGGGCTACTACGTGATGGCGCAGCGTGCGTTTGCCGACAACAAACTTCCGCTCGCCCTGCACCTCGCGGAGCGCTCCGCCGAGCTTGAGCCCACCGAGGAAATCTTCCTTCTGAAAGCCTACCTCCACACCTTTGCCGGAGACACGCCCTCCGCTGTGCAGGCCCTCTGGAATGCGCGGCAGTTCAGCGAAGAAATGCGGGATTTGTATGATGAAGTCGGCTTCATGATGGAATTGCGCGTCATGGAGACACAGCCCGAAGTAATGGATCGGGTCATCCCGCCCTACGTTTCAGAGATAAGCGACACGGTCGGCTTCCCCGAGCTGGAGCCGGGCTACTTCGTAGCGGTCGGCAGCTTTGTTTCGGAATCCCGCGCACAGCAGACCTTTACCGACATCTTCAACTACTACTACCTCGCCTTCCGCGAAGGCTTTCCGGGGCACAGCATCATGCGCTACAACAACGCCCTCTCCGTCTTCTTCGGCCCCTACGAAAGCGCCGAAGCAGCAACCGTAGCCCAATCCCGCCTCATCATCGCCTACCCCGCCGCCAAACTCGTACAAAACCAACATCCCTGACAAAACAGGGCGTCAGCAACACAACATCCGGGAACCCGCATGCAGGGCCGGCCCGTGCCAACGCGCCGCGATATATCGTCGAACCCGCCGTAGGGGCGGCGCCTACGTGCCCGCCCCAAACGCGTCAGCCACCCCGGAATCACGTCACGACCACCCCAACCGGTGCGCACCAACGCACCGCGATATATCGTCGAACCCGCCGTAGGGACGGCGCCTACGTGCCCGCCCCAAACGCGTCAGCCATCCCGAAATCACGTCACAAACCCAACCCGGCGCGCACCAACGCGCCGCGATATAACGTAGAACCCGCAATGTAGGGGCGACGCCTTGTGCTCGCCCCAAACGCGTCAGCCACCCCGGAATCACGTCACGAACCCCACCCGGCGCGCACCACTGCGCCGTGATATATCGTAGAACCCGCAATGTAGGGGCGACGCCTTGTGCTCGCCCCAAACGCGTCAGCCACCCCAGAATTACGTCACGAACCCCACTCGGCGCACACCAACGCACCGCGATAAAACCGCGAACGCACCCCGATTTCGGCGTCTCAATCCCGCCATCGGAATAAATCCGAAACCAGCTGCAGGCCTCCCTACCATCATCAGGATTTCGTGGCCATTAATAACATCTCCACACCCCGTCCCGCCACCATCGTGGCCTTTTTTCATTTTGTTGCTGTTCTAACCCGTTGCCTTTGAATGATTTAGTCCCGGGTCCACCCCTCTCGAGAGGGGAATTAGGTAGCCCGGAGGTGGTATGAAATTTGGTGGTCGGCCAATGAATTTGGTGTTCATTTTCGGCACCATAAACCGGCGATCAATACGCCGCGCGCACAAGCGCGCCGCGATATATCGTCGAACCCACCCGTAGGGGCGGCGTCTACGTGCCCGCCCCAAACGCGTCAGCCACCCCGAAATCACGACACGAACCCCAGCCGGCGCGTGCCAACGCGCCGCGATATAACGTAGAACCCGCAATGTAGGGGCGACGCCTTGTGCTCGCCCCAAACGCGTCAGCCACCCCAGAATTACGTCACGAACCCCACTCGGCGCACACCAACGCACCGCGATAAAACCGCGAACGCACCCCGATTTCGGCGTCTCAATCCCGCCATCGGAATAAATCCGAAACCAGCTGCAGGCCTCCCTACCATCATCAGGATTTCGTGGCCATTAATAACATCTCCACACCCCGTCCCGCCACCATCGTGGCCTTTTTTCATTTTGTTGCTGTTCTAACCCGTTGCCTTTGAATGATTTAGTCCCGGGTCCACCCCTCTCGAGAGGGGAATTAGGTAGCCCGGAGGTGGTATGAAATTTGGTGGTCGGCCAATGAATTTGGTGTTCATTTTCGGCACCATAAACCGGCGATCAATACGCCGCGCGCACCAGCGCGCCGCGATATATCGTCGAACCCACCCGTAGGGGCGGCGTCTACGTGCCCGCCCCAAACGCGTCAGCCACCCCGATACCCATGCCGCTGTTTTTCAAAATCACATCCTCATCATTCAACTCAAAAAACATTTCTACCGGTGCGTGGGTGCGCACTGCGTGCGTACATCGGCGATGTTGACTCCAATACCGTAGTCTGTTGACGCATGGGTTTAACCTGGCCCCGGACCAAATCTGATTTTGGTTATGTATCAAACATCTGCGTCACACCCCATCCCGCCAGCACTGGGGCTTTTTTTATTTTATTGCTGTTTTAACCCGTTGCCTTTGAATGATTTAGTCCCGGGGCCACCCCTCTCGAGAGGGGAATTGGGTAGCTCGGGTGTAGTTCGGGTTTTGGGTAGTCAGCTATTAATTTTGCTAGTTGTTTGGTTCCCGCAAATCCGAAGAACCTGTGGAATAGCATTAATTTATCCCATCACAATTTGAAACACCTCAACCTTCAATCTCCCTTCAGTTCAGCAAGTGCGACCGGAGCTGGAAGACGGGGATGGTTACTTTTACGCGTTCGCCGGAGTCGCGCTGCATGAGGTAGTAACCTTTCATGCTGCCGGACATCGACTTGAGTACACAGTAGCTGTTGTAGCTGTGTGACTTGCCCGGCTGTATGACGGGCTGTCTGCCGATTACACCTTCCCCTTCAATCTCATACACATCACCCGTTGAATCTGAGATGTGCCAGTACCGGGTAAGCAGCTTAATGGGGTCAGGTCCTATGTTTTCAATGGTAATGAAATAGGCGTACACGTACTTGCCTGAAATGATGTCTGATTCATTTTCAATAAAAACAGGCTTAACGCTCACCTTTACATCGTTGGAAATCTCAGTATATGTCATGGCAAAGAGGGAGTAATTTTTGACGGCTGTTGAACAATCCGATTAATTAAAATACCGCGGGAAGGCTTCTTATGAAAGCGCACTTGTTTTTGTAAACACGTACATAACAGAACTGCTGCGGTTAACATTCGACACCGCGTATATATTGGACAGCAGTGCGGTGATACCGGCGCGCAACGGACCCGTGAATCCATGTCCGGCATATTTTTCACTCAGCAGACTTACATAAAAGGCGTCGAACGGCATCCCCTGTTTCTCCTCCAGGCTGAAGCCACAGGCCGCTGCGAGTTTGGTGATGCCTGCCGGACTAAAATGAAATAGATGGCGCGGGGTATCCAAACCGGCCCAGTGCTGCCCGTAAACCTGTGCGTCGTAGCTCAGATAGTTGGGCAGGGCGAGGATGAGCTTGCCGTGATGTACCAGCCGCTGGTTCATTTGCAGCAGGGTTTCCCGGGGATCGTGCACGTGCTCGAGGGCGTGCCAGGCGGTTATCAGGCTTAGGCGTTCGTGTTCGCCGTCTGGCAATTCGCTGAGTGCCGGATATACGCTTAGCTGATGGGCTTCACGGGCATGGGCTGCAGCCGCTGCGTGAGGCTCTACGCCCGCCACCTGCCACCCGGGCCGGGAAGCCTGCAAATAAGCTGCGAAATGCCCGGAACCACATCCAAAATCCAGCACCTTCGCGCTGCGCAGCTTTACATAGGCCCGAATGAGCTTCAGCTTGCGGCCGTGCATGTGCGTGCGTACGCGGCGATACAGGGCCGCGAATAATCCCCGCTGTTCGCTATTGTGGGAAAGGTAGGCAGGCATGTTGTAATACCGCGCCATCTCGTCGGCTTCGGGGACGGGCCAGGTAAAGCAAAGCCCGTTTATTTCTGACTCCCATACGCCGAAGGCTTCCCCCGTACAGCCGTAATCGCGGGTATGGTACCGCAGCTTCACCTCATACGAACCTGTTAGGGGGCAGCGTGGCGGTCCGCTGCTGTGGGCGGAAGAAGCGTCAGGTGACGGAACCATCGGACAGAGATAATGAATTGCAGGGATTAACGAAGGCAGCGGAGAGGGACAGAGGCAGCGGTATGCCTCCGCTTTACCGTCAGGCTACAGCGGACGCTCAGGATTGTCGGTGTCCTGCATGAAGCTCGGGGTCAGGCTGGCGCGGCCGTCTTCATATTCGAGAACGACTGCGGGCTCAAGCGGCCGAACCACGACATTGTCGCCGATGTCAAACGGCATGCGGTTATCGGTGTGCACAATGCAGTTGCCCTGTCGCATGCTCACATGGTAGGTGATATCATGCCCCTTGAACTCACGGCTGCTGATATGGCCGCAGCAATTGCTGCTGTTGGCCGGGGTAGCGCGCTCTATGGTGAGGTGCTCAGGCCGCAGGGACAGCATGACGTCGCCCCGGGCGGGCTTGTCGAGCATGAGCGTGCCGATTTCGGAACTGGCTTCGAGCCCGGAGGCCTGTGCCGGAAACAGGTTGGTACGTCCCAGGAAAGTGGCCACAAATGAAGTCCGCGGACGGTAATACACATCTTCGGGGCGCCCGATCTGTACGAGCTTTCCCTTGTTCATCACCCCGATGCGGTCGGCAACCGAGAGGGCTTCCTCCTGATCGTGCGTTACGAGTACCGCGCTCATGCGGGCTTCTTTCAGGATACGGCGGACCTCATTCCGCGTTGACTGCCGAAGCACGGCATCGAGGTTGGAAAAGGGCTCATCCATCAGCAGCATGGCAGGTCGCGGCGCAAGAGCCCGGGCAAGGGCAACGCGCTGCTGCTGTCCGCCTGAAAGCTCATGCGGCATACGCTTGTGGAAGGCCTTCATCCCGATAAGGTCCAGCATTTCAAGGGCGCGGTAGGACCGTTCACTCCCGGAAAGGCGGGTTAGGCCAAACTTGACGTTTTCCAGCACATTCAGGTGCGGAAACAGGGCGTAATCCTGAAAAACAAAGCCCACGCCGCGTTTCTCCGGCGGCACGTGTGTGTAGGGACATTCCAGGGTTTTGCCGTTCAGCTGAATGGAACCCTCATCGGTACGCTCAAAACCGGCAATCATGCGCAGCGTAGTCGTTTTCCCGCAGCCGCTGGGGCCGAGAATGGCGAAAATTTCCTCCGGGGCAACCGTAAAGGAAACCTTGCTGACGACCGGCGTTTCATGAGTGGAAAACCGTTTGGTGAGATTGGTAGCCCGTAACAGGCAGTTCATGCTTTTTTCCATTCGCGTGCAAATAACAAATAAACAAATAAAACCGAGAAAAACAGTATGCTGAGTGCAAAAGGTGCGGCTTCGGCAAACATGGCTTCCGCAGAATAACCCCAAACGCTTACAGCAAGCGTCTCAAACCCGATGGGCGATAAGATAAAGGTTATGGGAAGTTCTTTCATTGCAGATAAAAAAACAAAGGCGGCCCCCGCTACAATTCCGTTGCGAAGCAGCGGAAAGGTTGTGAGCCAGAACGCGCGGAAGCGGCTCACGCCCATGGAGCGGGCGGCTTCTTCAATACGCGGCGGGGCCTGATATAAGGCGCTGCGCACCGGTCCCATTGACTCCGCGAGAAAGTGAAGGGCGTAGGCAAATACCAGCAGGGCCAGGGTCTGATACATAAACGGCAGGGCCGAAAGGCTGAAAAAGATAAAGGCCAGCGCCAGTGCCAGCGGGGGCGTTGCATAGCCCAGATAGGCGAACCGCTGCAGGTAATTCGACATGCGCGAAGGAAAGCGGATGGAGATATACGCCAGGGGTACCGCAAAAAATATGGCCAGCAGGGCCGCAGGGGCGGAAGCGGTAACCGACGCCCGAATGGCGTAGCCAAAGGAGTTCCAGATGAAAGGATCTACGCCCTGTGCCATCCAGAATAAAATGGTCACAACCGGTACCACGACTGCGGCAGTAAGCACGATGATGACGTAGCTCCAGGCCAGCAAAATCCCCCAGTTGCTCAGCACCGTGATTTTGGTGCGCCGCGCCGTACCCACGCCTATGCGATAGAGGGAGAGTCCTTTCAGCAGCTTGTACTCTGCAATCAGTATGGTGCTTGTGAGGGCCAGCAGCATGAGCGCGATCCAGGCCGCGTACACCCGGTCGAAGGCACTTTCATACTGCAGAAAAAGCGCATAGCTGAAGGTCTCATAGCGCATGAGCGAAACAGCGCCGAAATCCCCGATGACATAGAGGGAGATGATGAGAACTCCGGCCAGATAGGCAGGCCGCAGCTGCGGAAGGATAACCTTGAGCAGAATCTGCCGGCTGTTGTAGCCAAGTGATCGGGCCGCTTCTTCCACGGAGGGATCGAGGCCCATAAAACCGGTGCGAAGGTTCAGGAACAGGTAGGGGAAGGTGTACAGGCTGATGGCCAGCAGCGAGCCCCAAAAGCCGGAAGGGCGGTCGATAACTATGCCGAACAGCTGCGCGAGGGTGCCGTTGGTACCGCCTACGCCGAGCAGGGAGTAGGCGAGCACGTAGCCGGGGATCGCAAGCGGCATCACGCCTAACAGGGTCATGAGCTTGGTGCCGGGCACGTTTGTCCGGGTTGTGAGCCAGGCAAAGGGAAAGGCCATGAGGGTCGTCACTAAAACGACGCCCCCGGTGAGCATGAGTGTGTTTTGGAGCAGAATGAGATTCCGCTGACGCAGCACGAGTTCCGAAGTTTGGGCCCAGTCGCCGTCAAAGGCGCGAATCACCAGATAGATGAGCGGCAGAAGCACCGAGATGCCGACAAATACAGCCGGCACCAAAAAATACCAGGGGGGTAATCCGGAAAGGGTGCGCTTGGAAATCAAAATCAGAGCAGTCCGGTTTGGCGAAGCAGGCGCAGGGTGCCGTCCAGATCTTCGAGCAGGTCGAGGTCGATATCCGGGGCAAGTTCGAGCACGTCTTCAATCATCCGGTAGCCCTGCTCCAGGCCTGTTCTAACCGGATATTCAAAAGTAGAATCCCGGAAGAACTGCTGCGCTTCTTCCTGAATCATGAAATGAATGAAGCGGGTAGCATGCTCGACCCTGCGCGAAGGTGCGACGATACCCATGCCCGCTACATTAATCAGGTTGCCGGTATCACCCAATTCAAAAAAGGCAAAGCGGATGGGGTAGTTGGGATTGGACGCTATCGCGCGGTCGATATAATAGTGATTGGTGAGTCCTACGAGCACTTCACCGGCTTCGATCGCTTGCAGAATGGAGTTGTTGTTGTTGTAGGCGATGGCACCGTTGCGGCGCATATCAAGCAGCCATTGCCGCGTTTTTTCTTCGCCGTCGAGGGCGCGCATGGCTGTTACGAACGATTGAAAGGAGGCGTTGGTCGGTGCCCAGCCCACCTTTCCGCGCCACTCAGGACCGGTGAGGTCATAGACGGATGCAGGAAGATCTTCGGCGCTGATGCGGTTGGCGTCGAAGGCGAGCACACGGGCACGGGCACTGGTCGAAACCCAGGTGAGGGCGCTGTTTCGGAACTGATAGGGCAGCGCCTGCGTGATGGAGTCGGGCAGGGCAATCAGCATGTTGCCGTTGTGCAGCGCGCCAAGGGCGCCGGCATCCTGCGACCAGAATACATCAGCCGGACTTCTGCGGCCTTCCTCCAGGATGGCGACCGCCAGCTGCGTCGTGCCGCCATAGCGCACCCGTACACTTATGCCTGTTTCCTCCTGAAACCGGTTTACCAGCGGTTCTACCAGGGCGCGGTTGCGTCCGGAGTATACGGTAAGCTGTGCCATCACCTGTTCAGCGGTGAGCAGGAAACAGCCTAAAAAAGCAGCAATGAGTAATAATGTATTGCGGGCAGACTTCATAAAATAATCGCGTGTGTAAAGATTAAGTCTAAATAAACGCTTTAAAATACAACTATTCAGACTGATTTAAAATAGCACACGCATGTTGTATTTACATGAAGACGCGTCTTTTTTTGGAAAAAAGCTTGCTGATGCAGGCTTCCTGCCATACCGAACCGCAGGTCTGCGTGTTGTGATATGGGCTGAATCAACTGATGAGGGTCTTCAGCCGGTCACAAAAGCAGGCAGGAAACAGTTGAATCATAAACAAAGGTTTAGAGCTTCAGAGCGCTTTCAAGGACTTTGAACATCCCTCAAATCGGCATCCATTCTTTTAGCTGAAAATTAAGCGGGCATGCCCCAGGCGGATACAATCAGCTGCCGGGACCCCCCGTGATTGCGGTGCTCACACAGGTAAATGCCCTGCCATACGCCCATATTCAGCCGCCCGTCCCGAATTGGAATGAGTACAGAAGCGCCCATAAGGGAGCTTTTGATGTGGGAGGTCATATCGTCTTCCCCTTCCAGGGTATGCTTGTATAGCCGGGTATCTTCCGGAACCGTGCGGTTAAAGAAAGACTCAAAGTCCTGCCGGACCGTCGGATCTGCGTTCTCGTTTATGGTAAGAGAAGCACTCGTGTGCTTGATGAAAACCTGCAGCATGCCCTTTCGGATATCCCGTATGTCGCCCATAGGCCGCAGCACTTCCTCGGTGATAATATGAAAGCCCCGCGAATGGGGACGCAGCTGAATTTCTTTCTGGATAAAAATCATAATCCTAACCCTTGTCTGTCTGATGTTAATTTGTGTAAGCGGCTTTCTTGGGTGGAAGGGTCCCTTCCCAGCCCGACGATAAAAGCCAAAAATAGTGATTGATGATAAATATGCGTAACTTATTTAAGCGCTTAATGAAAAACAACTTACATTCAGAAATCAAGCCCTGACCGGCAAAATGTTAATTTCGGAAAACAAATAAGAGATTAATCAGTTTGAAGACAGCAGGCAGGGACTACGCTTACAAGTCAGGTCCGGATATCAAAAACCTATTCCATTCATTCATTCATTTCAGGACAACCTATGAAATTCTTCTATGCTACTTCACTCACGGCCCTTCTTGCGGGGCTTTTTTTGTTTGGCTTTGTGGAAAAAGCAGCGGCACAGGAAGCTGAGTTTGCCCTCAACTTTCAGATAGGCGTGCCGCAGGGTGATTTTGGGGAAAAGCTGGATCGCACCGGTTACGGGATCAGCGGTATGGCGGGTTATCGTCTGCCCTACTCCCCCTTAATGCTGGGCATTGACGCCGGTTTCCTGACCTTCGGAACCGATCGCCGCCGCGTGCCCATTAGCCCGACCATTCCGGATGTGACCGTGCAGGTAGATAACAGCTACAACATGGCCAACTTCAGTTTCTTCACGCGTCTCACTGGCCGCGACATCCGCTTCCGTCCCTATGTGGACGCGCTGATTGGCTTCAACTACCTCTACACCGATTCAACCATTCGCGACCGGCGCACGCAGGAAGAAGTAGTTAGTGATACCAACTTTGACGATTTCGCCTTCGCCTATGGCCTGGGCGGCGGATTCAGGGTACTGATCTGGGAAGGTGTTGCCCCGCAGACAAGCCGGGCCTACTTCAATGTGAATGCCCGCTATATGCGCGGCGGAAATGCAGAATACGTCAGACCCGGCTCTATCGACACCTCCGGTGGTGAGCTCACCTTCGACGTGCTCGAATCCCGCACCGATATTCTCAACTTCAACATTGGGTTTACGGTTAATTTCTGATATTGCAGGGTGGAGAATATAGCTGATGGTCTTGTACTGAGACTTTAGGGTAAGTTCGGTCATGTTTGGCTTGGGAGGTACATAGCGGGAGATCCTTCGACTCCGCTGCGCTTCGCTCAGGATGACAGGGTTGCTTCGTAGTAACCGGCGCGGCCAGCCGCGCCGGTTTTTCAAAAAACATGCTGTCATCCTGAGCGAAGCCGAAGCGCAGCGCAGGCGTAGTCGAAGGATCCGGCTTTGAAGGGTTCTGAGCCTATGGCCGCTGCCGTGATGTTTTGAACAGGATTTGTAGGATTACAGGATGAACAGGATGTTGTGCAAACAGGCTTCTAAAACAACCCAAGCCCGAACCGGTCATCCCGAACCGTTATCGTTTGGCAGGAGGAAAATCGAAGCCGCCGATAGTTGTTTAGCCGCGGTATTGATGAAGGATTCATGTGAGGGATCTCCTTCGTTGGGACAGGACACGGAATCATGCCGGTCATAGCCGTCCTCAATACGAGATCCTTCGACTCCGCCTACGCTGCGCTCCGGCTCCGCTCAGGATGACAGGGGCATTTTCCCCAACCCCCGGCGCGGCCTGCCGCGCCGTTTGATGCATGGCGAGCGTGTCATCCTGAGCGAAGCGCAGCGGAGTCGAAGGATCCGGCGGTACAGGGCTGCGGTAAGCGATACGTCAAAGCTGCGCTAAACCCTGATGGCAAGTGTACTACAGATTGCCCGCCTCGCTGCATTTTGAACAGGATTTGTAGGATTACAGGATGAACAGGATGTTGTGCAAACAGGCTTCTAAAACAACCCAAGCCCGAACCGGTCATCATATATTAGTTAAGCGGCAACGATCAGCTGTTTTGGATAAGAATCTAACAATCTTAACTTGTACGCAAACATGAAGGTGAAAGCGCGTTGGTACCCTGCCTTTCGGTCATTGAGCTTCGAGCTCGTTCGGGATGAAACCAACGCGCTTTACTCCACTAAGCAAGAACAGTTCATAAGGCTTCGAGCCAGCATAAATGATGGATATGCTAATGGAGTCCCTCATGATTATTACCATAAATGAAAAATAACAATATTATGGATTTTTTTCGGAGTTGATGTCTCAAAAGATACCCTTGATTTCTGCAAAGCGGGTCAAAAAAAAGTCAAAAAAGCGGCTAACGAACCCTCAGGCTGGCAACAGCTCGCCGACGCAGTAACTCCGGACAGCTGGGTGGTGATGGAAGCCACCGGTCCGTACTTTCTTGGTCTGGCCATCTTTCTGACCGACAGGGATATTAAGGTTAGTGTCGTTAATCCGCTAATGATCAAAAACTACTGCAAAGCCAAAATGAGTCGGGTCAAGACTGACCAGGTTGATGCGCGTCTGATCGCTGATTATGCCCTAAAAATGCATGCAGATCTGCAGGTGTGGAAACCCAGACCGGTGAATACGCGCTCTATTCGGCAATTAAACACCGTTCGGGAGATGCTACTCAAGCAAATCAACCAGGTCGAAAATCAAAACCATGCTTTCAGTCTTGATGAGCAGGCCTGTGAAGCTGCCCTGAGAATTAATGATCAAAGTCTGACATTCATGCGTGACTCACTCAAAAAGGTTGAGCGGAAATTGGATGAATTGGCCAAGGAAGAATACGGTGATTTAATCAAAAGAATTTCCACTATTCCGGGTGTTGGCAGGGCTACTGCAATCCTGTTATGTGTCTTAACAGACGGATTCACGCGCTTTGAAAGTCATCAGCAGCTGAGTACGTATATCGGGATTGCGCCAAGTCCGTATCAGTCAGGTACAAGCGTAAAGGGCAAAGGTCATATAAGCAAAATGGGGGCTGGTTATGTGCGAAAACAGCTGTATATGTGCGCTTACTCAGCGAGCCGCTATAACCCCGCATGTGGTAACCTGTATAAACGTTTAAGAAGTAAAGGAAAACCTCATAAAGTTGCTCAGATAGCCGTTGCACATAAATTAGTAAGACAGGTGTTTGAAGTCGCCATGACCAATTCAGTTTATGATGAAAAAAAGGCGCTGGCCGCTTGACTTTTAATACAGTTCATCCCGAACCGTTATCGTTTGGCAGGAGGAAAATCGAAGCCGCCGATAGTTGTTTAGCCGTGGTATTGATGAAGGATTCATGTGAGGGACCTCCTTTGCCGGGACAGGACACGAAATCATGCCGGTCATAGCAGTCCTCAATACGAGATCCTTCGACTCCGCCTTCGCTGCGCTAAGGCTCCGCTCAGGATGACAGTGGCGTTTCCTGAAAACCCGGCGCGGCCTGCCGCGCCGTTTGACGCATGGCGAGCGTGTCATCCTGAGCGAAGCGCAGCGAAGTCGAAGGATCTGGCGGTACAGGGCTCCGGTATGCGATACATCAAAGCTGCGCTAAACCCTGATGGCAAGTGTACTACAGATTGCCGGCCTCGCTGCATTTTGAACAGGATTTTTAGGATTACAGGATGAACAGGATTTTTTTAATCCTGACATCCAAAGCGAAGCGCAGGCATAGCCGAAGCCTCTAGCTTTAAAGAACGCTGCCCCTTTAATCGCGACTTACCCTGTCCCGTTGTTCGGGACAATCGCGGTTTTACTTACAGTGCTATCAAAAAAAATAAACGGTCGAATCAAATAGAATGCGGAAACACGCCAGGATGATTTCAGCTTTGGTTTCCGAAGACTTATAATACACAAAAGGCCGGACTGATAACAGCCCGGCCTTGAATAAAAAAGCGGTTTTTTGAACCGTATGAAAGGAAGTGCGGATTAAGCTTCAGCCGCTTCCAGGGTTTTGGCTTCGGGTTTGGGTTCTGCCTTGGGCAGGTCGTTGCCGCGGGGCGTGAAGGACTGAATGCCGGTGATGTCACGGCCCAGAATGAGCCCGTGAATATCGTACGTACCTTCATAGGTGTTCACGGATTCCAGGTTTACAACGTGATGAATCACGCGGTACTCGCCGGTAATGCCGTTGCCGCCGAGCATGTCGCGGGCGATTCGGGCGATTTCAAGGGCGCGGCCGCAGTTGTTGCGCTTGGCGAGTGAGGTCATCGTAGGATGATCCTGCCCCTGATCCTTCAGGTTGCCGAGGCGCCAGGCCAGCAGCTGCATCTGCGTGATGTCGGTGAGCATGTTGGCCAGCTTGGTCTGAATGAGCTGATTGGCCGCCAGCGGATAGCCGAACTGTTTGCGCTCCATCACATACTGACGCGCCCGCTGATAGCAGTTTTCGGCTGCCCCAAGTGAGCCCCAGACAATACCGTAGCGCGCGCTGTTGAGACAGGTAAACGGGCCTTTGAGTCCGCGGATGTCCGGGAAAACGTTGGCATCGGGTACAAACACATCCTCAAAAATCAGCTCTCCGGTATAGGAAGCACGCAGCGACATTTTGTTGTGCGTCGTTGGCGCGGAGTAGCCGTCGCTGTCGCGCTCTACGATAAAGCCCATAATCTTGCCGTCGTCCGCACCGGCGTTTTTAGCTTTAGCCCAAACGATTGCGAGATCAGCAATCGGGGAGTTGGTAATCCACATCTTGGCGCCGTTGAGCACCCAGCCGCCGTTGGTTTTGGTCGCGGTTGTGACCATGGAACCGGGGTCAGAGCCGTGATCCGGCTCGGTAAGGCCGAAACAGCCGATCAGCTCGGCAGCAGCGAGTTTGGGCAGGTATTTGCGCTTTTGTTCCTCGGTGCCGAATACGTTGATCGGGTGCATCACCAGCGAGGACTGCACCGAAAGGAAGGAGCGGTAGGCGGAATCGACCCGCTCAATTTCGCGGGCAATGAGGCCGTATGCGGTGTAGCTTGCTCCGATGCCGCCGTATTCTTCCGGAACCACAACGCCGAGCAGGTTCAGCTCTGCCATTTCTTTGGGGATGTTCATGTCAAAGATTTCATCCTGATTGGCCTCACAGGCGCGGGGCTCCAGGCGGCTTTGGGCGTAGTCCCGAGCCGTTTCCATAATCATGCGGTCATCTTCGCCCAGCATCGACTCAAACTGATACGCGTCGTCGGTATTAAAGCTGTTTTTTGCCATAAAAGAAAAAATTCGGAGTAGTGCATTATCCCTCAGTACAACTATTCAGCGGAAGCCGAGGGGCTCAGAAATTCTGAGTATTGAAATGCAAATTAATAAAAATCCCGCCTAATCGCAGGAAGAACTGCAAAAACAAGGGCTGATAAAAACGAATTATCAGCCCTTGAAAAACAGTACACCCGTGAAGGGCAATTTGCGCAGTTTACTTCATAAATTGCCGTGCAAGTACCATGCGCTGTACTTCGCTCGTGCCTTCGCCAATCTCGAGAAGTTTGGCGTCACGCAGGAAGCGCTCAACGTGATACTCTTTGGTGTAGCCGTAGCCGCCATGAATCTGAATGGCTTCAAGGCAGGCCTGCGTACACATTTCTGAAGCAAACAGCTTGGCCATGGAAGCTTCTTTGGTGTAGGGCTTACCGCTGTCTTTCAGCCATGCGGCACGCTGTACCAGCAGCCGCGCAGCATCGATGTTCACGCCCATATCCACGATTTTCCACTGAATGGCCTGATTCTGCCCGATGGGGCGGCCAAACTGCGCGCGCTCCTGTGCATAGTTTTTGGATTCCTCAAATGCGCCCCGTGCAATTCCGACGGAAATGGCACCAATGCCGATACGACCGCCGTCCAGAATTTTCATGGTATCAATGAAGCCGTGTCCAAGCTCGCCCAGCTGATTTTCAGCAGGTACGATTACGTCTTCCATATAAATTTCAGTTGTGTCGGATGAATTCATCCCGAGCTTTTTCAGCTTCGGACCATAGCTGAAGCCCTTCATGCCTTTTTCCAGGATGAAAGCCGTAACGCCCTTCGCGCCTTTATCGCGGTCGGTTACCGCCAGCACAACATAAATACTACCGACCGAGCCCTGCGTGATGAAGATCTTGGAACCATTCAGCACCCAGTGATCGCCCTGTCGTACGGCTGTTGTTTTCATGTTTGAAGCATCGCTTCCGGAACCCGGCTCGGTAAGCGCCCATGCGCCCAGCGCCTTACCGCTTGTGAGCTGCGTGAGGTACTTCATTTTCTGATCTTCATTGCCGGCAAGGGCGATGTGTGCAGAGCAAAGCGAGGTGTGTGAAGCGACCGTGAGCGCAAGGGAAGCGTCCCAGCGGGCAATTTCTTCCAGTACAATGGCAAAGCTCATGGTGTCGAAACCGGCGCCGCCGTACTTTTCTTCGTGATATATACCCAGCATGTTCATTTCGGCCAGCTCGTTCACGATGTCATGCGGAAACGCGCATTTCTCATCCCGCTCCATGACCGTAGGAGCAACTCTCTTTTCAACAAAATCGCGGATACTGTCGCGAATCATGGTGTGGTCTTCGGAAAGTTCGAAGCCTAAGCCTGCGGGAGGCGTTAAGGTATCTGTAATCATTTCAATATTGGTTAAGATTGGTTGGAAGCGATTTTCCGGCCTAATATACGCAGTTTTGGCCTGTTTAAGGCATAAGCTTACAAGCATTTATAACTTTCGGCAAAGGCAAACCGTTTGGCAGGATTTGTGTAATGAATTCCGGATATTACGCAAGCCCATTTTCGGTATCCAATTTAACCGCAGCATTTTATGCAACAGTTTTATACGCAGTTTTCAGAAGCACAGCCTGGTAAAAAATTTACAAACGGACTCGTTGCCCTGTTTACCGGCGCTTTAAGCATGATATTTCCGGACTTACTCCACATCATTATAGCAGCATGGCTCATCTCAAATGCCATCATGCAGTTCCTTCAGCGCCCCGGCTTTTTTGTAGGTTTTGTTTCGTTTGTGGCCGGCGTATTTGTCTATCAGTTTGAAAACTTTATCCCGTACGCCTTTGCCTTCGTGCTTATTGTGATGGCCTTTGGCGCAATTCTCTCCGGCGGCATTTCCTTTTTCGGAATTATTACCTTTGTATTTGCCCTCCTCATCACCGGAACCCCCGCCCTTGCCAACATCATGATCGGAGCCTTCCTGGTATTCTACGGCTCTACATCCCTCTACACCTGGTGGCAGTTCCGGAAACTCCGAAAACAGCTGTAGTTGAAGACCTTTCGTTTTTATAATTGATATACGTGGCCGTAAGCGCAATTTGGTCGTTGCATATAAGGCCACACCCGGAGAATAGCGCTATGGACTGCAGTTATTCATTGCAGTCCATAGCGTCAAAATGGCAGTGTCTCAGGTTATTTCGCTCCACAAGTAAGTGCAGGAAGGGTACCTATTACTGACTACTGATTCTTTGATTTAGCTTCTTTACGCACTGGGGGCAGGACACCTTCCACTTTATTGATGACGAATTTTTTACCGGCTGCGGCCTCGCTTACGTTCATGATGTGATCCCCGATTTTCTCGAGGCGGTTCAGCAGATCAAGATACATAATGCCGGAGCGCACATTGTACGCGCCTCCTTCAAGGCGGGCATAATGGCTTTCGCGCAGGCGGTCGCGGGTTTCATCAATCTTGCGCTCGAGCGCAATGGCGGCTTCGAGGTCAACATCTGCCGTGCGGGCCAGGATATTATCCTTCATTACAATGATTGCGTCATGTACCGCGGCGAGCATTTCTCTGAGCTCATCAAGGGCTTCATCCGGTACGCGCTCTTCTTCATTATCGAGGGTGCGCTCATACGTTTTGGACATCTGAAAATAGAGATCGCCAATCCGCTCGAGATCGTTAATCATGCTCTGCATATTCCGGATCTTGCGGATGGAGTCAGACGATACATTGGTGTTTTCAGAAATCTGAACCAGGTATTCTGCAATTTCAACTTCAAGCTGATCGGTGATTTCTTCCCGCTTTTCCAGTTTTTTGAGGAATTTCCGCTGTTTTTCAGGTTTCTTATACACCAGGCCCAGAAAACCATAGTGCATTTTCTCGACCATTTTCGCAAATAGTCCAATTTCCTTACGAGCCTGTTCGATGGAAAGCTCCGCAGATGACATCAGGCCAATGTTGATGTATTTGAGCTCAAAGCGATCGTCGGCGCCGCCTTTGTCCGGCTGAATGCGTTCCACAAAGCGCACCAAATACGGCACAAAGGCAAAGAGCACAATCACATTGAGCACATTGAAAGTCGTATGAAACAGAGAGAGCGCCAGGGTTGCATTGGGACGCGCGGCAGGATCATCCGAAAAAACGGAAAGCGATCCGGGTATTGCCTGCTGCATAATCCAGTCAATGCCGTTTAGGAAGGGGTAAATGAGTACCAGCATCCAAGTGACCCCCGCTATATTGAAGAAGAAGTGGAATCGCGCGGCCCGCTTGGCATGTACGTTTCCGATTAGCGCGGCAATGTTGGCGGTAACGGTTGTCCCGATGTTTTCACCCAAAATCATGGCAGCTGCAATCGGGAAGGAAATCCAACCCTGAAAGAGCATTACAAGGGTGATGGCTGTAGCTGCGGAAGATGACTGTGTGAGCAGGGTGAGAACGGTTCCGACCCCTACAAAAATGAGCAGCGATACATACCCATAATCCGTAAAACTATTAAGGAAAGCGAAAATCTCAGGGTTCTCGTCTATATCCGGAACGGCGTCTTTGATGAACTCAAGACCAATAAACAGGATACCGAAACCAATCATGGCCTCCGCTATATTGCGCAACTTCATATTGCTCACAAAGAGAAAGGGGAAGAAAATCCCGATGAGCATGATGGCAATGGGGGTAATCTGAAACTTGAAGCCGAACACGGAAACCATCCAGGCGGTGATGGTTGTGCCAATGTTGGCTCCCATAATTACCCCGGTTGATTCCACAAAAGTGAGCAGGCCTGCATTCACAAAACTTACAACCATAACGGTAGTAGTTGTGGAAGACTGTGTGATGGCCGTGGTGCCAAAACCGGTAACTACCCCCGTTAACCGGTTTCGGGTCATCCCCTTAAGGATTGATCTTAGCTTGCTTCCGGCTACTTTCTGAAGGCCGTCGCTGAAGATTTTCATCCCGAAAATGAAAATACCCAATGAGCCAACAAGCTGCAGGAAATCAAAAAAAGTATAGGTCATAGTGTGTGGCTGTTTAGGCAGAAGTCTTTGTTGCGGTTTACTGCTGCCGGTAGCGCATTACCTAAGATTAAGACGTGTGGTCGTTTATTGGTCTGTTTTATGATGGGCAGAAAAATATCAAAAAAAAATGAGCAAAAAGACCTGAAAGCATTTGAACTGCCGGATTTTTTCGGATTTAATACTGGGGTAACATCCCGTCTAAATACTCGCAAATACCCGCCATAATAGTCGTGCGGCGACAGCAAGTGCCAGCAGACCAAATACAAATTCCATGTAGGTTTTGGGAATGCGGCTTGTGGCGTATACACCGTAGTTAGCTCCGATCAGCGCACCGGCAATCAGCGGAAGTGCAGCGCCAAAGTCAACATAACCAAGGGTATATGCTGTAGTACCGCTTTCCTCAGGGCTGCCAAGGGCAAGCTGTCCCCATCCAAAAAAAGAGATGAACACAATAGCTGCTGATGAAATGCTGATCGCCTTCAGGTAGGGCTGCCGCAGCAGCATGGTCATCAGCGGAACCATAATCACGCCTCCGCCTACCCCGGCCAGCGTCGCAACAGTGCCTCCGGCTGTGCCTATGGCCAGACTTTGCGGGGTACTCAGGCTGCCGTCACGGAGCAGGTTTTCATCATGTGCTGCATCCTCTGGTTTGATGACGGTCTTCTTTTTGAAGATGAATTTATAGGCTGTGAAAAACAGCAGACCGCTGAAAAGGATTGAAAATTCGGTTTGGCTATACCAGGCTGACTGCACGACGGCAACCCCGGCGGCAGTACCGGCCAGGCTGAAGGCCCCAACACGCAGGCTGTCCTTTTTGAAGAAATTGTTCATTCGCACGTGTTTACGCAC
Organism: Cyclonatronum proteinivorum; assembly: GCF_003353065.1. Lineage (GTDB taxonomy): Bacteria > Bacteroidota > Rhodothermia > Balneolales > Cyclonatronaceae > Cyclonatronum > Cyclonatronum proteinivorum. Next base: position 3,603,237 of record NZ_CP027806.1, on the reverse strand, counting down.
GCTGCTCAGCGAAGCGGCAAAGGTGCAGAGCAGCGAGGTGCCGATAATCCAGGGGAGCGGGTCTTCGAGCGAATCTGTGAACAGAAAAATCAGGACGGGCGTGAAAATGAGCCCTCCGCCTACCCCGAGCATGCCGGCCAGTATGCCGCCAAAAATGCCAATTAAAAGAAGGATCAAGAAAATGAGCACAAAAGCGGTTGATTGGGCGATGACGAAAAAAATCGGAGCAAGAGTATAAGCAATGCAGGCCAAAAAAGACACCTAAAGCGCCTATGCCCGTATCACTTCCTCGCGTAAGGTTTTCAGGGGTTTAAGGCATGCATACGCGGGAGTCTAAAATTGGAATACCGAAAAAAGAATTTGTAGCCGGAAATTAACCTCACAAAACAAAAAAAAGGTCCGGAGTACATACTCCGGACCTTAAAATCAGCAAGCTGATGCTAATGGTGTGAAACTACTTCACGAGCATCATTTTGTTGGTTTGTGTGAAAGCGCCTGATGTCATGCGGTAGAGGTAGATACCGCTTGAGAGGTTGGCTGCGTCGAAGGTTACGGTGTGGTTGCCGGCTGAGAAGCTGCCGTTGGCGAGGGTAGCAACGCGCTGACCCTGCATATTGAACACTTCAAGACTAACTTCAGAAGCTTCAGGGAGGGTGAAGCTGATGTTAGTGGTTGGGTTGAAGGGGTTCGGGTAGTTTTGTCCGAGCTCAAACCCGCTCACGATTTCGTCGCGGCCAATGTTGGTTGCTGGAACGAGGGTGAAGGTTACACTCCATGTTTCGTCAGCGAAGAGGGTATTATCACCGGCAGAAGCTACAACGCTCCAGTCAATGGTGACGGCAGTACCCGGCTCAACACCAAGGTCGGTAAGAATACCATAGATGGCGCCATCTGTGAGGACAAGCTCGGTCTCAGCACCGGTAGGCACGTTGAGGAGGGGATCGGTGAGATCATTGCCTTCAAGGTGTGCTACCCATGCGTAGTCGGTTGCATTTTCAGAAGCTTCCCACTGAATGGCGATTTCGGTGTCGCCTTCGAAGATAAGGTCAACTTCAATACCATTAGGCGGGGAAAGAAGGCTGAACGGACCAAGATCAACTGAAGCTTCACCAGGAATACCTTCGATGGTCATTACAAGACCGGAGGGGTTCCAATCAATTCCCAAAACGGAGAAGGGAGTCCAGTCAAAGAAGTTGCCGTTGAAGTTGTTGTCAGGATCAACAAGCATAGGCTCGCCAAAGTTTTGCTCGCCCTGCGCCCAGTTCCAGCGGTTAGCACCGTCCAGGTCGGCAAGATCCTGAACAGGTGCTACAGACAGCCAGTAGCGCTCAGCAGGAAGGAACCAGTTTTCACCGGAAACATCGACGTTGAATGTGTAAAGGTTGCTTTCCTGAGTTACTTCAAGGCGCGGATCATCGAGGTCGAGCTCGATTTGGAGGAGTGCGTCGCCGTCGTAGGGCTGACCGCCGGGTGCGCCACCTGCATTGGAGAAGATGTAAACCTGTACACCAAGCAGAATACCATCAAGGTAAGTTGCATTGTTCTGGAAGCCCAAAACAGAGATAGATGTAAGTGTTGCCGGGGTAGAAAGTTCAAAATCATCGGCGCTGAATGTTGCCGTACCAAGTCCTTCAAAGGTACCGGAAACAATACCCCCTGTATCAGCACGGTTTTGCTGGAACAGAATCTCTGAATCCATTACCCCGGAAACAGGCTCAGTGATTTGTGTGGAAGGGAACTGGTTTTGTGCTTCCATCTGGAAAACCTGCGCGTTTGCAACTGCAGATGTTCCGAAAAGTAAGAGGCTTGCAGCAAGCAGCCCTTTTCCTGCTTTGTAAATTTGTTTCATGACAGTTATATAGAGTTAGTTGATATGAATCCTTGAGCTCAAATGAGCTTTTGAATATAAACTATTATATCTGTATTCAACAAAGAATCATTCCGCAAAAAATAATTCTTCTAAGTATTTGCTAATATTGTGTATATGAGTTTAGCAAATATTATTTTTCCGAGTACTTTTGGGCTGAAGCCGGTTTATCATAATCACATACAAATATGTGATTATGATTGGAGGTGCAGCTGCTTGTCATTATTTATTTAGGTCAACTATCAGTATGACTGCAGATTAGAATAATAGGTGCGTGTACCGACTTAAACTATTCGGCTAATGATTGTTGCTAAGTATGATATTGCAGCGTTGAAGCGATTTTGTCAGAATCCTGTACCCCAATGCTGATGTTAGGTTTTCCGGAGCACTGACAGTTGTGTGTGTGCTCCGGAATTTCTGTATCCGTTTACTTTTACTTTTTAATCTCCATCTTCTCGGCAAAGTATTCGCAGAAATCGCGCATGTCGCCGCTCATGCGGTCATCTTTGGTTGACTTTTCGAAAGTGTCGGCCATTGTGGAGAGGGTTTCGTAGAAGAAGAGTTTCATCTCGTCAACGGTCATGTTTTTGGTCCAGAGGTCGAGCTTGAGGGTCTGTTTGTTGTCGTTATCCCAAAGCGAGAGCAGCATGGCCCTGCAGTTTGCGGGTTTGTCCAGACCGGCGTCTAAGGCGTTCCAGGTAATTTTTTCGGGTACGTCCTTGTCGTCAAGTTCGATGGCAATGTCGATGTTTTTGGTCTTCATAGGTTGCAGTAGTACGAATATGATTTGGTTTCAGAGGATTAAGTAAGGTCGTTCAGGCTTCCGGAGATAGTTTGTCTCGGAATAAAAAAGCAAGGGATTCATCTTAGGTTTGGGGGCCTTGATCTGTCACGAAAGACCGTGATGTTCACGGAGTTTCCCCCAAAAAAAAACGATAGTTATTGGCAGTATTGACGCAGCGCGTGCAGGGCTTCCCGGAAGTCGGGGGGCAGCGGGGAGTCGAATGCGACGGGGGCGCCGGTTGCGGGATGCTCAAAACCCAGTGTTTTGGCGTGCAGGCATTGTCGTCCGAGACGCTTGAAGAGTTTTTGGAACAGGTCTTTCCGAAACCCGGTGTTGGAGCCGTAGCGAATACTTGCACCCCCGTACGCTTCATCGGCGAGCAGGGGGAAGCCGGCGTCGGCGAAGTGTACGCGGATCTGATGCGTGCGGCCTGTTTCGAGACGGGCTTCTATGAGGCTGAGGTGATCGAAGTGTTCGAGCACGCGGTAGTGCGTTACCGCGCGTTTGCCGCGTCCGTCGGTGAGCACGGCCATGCGTTTGCGGTCGCGCGGACTCCGGCCAATGAGTGAATCGAAGGTGCCTTCCTGAGGCGGATGCCCCCACACGATGGCCTGATAGGTGCGCGCGATGCTGTGCGCGGCGAACTGTTTGGCCAGTCGCTGATGTGCCGTATCATGTTTGGCAACGACGAGAAGGCCGCTCGTGCCTTTGTCGATACGGTGCACGATGCCGGGACGCACCGCCGGGTCGTTGGTTTCCGACAGCTCGCCGGTGTGATGGAGGAGGGCGTTGACCAGGGTGCCGGTCCAGTTGCCGAAGGCCGGATGCACAACCATATCTGCGGGCTTGTTGATCACGAGCAGGTCGTCGTCTTCGTGCACGATGTCGAGGGGTATCTCTTCGGGGGCGAGGTCCGGGATTTTGGGTTTGAGGATTTCCGCTTCAATCACATCGCCGGCCTGTACAATGTAGGAGGCTTTGGTGGGCGCACCGTTTACGAGCACCCGTTTTGCGGTGATGGCTTGCTGCACCTTGCTGCGGGTAGCGTTTTGCACCATCTCAGCAAGGTAGCGGTCGATGCGCACCGGGGTCGTCTGACCGGGTGCGACTTCGAGGCGAAGCTGGCGGATTTCCTTCTCGTAGCTGTTCTCAGACATGATGATGGTTTTGGCATGCGGATGTGCTTCCGGTTCGGGGCAGCACATCCGCGCGGGACGTCAGTCTTTGGTTTCTTCCAGCGGATCGCGGAAGCTTTGGCTGATGGCTTCGGTTACCGTACTCACCGGGATAATTTCGAGTCCGTCTTTTACTTTGGCCGGGATTTCCGTCAGGTCGGGCTCGTTGTCTTTGGGGATGAGCACGCGGCTGAGCTTGTTGCGCTGTGCTGCGAGCAGCTTCTCGTTGAGGCCGCCAATGGCGAGCACATCCCCGCGAAGGGTGATTTCGCCGGTCATGCCCACATCGTGGCGCACGCGCTTGCCGGTTAACAGCGACAGCATAGCGAGTACCATGGCCATGCCCGCGCTCGGCCCGTCTTTCGGAATGGCGCCTTCGGGAATGTGAATGTGCAGCTCATGTTTGTCGAAGAAGTCAGCGGCGATACCGTATTTCGACGCATGCGAGCGGATGTAGGTGAGGGCGGCCTGTGCCGATTCTTTCATCACATCGCCCAGCTTGCCGGTAAGGCGGAAATTGGATTTGCCTTCCATCACCGCTACGTCGATCTGCAGGATGGCCCCGCCGGTGCTCGTCCATGCGAGTCCGTTTACGGTGCCTGCGCGGTCGGTGCGGTCCGGCGTGCGGTCGCGGTATTTGGGTACGCCGAGGAGTTCGGAAACGAGTTCTTCGTTGACTTTAAAGGTGGGGTCTTCTTCCCCTTTGGCGCGGGCGAGGACGTATTTACGGGCGATTTTGCGGCAAACGGCAGCTACCTGTTGCTCCAGTGTCCGCACGCCGGCTTCGGAAGTGTAGTTCCGGATGAGGTGCAGAATGCCGCTCTTGTGGAAGCGGACCTGCGAGGCTTTCAGCCCGTGGGATTTGAGCATTTTGGGGATGAGGTGCCGCTTGGCGATCTCCAGTTTTTCGTGCTCCAGGTAGCCGGGCAGGTTGATGATTTCCATGCGGTCGAGCAGGGCCGGCTGTATGGACGAAGCAACGTTGGCCGTAGCGATGAACATCACCCGCGACAGGTCATAATCCATGTCGAGGTAGTGGTCATTGAAAGTGTTGTTCTGTTCGGGATCGAGGACTTCGAGAATGGCCGAAGACGGGTCGCCCCGGAAGTCATGGCCGACTTTGTCGATTTCATCCAGAATCATTACCGGATTCACGGTGCCGGCTTTGCGCATGCCCTGAATAATGCGGCCGGGCATGGAGCCGATGTAGGTGCGGCGATGCCCCCGGATTTCGGCTTCGTCGCTTACGCCGCCCAGGCTGATACGTACCATTTTCCGGTTCAGCGCGCGCGCAATGGATTTGGCCATCGAAGTTTTTCCTACGCCGGGAGGGCCTACGAAACAAAGAATTTGCCCCTTCAGGTTTTCTACAAGGTTTAGCACGGCGATGTGTTCGAGAATGCGGTCTTTGGGTTTTTCGAGACCGTAATGCTCTTTTTCAAGCACATCCTGCACGCCCTGAATGTCGAGGTTATCGGGAGAAGCGGTGCTCCAGGGCAGGCTCGTCATCCAGTCGAGGTAGTTGCGGCCTACGCCGTACTCGGGCGACATCTGCGGGGTTTTCTTGAGGCGCTCGAGTTCTTCCATCGCTTTGGCGTGCGCTTCTTCCGGCATTTTGGCTGTTTCGATCTGTTCTTTGAGCTTTTGCAGCTCCGGATCGGCTACTTCGCCTTCATCAAGCTCGTCCTGCAGGGCACGGATTTGTTCCTGAATGAAAAAGCGGCGCTGCGTCTCCTGAATTTCTTCCTGCACCTTTTCATTGATTTCGGTGCTTACCACCAGTACCTGAAGCTCGCGGGTCACTTTGGCCAGTAACAGCCGGTAGAGCTGTTCCAGGGTTTCGAGCTCGAGGAACTTCTGACGCTCTTCCACCGACATATCGAGGTGGGAAGCCATCAGGTACAGGTTGGGTTCGAGGTACTCATCACCTTCATCCAAACTTGTGAGTACTTCTTCCGGCACTTCCTGATTCATGATGACAAAGCGCTCGAACTTATCCCGCGTTTTGCGCACGAGGGAGGCGAGGCGCTCGGTTTTGCGGAAGCGGGTGGCGCTCAGCTTAAATTTGGTGGTCGCAGTGAGATAGCCTTCGTTTTCGGTCAGGCTTTTCACCTTGGCCGGAAGAATGCCGTTCACCAGTACCTTAACCAGTGAGTTGGGGAGCCGCAGCACCTGCGTGATGGCCGCGATACAGCCATCGGTGTAGAGATCTTCGGGCTTTGGGTTGTCCGTATCCGGATTTTTCTGACCAAGCAGCAGTACAAATTTGCCCTTATCAATGCCGGCGTCGATGGCTTTTAGGGAAGACTCCCGCCCAACCAGAAGCGGGAACATGGTGCCGGGATAAACGATGGTATCGCGCAGCGGTAAAACGGGCAGCTCTGATGGAATAGGCTTGCTACTCGTTTCTTGTTCATTAAGCTCAAATGATGATTTTCCGATTTTTTTCTCGTCGATTGCGGGTAGATCCATAAAAAGGCTAAAAAATAAAAAATTGGTGCATCAGCGAACCTGCAGCTGATTACGGCTGTAAGCCTGAATTGCGAACCCGGAAAGATAAGGGTTTGTAAACTCATTATTAACCCGCATTATTCACCAAGAAATTTGCTTGCTGACAAGGCGAAGCTGAAAACTCAGCGGAGGGGTACCCAAGTACCCTGAGTATGAGTTTTCAGCTTCAACGTGGCCAGCGTGGAAATTTCGCTGCCCGAGGAGTCGCTTAGCACGGAGCACAGGCCTTGCAGTATAGCCGATTTCGGGCTGCCATTTTTTTCGATAAGGAAAACTTAAATAAGCGTTGAGCTAATAAATTTCATTTGATTGTGAATAATGCGGGTTAAGCCTAATAAGCCGCTTCGGTCAGCTGAATTAAAGCTGTTGATTGCGTACCTTATGCGGGTTGCAGTTCAGGACTGCAGCTGATTCTTTCGATTGTGTCACAGAACCCCCAAAGTCCGCTTATCACCGTGATTGCTTCCTTATATATTAAAGATTTTGCGCTGATTGATGAACTCGAGACCAGCTTTGAGCCGGGTCTCAATATCATCACCGGGGAAACCGGAGCCGGGAAATCCATCATAATCGGGGCACTGAATATTTTGCTGGGTGAGCGCGCGCAGCTCGAAAGCATCCGGCAAGGCGCTGCCAAAGCCATTGCTGAAGTTATCCTGAAAACCGGTGAGGACGAAAAGCTTGCCGCGCTTTTGCTGGAACACGGCGTAGAGCCTGCCCCCGAAACCATTATCCGCCGGGAAGTGCGGCATTCCGGCAGCCGTGCCTTTATTAATGATACGCCCGTTCAGCTGAGCGTGCTTAAGCAGGTCGGCGGCCTTCTTGTTGATCTGCACGGACAGCATGACCATCAGCTGTTGCTGCGCGAAGAAAACCATCGTGAAGTCATCGACAGCCGCCCAGGCGTAGCAGCTGCACTTGAAGCCTATGTCCGCAGTTTTGAAGCGGTGAGCGAGCTGCGCAAACAAAAAGCGGCCTTGCAGAAAAGGGAGCGGGAGCTTCGGGAAAAACAGGAGCTCTACCGTTTTCAGCTGCGTGAGCTGCGCGCCGCCGATCTCAAACCCGACGAAACCGAGCAGCTCGAGCGCGACATTCGTCTTCTTGACAGCAGCGAGGAGCTCAACGAAACCGCAGCCAAAATCCTGACAGCCGGACGCGACGGCAAGTTTAACGCGCTGGATTTTTTGGGGATGATGGAGCAGGCGCTCGGACAGATGGCGCAGCTTGAGCCGGAGTTTGAGAGCTATGTGCAGGAACTGGAAACAGCGCGCATCAGCGTAGAGGAGCTGTTGCGCTTTACCGAGCAGTATCAGACCAACATCGAGTTCAACCCCGTGCAGCTGGAGACGCTGCGTCAGCGGCAGGCCGAACTCCGGCGGTTGGAAAAAAAATACGGCAAGAGTCCCGAGGCTTTGCTGACGTACATGGAGGAGGTTGAACAAACCCTGAGCCTGGCCGATAATTTTGAGGCCGAACTTGAAAAGCTGGATGTTCAGATTCAAAAAGCAGCCGGTGTTCTTGGCGCGAAAGCGAAAGCCCTGCATGACGCGCGTATTGCGGAGGGCGAGCGGCTCTCCGGAGATATCGAAAGGGAACTCATGCATCTGGGCTTCCGGCACGCCCGCTTTGCGGTAGTGGTGCGCTGGAGGGAGCAATCCGATGGCTGGATTGAAATAGACGGCAAGCGCATCGCCTGTGCCGCTGACGGCGCCGATGACCTCAGCTTCTACATATCAACCAACAAAGGAGAGGCCCCCAAACCGCTCTCGCGCACCGCGTCCGGCGGGGAGATGAGCCGTATCATGCTGGCCCTGAAATCCATCCTCGCCCGCGAGCAGCGACTGCCCGTGATGATTTTCGACGAAATCGACACCGGCATCAGCGGTCCGATTGCGCAGCAGGTCGGTCGCACCATGCGCGGACTGGCTGATACCGTGCAGATTCTTTCCATCACGCACCTCCCGCAGATTGCCTGCATGGCGCACACGCACTACGTGGTGCGCAAAACCGAGACCGACGAGCGCACCGTCACCCGCATCGACCGGCTCAGCGAGGAAGAGCACATCCGCGAAGTTGCCCGCCTCATGAGCGGCACCGACCTCACCGAAGCCGTGCTTAGCAGCGCCCGCGAACTTGTGGCATCCGCTACCGCGCCGCAGTCCTAAATTCAGATTTCAAACTTTCATCAGGAGAAAAACCATGACGGCTGTTTACCGTGCTTCTTTCACAGCACTGATTTTTTTGTTTTTGGGGATGATGAACGTCCAGGCCTGTGCCCGGCAGGCGGATCCGGAAATCCCGATTTCTGTTGCTGAGGCAGCCGAAGATGTTTCGCTGGAAGCGATGATCGGGCAAATGATGATGGTCGGCTTTCGCGGCTTTGAAATCAGCGAAACGCACTGGGTTGTGCAGGACATCCGCGACCGCAACCTTGGGGGCGTGATCCTCTTCGACTACGATGTGCCGAACCGCCGTGCCGAGCGGAACGTGCAATCTCCGGAGCAGCTCGCGCGTCTCGTGCGACAGCTGCAGCAGTTTGCTGAGACGTCCTTGCTGGTAGCCATTGATCAGGAAGGCGGTCGCGTAAACCGTCTCAAGCCCCGCTTCGGTTTTCCCGATACCCCCTCGCACGAACATCTCGGGCGGGTGAACCATCCGGATTCCACCCTGCGCGTTGCGCGTCAGACCGGACGCATGCTGGCAGAGGCGGGCATCAACATCAACTTTTCGCCGGTTGTGGATGTAAACGTGAACCCGCAAAATCCGGTGATTGGTCAGTTGGGTCGCAGCTTTTCGGCTGACCCCGCGAAGGTGACCGAACATGCGCGCCTCACCCTCGAAGGCTTCCGGGAGGAGGGCGTTTGGGGCACGGTGAAGCACTTCCCCGGACACGGCAGCGCCTGGAACGACTCGCACTACGGCATGGCGGATGTCACCGAAACCTGGACCGAGACCGAATTCGAGCCTTATCGCGCACTCTTCGCCGACGGCAGCGCGCAGCTCGTGATGAGCGCGCACATCTTCAACGCCAACTGGCACCCCGAGCACCCCGCGACCCTGGTACCCGAAATCATGACCGGGCTGTTGCGCGACGAACTCGGCTTCACCGGACTCCTGTTTTCGGACGACATGCAGATGGGCGCCATCACCGATTTTTACGGACTGGAGCAGGCGCTGGAGCTGGCCGTACTTGCCGGCATTGACGTGCTGGTTTTTGCCAACAACTCGGTGTATGAGCCGGAGATCACGCGCAAGGCCATCCGCACCCTGAGTGCCGCCGTGGAAGAAGGGCGCATCCCCCGCGCCCGCATCGAACAGGCCTACAGCCGCATCATGGCGTTCAAGTCCCCGATGTAGGGCAGGGCAGAGGACGCATCATCCCTAAAACAAAGCAGCGCGGCGGCTGAGCTGACGCACCAACCTATGTCCGGCATCTACATTCACATTCCGTTTTGCAGGCAGGCGTGCACCTACTGCGATTTTTACTTTGAGACTTCGCTCAAGCACCGCGATGGCTTCGTGCCGCAGATGCTGCGCGAGATCGCGCACACGCAGACGCACTTTCCCGCACTCACCGCAGAGCCGGTACGAACGCTCTACTTCGGCGGGGGCACCCCATCCCGCCTCACGACGGATGAAATCGCGGCCCTCATTGCGCGCATCCGCGCGGGCTGGACGCTCGAACCCGGCGCGGAAATCACCCTGGAGATGAACCCCGATGATGTGCATCCCGGCAGGCTTTCGGAGCTGAAGGAAGCGGGCATTACCCGGGTGAGCATGGGCGTGCAGACCTTTGATGAAAACCGCCTCCGCTTCATGAACCGCGCCCACACCCGTGATGAAGCCCTGCGCGCGCTCGAAGCCCTGGCCGGGGCAGGCCTGCCAGGCTGGACCGCCGACCTCATCTACGGAAATCCGGGTCAGAGCCTGGAAGCCTTGTCTGAAGATCTGCGTCTGTTGCTGCAGTTTAACCCGCCGCATGTTTCCGCATACAGCCTTACGGTGGAAGAAAACACCAAACTCTACCGCATGGTCAAAAAGCAGCTCGTGCAGCCCCCGGATGACGACGAAGTCGCCGCTCAAATGCAGCTCGTGACCGACACCTTTGCCGAAGCCGGTTTGATACGCTACGAAGTGAGCAACTACGCCCGCCCTGGTCACGAGTCACGCCACAACGGTGCATACTGGCGTCATGAAAATTACCTCAGCTTCGGGCCCGGCTCGCACGGTTTCTGGTGGCAGGCTGACGGCAAAGGCGCCAAACGAACGCAGCTTGCCGCCCGCCTCAAAACCTACATGGATCCTGATCCCGGCATTGCGTTTCACCGCGTGCTTACAGACGCCTACACGCTGCATGAACTGGGCGAAGAGCGCTTGTTGCTTGGTCTGAGAACCCGCAGGGGCGTCAGCCTCGAAGAACTGCGCACCCGCTATAAGTACGAGCTCAGCCCCAAGCAGCGCGAAACCGCCGCCCGCTTCGCTGCGGAAGGCCTCATGGAACCTCTGACCGAAACGGGAACAAACACCGGCACCGGCACCCTGCGCCTGACCCAAAAAGGACTCTTGTTTGCCAACAGTATTGGGTTTGAGCTTGCGGAATGAGTGATGTACAATCAACGTGCTTTGACTGATTACTCTCGTCCCAAAAATTGCTTAGATTTGGGACGAAATATCAATAAAAAAACTATGAAAAGACCTCAAGTAGAAAGTAAAATTGCAAGCGCTTTAGGGAGTATTCCCAAAGGAAGTATTCTCTTCGTTGATGATTTTTTGGATTACGGTGCAAGAGAAAGCGTAAAAAAAGCCTTATTTCGTCTCAACGAAAAAGGTGTTCTGAATCGATTGGCTCACGGAATATACCTTTACCCTGAAACTGACGAACAATTTGGCATACTTTACCCGTCAACTGAAGAAATTGCAAAGGCAATAGCCAGACGCGACAAAGCGAGAATTATTCCTACAGGTGTTCAGGCACTTAATAAGTTGGGCTTATCAGCTCAGGTTCCTATGAAAGTCGCCTATTTGACGGACGGAACTGCACGGACGGTAAAGATTGGTAAGCGAACCATCGCTTTTAAAAAAACAAGTCCTAAAAACCTATTGCTCAAGGGTGAGATAAGTACCCTCGCAATTCAGGCCCTTAAAACCATAGGCCGAAACAGTTTGGATGAAAAAACAACCCAAAAAATTAAGGTTGTATTGAAAAATGAAAACAGAGAAAACATAATCAGTGACGCCAAACTCGCTCCCGAATGGATCACTAAAATTTTAATGCAGGTAGTGTCATGAATACCAGTTGGTTAAAGTTGTTACCTGCAAGACGGGTTCAGATTCTTAATAACGCTTCAGAGTTAACAGGTTTACCAGCTGCAGCCATTGAAAAAGATTGGTGGGTGTCATTATGCTTAAATGCTTCTTTCAATTTGCCTTACAGTGAGCACCTGGTATTCAAGGGTGGTACTTCTCTGAGCAAAGGCTGGGGTTTGATTGAGCGGTTTTCAGAAGATATTGATTTGGCCATTGACCGTAGTTTCTTTGGATACCATGGAGATTTGAGTAAGTCTCAGATCAATCGCGCAAACGAGAATGAAAATAATTGAAGTCTTTCAGATAAAACTTAAAAATCACTAAGCCGCAAATCCCCTTGCAATAAACCCTTGTACCCCATAGCTTTCCAGTATGGAACCTTCTTCCCAAAAAACACGGACAACCTATAAGGTCAGCAAGGCCAAGCTGATAATTGCTGTGGGCGGGGAGTGGGACGAATTTGCCGCGCAGAACGACGGGAAGCGGGCATTGTCGCGATCGGTCATAGGCCGGCCCATTTGGGATTTTGTGACCGGTGCGCCAACCCGGATGTGGCTTGAAGCTTTATTTCAGCTTGCGGAACTGCGCAACGAACCGGTTGAACGCATCTACAGGTGCGACTCCCCGCAGCTCAAGCGCGTCATGTCTATGCGGATTTCCCCGGAAGACGAAAAAGTGCTCCGCGTTGATAACGAGCTGATTTCAGTTGAGCCGCTTGAAAAGAAAGTTGTCATCCGGCATCACTCGCGAAATCCTGATACGACGATCCGCATGCGCTGCAGTATCTGCGGCAAAATAAAAGTAGGAGAAGAATGGAACGAGCCTGTAGAGCTTACAGAAGATAATCCCGCCGGCATTATTGTAGCCTATACGGTTTGCGGAAGCTGCAAACAGGCAATGCCCAAATCAGGCAGCGGGAAAATCCGGCGAAGCGGTGAGTCGCCTGATTTGTGACAAATGCCGTTGCTGATGTCCCGGCATGGCCTGAAACCAGGTCGCCGCATTGAATCGCAGTAATGGGGTGAAGGCCGAACGGGCGTAAATCCGGCTCAGATCAAGTTCGTGCCGCTGACTAAAACCAAGCAGGCGCTGATAGTCTTGCTGTAACGCCTCAAAGCGGCCAAGGATTTTCTCCTTTGTGTAGGATGATTGCGCCGGCTTGTACACAGCGGGTGCCGGAACCGGCTTCCCGGAAGGCCCGGAGCCTCTCAGAAACCATGCGCCGATAAAACCGGTCTCAAAAGGCGGCTCTCCGGTTATTTGGTTTGAAGCTCCTTTCCGTAGCGCTGTGTCCAGAATCGGCAGCATTTTGGAAGCACTCATATTCAGATGTTCAAGACACTCCGCCGCTGACCATTTGTTTGGAGATGGTTTCCAGTTAAACGCATCATGGTCCATCTGACGGGTAATTTCCCGGGCATCCTTCAGGCAGCTTTTGCAGGACGCCTCCCACTCGGCATAGCTTCTCAGTTTCATACAGTCACGCAGTTAAACCTGTTTTGAAGTTATTTGTCTCCAAAATAGGTTTTTATATCCTTATAAAACAAACGTTTTGATGAAGCGGGATGAGCGGCCTGAAAAATACTACTCCCAATCGGGATTGATATACGCCTCGCTTTCAATTACAAACTGCCAGTTGCCCCGGAATTTGCCGAGTCGACCGATGAAGCTGACCACCTCCCCGCTGCCCGCATCTGACGAAAACCGCTGCCGCACATTGAAAGCCGGTGCCCAAAGGTCATACAGCTGCCCGTTCACCTCCACCTGAAAGCCGTCCGTAATGTCGGCCTGAATCCAGAAAAGCTCATCAAAAAAAGCAGCTGTGCGGATGTCATGACCGGCGTAAGCATCCGGGAAATGAACGTCTGCGCGCTCCGGCATTTCATAGCGCACCGGAATAACAAAGCTGTCCTCGTCATCATTAACACCCGGATTTTCAAGGGTGAGAAAAGCCGCGTCTTCATTGGCATCTGCGTCAGCTACACGGAACCGCATGCTGATGGGCAGGTGATCGGAGTAGCCGCCGCCATCCCCAAAGAAGTGCCAGCGCCTTGGGGCGCCGCTGTTGGCATACACGTTTTTACCGGGCCAGCGGCCAACCGCAAAACTGTTATCCACGTACTGCACGCCCTCGAAATCGTACAAGCCGGTGCCAATCATGAGCTGCATAAGCGTGCCCCAGTTGCCGCGAAAAACATCCGAACCGCGCTCATCCAGCGGTAGCTCATACCAGAGATTGTACACGCCATCAACCTCGCCCCGCTTCACGCCGCGCTCATCGCCAACCGAGCGCAGGATGTCGTTCACCGCTGTGACTTCCATGTACGGGTACCGGTGCGACTGATGGTACTGACTGTTGAAGTCGCCGCCCAGGATGAAGTCCAGCTGTGGATTTCCGGCCAGCAGCGCATCAAGCCGTTCGCGCACAACCCGCGCGTTTTCAATGCGGACGAGCTCCAGTTCGGCATCTGAAGCCCTTGCGCGCCAGTGATTCACAAAAAGCGCGAGCTCGTGCCCGTGCACATCAACCCAGGCTTCCAGCGTAGGGCGTGCGGTGCCGGCAGGCAGAGCGCGGGTGCGTTCGTGCTGAATGGGCAGCCGCGAAAACAACACGTTTTTAACCGCATGCACCGGACGCCCGTCTGCGTCCCGTTCATAGGCGACGGCCACATCGTAGCCCGTAAGCCCGTGATCGTGCATGCCTTTGAGCAGCAGCATTTCGGCCGGCAGATCGGCGATTTCGTCATCAAGGTGCGTGGTCAGCATCTGTTCGATGGTCAGGTGCGCGTAGCGCGCGAGAACTTCCTGCGGGTCGTGCAGCGCAAAATCGGGCAGAGGCGTGAAATCACTCTCAATTTCTACAAACATGATCAGGTCAGGACCGGCACCGTCGTTGTAACGGGCCATGAGCCGGCTCGTTTTCTGAATTTTGGTGAGCAGGTGCTCGGGCCGGTACAGCGGGTTGCCGTCCTCATCGAACGGCTGATACTCGCTGTACACCGCGATACCATCGATGTCAAAAATGTTCTCCACATTGTGAACGACCAGTTTGTACTCCTGTGCAAAAAGCGGCGGAAGGGCCCAAAAAATGATCAGTACCAGGGCTGCAGCCAGTCGATAAAAAAAAGCAGGTGGGTGAAATCTGAAATGCATGAAATAAGCAGCTTGATGAATAGTAGGGTAAAAAAAGATGAAGCGGGAGTGAAACTGCGGTCAGGGGATGAAGCCATCCCCCGAAACACTAAAAACGCGGCCTGAAAATGCTGCGGATATCCGGGTGCACCTCGCCGTGAATCAGATAGATAAGAATAACTTCGGTGAAGCCGATCGCATAAATCAGGATTACAGCCCGGAAAACAAGGGTGGTATCCATGAAAAAGGAAGCGATCATGGCAATGAAAATAGCAGCGCCGCCCAGCTTGCTCAGCCAGGTATGCAGAAACAGCACCCTGCGGAATTTGAGTAAAGAGAGCACAATACTCGAAAAAAACAGCCCGAGCAGCAGCTGAAGATACAGCATGTTCGGCCCAAGATAATGCGGAAAGAGCACATAAAAGAACCAGGCCGAAGAAAGGTAGAACACGAAATCGGCAGCGGCATCAAGGTGTGCGCCAAACTCGGACTCCTGTTTCAGGTAGCGGGCTGCCTTGCCGTCCAGGAAGTCCGTAAGGCCCAGGGCGACATACAAACCAAGAAAGGTGTTGAGCTCCCCGGCATACAGCAGCCAGAATAAAAAAGGAACGCCCAGCAGGCGGCTGAGCGACAGGGCGTTCGGAAGATTCAGGTAGGTAACAGGTGTTATGGTCATGCCACATATTACCGGCTAAGCTTCAATTCTGCAAGTACCACAAAAACAATTGGTACCGCTTTTTTAGGTATATTAAGCTACTTTGAAGAACTGAAACGTTTAATTAACACTTACCTGAGCCTTGGTCTGGCTATGAGTACTTTCCGAAAATGGTGCGTGCTTACTGCGCTGATTCTGATAGCTGTATGCCTCACGAAACCCGCCCATGCGATGGCCGAAGCCGCGCCATCCGCCGATACCGATAAACTTGTGTACAGCTATTTTATCACCGATCCGCTCACGGAAATTCACATAGCCGTCATTACGCGCGCGTCCGC
Organism: Cyclonatronum proteinivorum; assembly: GCF_003353065.1. GTDB lineage: Bacteria > Bacteroidota > Rhodothermia > Balneolales > Cyclonatronaceae > Cyclonatronum > Cyclonatronum proteinivorum. The sequence continues at coordinate 3,587,468 of NZ_CP027806.1, read as the reverse complement.
AGCGGTAAACTTTGAATACCGCAAAGCCGGAGACACGGCATGGGTCTCGCACGGGTTTACGCGAAATGCCGCAGTTCCGGGCATAAGCCGCGTGCTGCGGGAAGTGCACCTCACACAGCTTCGCCCCGACACCCGCTACGAAATCCGGTTCTCAGCCGGAGCAGACAGCCCGGTATTCAGCTTTCAGACCCTGCCAAAAACCCTCGACGCCCCGCTCAGTATCGTGAGCGGCGGAGATCTGTTCCACAATGCCGCGCTCATGACACCCGTAACAGCAGCGGCTGCCCGCGATAACCCCATGCTCGCAGCCATAGGCGGCGACTGGGCTTACGCCGACGGCAACCCGGAAAAAGTCTGGCGGTGGCTCGAACTTTTCCGGGTGTGGATGGAACACATGGTGACCCCCGACGGCAGAATGGTTCCTTTTGTACCGGGTATCGGCAACCATGAAGTAGTGGGCGGATACGGAACCGACCCCGGGCTTGCGCCCCTTTATTTCACCTTCTTCAACCTTCCCGATAAACGGGCCTGGTTCACCCTCGACGCCGGCGACTACCTCAGCCTCATCATGCTCGATACCAACCATACGAGCCGCATAGACGGGCCGCAGCGGGAGTGGCTGCGCGCGGAGCTCGAACGGCTCCGCGACGTGCCGCACGTATTTCCGGTCTATCATGTGCCGGCATGGCCTTCATTCCGTCCGCTCACCAACGCACATTCGCAGCAGGTGCGCGATCACTGGGTTCCGCTGTTCGAACAGCACGGCATTCAGCTTGCCTTCGAAAACCACGATCACACCTTCAAGCGCACCAAACCCATTCGCATGAATCAGGTTGACCCGACCGGTGTGGTGTATGTCGGGGATGGCTCATGGGGCGTATCAACACGCCGGGCAAACGACATCCGGCAGCGCTGGTGGCTCGAAAAAGTCACCGACGATCATCACTACTGGCACCTGTTGCTGTTGCCCGACACCCGCATGGTAACCGCAAGAAACGAGCACTATCAGATCATCGACAGCTTTGAACAGCGCATACCGCTTGAAGACGGCATGCCGGTTTTGCCGGGCCGTGAAGCCCTGCCCGAAGGCATTTTTCTCTATCAGAACTACCCCAACCCCTTCAACGCCGGCACCGTCATACGCTTCATGGTGCCTGATGAGTACAACCAAAAACCCCTACGGCTCGAACTGTTCAATACCGGCGGTCAGCGCGTCGCAACGCTCTACAACGGGCCGGTTGCGGCGGGCATGCAGCAGCTTGTTTTTGATCCGTCAAGGTATGCCCTAAGCTCCGGCACCTATGTGTACAAACTTCAGATAGGCGGACAGGTCCGAAGCAGGCAAATGCAGCTTGTAAAATAGCAAACCTGAAAACCCCCGTTTGACCGATAAAAACCATGTTGCCGCACAAAGTCCGAAGGGGGGGCAGCTAAACACAGGTGCCCTGTGTGCAACGCCGTAGCAGTGCAAGGCTTTATTTTTTTGGGGGAAATCCCGAGAGCATCACGGTCTTTCGTGGCAGCTCAGCGCTCCCAAATCATAATTTGAATCCCTTGCTTTTTGGATGTTCAACCCGCTTTGTGCGCTGAAAAATTGGTTCACGGGCAAGGCGAAGTTTACTCTTTCACGCGGTTTGCGGTCAGCGGGTACATTTAAGCTTGCGGGAGCCTATTCGCCCGGTAAGCAGCTTTGTTTTGTCGCAGACAATCCGGGTAAAGCGTGTTACGCTCGCTCGCTCAGGCCGGACCTTGCAAATAGTGGCATAAGGGAGTTTTTCTGAATGTTTACCCATCAAAAATGATTCAAAGCGCAGTGGGGTAGAACAAATTTCTTTTCGTGCGAAACAGCCTCATACTGCGAAGAGCCTGCAAAAAAAAGCAACGCCTTTGCCGCAGGTTTGGGATATTGGACCTGTCACGAAAAACAGTGATGTGCACGGAGTTTTCCCCAAAAAAAACAAAAGCTGAACATGCAGGGACGCGGGGTGCAGGTCTCCGTAAGATTGTATGCTGCCATTTCAGCGGCTTTTTGTATCTTAATTTGTAAGCGCTTACAAAATTGGTGCAGAAATCAGACACATGAAATCAGGAGTTCAGCTATGAAAAAATGGAGCAGGGTGTTGGGGAGCTGTATGTTAGCAGCCATCTTTGGTTTTGCGGAAGCCGGCGCTCAGCAGGCAGAAGTGCCGCAGCAGGAGAATCCGCCGATTTACATCGCCTTCCACTGGCACATGCATCAGCCAATTTACTGGCCGTATGAAAGCGTGGTCGAAACCGAAGCGCGGGGCGCATACAGTTTTTCGCTAAAGGAAGTGCATACGTCCCGAACCGGTCCCTACACCACCTGGCCGGCCAACGCGGTACAAAAAGGCATCAGCGCCGGTATGCCGCATTTTGGTGCGCAGGTCAGCTTTTCGGGATCACTGATCGAAAACCTGGAGGCCGCCCGACAGGCGGGCTGGGGATTTCAGAACTGGCGCGCACCCTGGCTGGGCGCTATTGCACAGCAGACATCCATGGGCAACCCCCGCATTGATATGACCGGCTTCGGCTACCATCATCCGCTCATGGCGCTTACGGATTATGACGATATCCGCCGTCAGATCCAGTGGCACCGTGAGATTATGGCCGAATATTTCCCCGGCGAATACAGCCGCGGCATCTTTCCGCCGGAGACCGCTTTCTCGCCCCGCATCATCCCTGCGCTGGTTGACGAGGGCTTCGAGTGGGTGATCGTCGATAACCTGCACTTCGAGCGGGCATCGGAGGGCGCCCCGCTGGGCGACGCCTCCGGGGTGAAGCGTCCCAACCGGGCCGATGTACGCAACCCCAACCCCGGCGACTGGCAGCAGCTCAGCGGCCTCTGGGCCCCTACGCCCGTTTCCATGCAGTGGGCACATCAGCCGCGCTTCGTATCCTTTACCAATCCCGAAACCGGCGAGGAAAGCCGCATCATCGCCGTTCCCGCCTCCCGCTATCTCGGCGAAGAGGACGGCCGCGGCGGCTTCGGAGCCCTGCAGTATGAGCACGTGATGAGTCAGTTCGAAGCTTTCAACACCGACCCCAACCATCCCATACTGTTGGTGCTGCACCACGACGGCGACAATCACGGCGGCGGCAGCGAGAGCTATTACAACCACAATTTCCAGAACATGGTGAACTGGCTGCAGCAAAACCCGGAGCGCTTTGTGGTTACCACTATTCAGGATTATCTCGACCGCTATCCGCCCAACCCGAGCGATGTCATCCATGTGCAGGACGGCAGCTGGCTGGGCGCAGACGCCGGCGATCCTGAGTTTAAGAAATGGCTGGGCGATCCGGGCAGCTACCCCGGCGCAGACGGCCCTTACAGCCCCGACCGCAACAGCTGGGGCGTGATGACCGCCGCCCAAAACTTCGTGCGCACCGCGGCGCAAATTAACCCCAATCACCCGGATACCCGCCGTGCATGGGAGTTCTACCTTAACGGACAGGCTTCCGACTACTGGTACTGGGATGGCACTGAAATGTGGGATTCCCACCCTTCGCGTGCAGCCAATCAGGCCGTTGAGAAAGCGCTCAGCGTGGTACAAAACGGCCCGGACCAAACCCCGCCCTCCATCTTTCTGCCGCAGCGTACCCCCTACAATCCCGGCGGCATCGAGTGGGACAGTCAGGGCGTGATGCCCTCCGATTTCGACATCTGGACCTACGTGTTCGATCTGAGCGGCCTTGATTATGTGCATTTACGCTACCGGGTATCGGAAAGCCCCGGCATCAGCAACGCAAACCTCACCTTCGCGGGCGGTGCGGGCGTAGGCGAGTGGGAAACCCTGGAGATGTCCGGCACCTTTATCCCGTCTATAACCAACCCGGTGCCCCTGCACAAAGCCGAGGAATTCCGCGCAACCATCACCGGCCTTTCTGAGGTCATGGTTGATTACTACGTCGAAGCCGCCGATGTGCACGGCAATGTGAGCCGGTCCCTGATTCAGCATGTCTGGGTCGGACAAACGCAGGGCGGCGGTCCCGGCCCGGGTCCTGATCCGGACGGCCCCATCGTGATAGAACCGGCACAGCCATCCGTTGATGATGTCATCACCCTTACCATCACCAACGCCCCCACGACCGGACGCCTGCACTGGGGCGTAAACACCTGGAATCAGCCGATCGAAGCCTACTGGCCTGACGGCACCTTTCTTTTTGGGGGCACAGGTCCTGCGGTGCAAACCCCGCTCACGCAGCTCGATGACGGTTCACTGCAGCTGCAGTTTGGCCCGTTTAACAACCCGGCGCAGGAAGTGCAGAATATATCCTTCGTCATCAATTATGACAACGACAGCTGGGATAACAACAACGGGCAGGATTATTTCATCAGCATCGCGGTACCGACGGCAACAGAGCCGGTCTCGGAAAACCCGCTGGCCTTCCGCCTCCATCAAAATTATCCCAATCCCTTTAACCCCGTTACCGTAATCAGTTATCAGCTGCCGGAAGCGGCTGAAGTCAGCCTCGAAGTCTTCAACCTGCAGGGGCAGCGGGTCGCAACCCTCATCGCTGACGAGCACCGCCATGCCGGAACCCATCAGCATCATTTCGACGGCAGCAGCCTCTCAAGTGGGATCTACCTCTACCGCCTGCGGGCCGGCAGTTACACCGAAACCCGCAAAATGACGCTTCTCAAATAATCCACGGATCGGGCCCTCTGTACCATCGCAGAGGGCCCGATCCCGATTTGGCTGCATACCAGGCGTTTTTTTCGACCCATTTCTGTGCAACTCAAAACAGGGGTTGTCCCCCGGGCTGTGCTTTGCCGCCCCGCTGGGGCTTTTTTCATTAATCTTATGGCGGACCGAGTTGAAAAAGCTGAGTTTGCGAAATTTTGAAGAAGCGGTAAAAAAATAGATTCGGATACAAAACTAATCGTCCAAAATTGCCAACATCATACAACAGCGCTGAAAGCGCGGCATACCAAAGCACAGGGTGCAAACCCTGTGTCCCGAATGCAAAAAAAACCAGAATTACCCGGAGCCTGTCCTGCGTGCTCCGGGTAATCCTGGCTAAAATAAGTTTGTTTTGGGTTTACTCAGCTTCAAAGACAAGTTCACCACCCACGAAGGTCATCACCGGCAGGATGTCGCGAATGGCATCTGCATCACCCCGCATAAAATCACCATCCCAGACTACAAAATCAGCGAGTTTTCCCGGGGTAAGTGAGCCGAGATCATGTTCGCGGAAGATCCCGTATGCGCTGTCGAGCGTATAGCTGCGCAGGGCTTCTTCACGGGTCATAACCTGTTCGCTGAAAAACACGTCTCCGGTCGGCATAAGGCGGGTTACCGAGCTGTGGAAGCTGTGCATAGGGTTGAGACGCTCAACCGGTGCATCCGTACCATTAATGATCACTGCGCCGCTATCCAGCAAGGTGCGCCAGACGTACGCGCCGCGCTGCGCCCTTGCTTCCGAAATCCGCTGCGCAACCCAGGGTCCGTCTGAAGTTGCGTGCACGCCCTGCATGGAAGCGATCACGCCGAGCTGACTGAAGCGCGGCACATCGTCGGGGTGCAGGTTCTGCGCGTGCTCTATGCGCCAGCGCAGGTAAGGACCATACACCCCGTGCTCTTCAAAGAGCGCTTCGTACAGGTCAAGGGCCTCCCGGTTGCCGCGGTCGCCGATAGCGTGAACGGCCAGTTGCAGGCCGTGCTCGAGCGCCAGTTCACCGGCCTCGCGGATGGTTTCAAGCGGCGTTGTGTTGAAGCCCGTTGTGCCCGGGTTGTCGGCATAAGGCTCAAGCATCCAGGCGCCATGCGTGCCCAGTGCACCGTCAATCGCGCGTTTGATACCGCTCACCCGAAAAAACGGATCGCCCTCAATAGCCCCTGCGAGCTCGGGCAGGGCTTCGGTCATCACTTCGGTGCGGTCGCGGACCATCAGGTGCAGCCGAACCATAAGCGGGTCTTCGCGATGTACCCGCATCATTTCGCGAATATGATGGACCGGGGTACCGGCGTCACCAAAAGTAGTGATACCCAGCCCCAGGGCTTCGCGCTCGGCCATGCGAACGACTTCCGCCATATCCGGCTCCCAGTTATTGCGCAGGGGCGCGAGCAAGTTGGAAGCCCGCTGACGAAACGGCCCCGCGGGATCGCCGTTTACTTCGCGTACGATTTCGCCACCTGCGGGGTCAGCTGTATCTGAAGTGATACCTAACACCTGCATTGCGTACGCATTTGCGAAGGTCATGTGCCCGCTCGCATGCGTGAGAATCACCGGATTGTTCGGGGAAACCGCGCTCAGCTTTTCGTGATGGGGAAGGTCTCCGATCATGCGCGCCGGCGCTTCCAGCCAGTCGTTTTGATGCCAGCCGCGCCCTACGATCAGGTCGCCCGGCTCGGCCTGCTCGACGGCCGCGGCAACCGCGTCCACAATACTCTGCCAGCTCGGCTTGCCCAACAAATCGAGCTGCAGCCGAAGGCTTCCGACGCCCCAAAAATGCGCATGCGCGTCAATGAAACCGGGGGTAAGAAGGCGTCCCCCGGCGTCAATAATTTCTGTGTCGCGCCCGGCCATTTCTGATATGCTGCCGGCATCGCCAACGGCGATGATGATCCCGTTCCGAACGGCAAGTGCCTCCGCCTCAGGCAGGCTTTCATCAACCGTAACGATGTGCGCATTCGTGATGATGAGATCGGGGGATTGGTCGGGACTGCTGCAGGAGAAGAGGAATGTAAAGCTACTTATGAAGAGTATCCAAAGAAAGATTCGGCAAAGAGAAAAGTTGGTCATAGTTTTATGTATTTACGCTTATTAATTTGAATTGGACTTCTCAATATTCAACTCGATAGTTCTGATGTTGAGCATTATTTAAACTGTTCAGAGATAGCACGCATAAACTCAGCTATGGGTAGCCTGTTAATATCTTTGAGCTTGAATCCTTCCTTAGATTTCTGCTCGAATAAATCCGCATAAAACTTATTGTAAGCGTCCCAAACTGAGCTGGCGCTTTTCATTTTGATTCCGTTTTCAGCAAGCCAGTTTCTTACTTCATAGACAATTTCTTCTGCATCCCCATTGTGGCACTTACAGTCGGCAAAAGACAAATCGGACAGAGCTTTTTGAGTACTGTATTTTTCTTCTTCCAGAATCAAAAATTTTTTACTCCGGTATTTTTTGTCGGGATGATAATCCCTGCACCCAAGATCAAGGCCGAGTTCAAAAGGCATATTCTGCCTAAAGTACTCGTTAATCCTTTTTGATTTAGCGCGGCTTAAGTCATGTATGGAAAATTTTGAAGCTTCGATCAGCTCTTTAATTTTGTTTAGCCTTACTTCTCCGGAGTCGCTTCTTTCAAGCGTGATTCGGGGTTGGAAGCCGCTTGAAATAATAGTAAAAAGGAGTGGTTTTAAAAGCGGGTAGTAATCGTCATCGAAAGGGCAATTGATGAATATATTTCTCTCGAATGACATCACTGCTATGCTTCTGCTTTAATCCATTTCTGAATAGAACCATCTTTTTTGTGGATGACGACATCCCCGCTGTCTTTACCTGTCATTTCAGCGACTTTAATGGCTTGCTCTTTGGATTTGAATACCCTTAGCGCTCTCTGAGCCCCTTCTATTTTTACAGCCCAGCCTTTGTCGCGCTTGATAACATGTACCCTTGGTTTAGCTTTTATTGGTTCCATAGCTGCTTTTGTTTAATGCTGATTTTATTGATGAATTTAAGCCTGAAACGTCTACCATCAAAAGAAAAACCGATCCAGCCCCAGGGGGCGTTCGTCCACAATTTTAATGTCGTGAAAGTGCTTTGAAGCCGGATTGAATACATAATTGTGTTCATCCGGCACGACTGATGATGGCACGCGGAAAACGCAGCATTCACGGTCGCGGAGGAGTTCATCGCCCAGATCCCGCGTGAAGGAATCAGGAGGGGAGGCGTCCCAGCCTGTGCTGAGTTCGCGGAGGGTGATGGTGCGAACCGGAATGTGATCGGGTACCTGAATGCTCAGAAGAACAAGGTCGCCGGGCATGCGCCTGAGATCGATGCGAACCAGGACTGCCAGCTGACACAGTGCGCGAGATTCGGAGGTGTACAGGGCGGGAATGCCGCGGCTGTTCCAGCGGCCACCGGCTAATTTTGCGCCGGTGCCGCTGAGATCTTTGGCATAGGGCCCGGATGTAGCGCGATAAACAAGCATGACGGGCTGATTTATGCGAATACGCCGTGTTCGATGCGCATAAGCTCATCGAGCACCATATCGAGGCCGAAAATGCTGTCTAAGAGACTGAGCGGACTTTCGCCACCGAGCGCTGCTGAGCGGTCTTTGAGCCAGCCGAAGAACTTCTCATCGCTGCCGAATACCGTGCGGCCCTTGTTGAAGAGCTGCCCGATGCGCAGTAATTTCTCGGATTCGGGCACGGGAAAGCGGTGACCACTTTTCTGATAGCGCTGCAGGCTTCGCTCGGAGATGCACAGGATGTGCGCCCAATCGCTGAGGGTGAGGGGTGCGGACTCCATGAGCTGATTGAGCTCACTGATGGTGAGGCCGTTTCGTGCCATGCTCAAAAATTTGCGGGACGTTTTATCGCTGAGATAGGGTACAGCGGTATCTTCGAGGATGTTGATGTGTTTGGGATCGCTCATGAGAGGTCTGATTTGGTGAACCATACTGTTACACCCTAAAAGTACGACATCTGTCGCTAAATTAAAACATTTTGTCGTAATTATTTCCCCCTTTCAATTTCTTTTTCGCAGCCGCTTTTTTGAAGGTAAGTATCAATCATTTGTTTAATTTTCACTGAAGCTCCGGCATGTCCTGTTGCTGTTGGGGGATATGCTCACTGGAATACCTTTTTTTCGATTCTGCGGAAGGGATTGGTGCGATTTAATGAAAACTTTTTTTGCCGACATTGACGGATTCTATACGGAGATCATTGATTATCATCCGGAGCGGAGTGCGGGGCAGCTTGTGATCGCTTTGCACGGTTTCGGAGGGAATGCCCGCACGTTTCGCCGGTTAAAGGGACTCTTGCCGGAAACCTATCGTTTGTGGGGCCTGTCGCTGCCGTGGCACGGACGTACGGAGACGGATGCAGTACGCGAGAAGATGTCGCTCGAAGGCTACGCCCGTGGTCTTGCTGCATTGCTCGACGAACAAGGTATCAGCCGGATCATCCTGCTTTGTCACTCCTTCGGCTCGCGAATCGGTGCGCTGTTTGCCAGTCTGTACCCGGCGCGCACGCAGCATTTGGTGCTGATCGCGCCCGGTGGCTATTATCCGCCGGAAGATTATATGTTCCGTTTTTTGGGCTCATTCCCTATGCGACGGCTCATCCGAAACGACCTTTTTCTTGCGCCTTTTGTGAAGTTTTTGATTCCAACCCTGCCCCGCGAGAAGAAAGCGGCGACCTATAATGCGCTGCGTCACATCGGCTGGTCGTTTCCGAGTATCAGCCTGAAGGCCCGCGGTGAGCTGCACCGGCTGCGCGCGTACCCCGGCAAAACCCTGCTCATCATCGGGGACCGCGACCGGCTGATGAAAGCTTCCTACGCCCCCAAAATTGCGCGCTGGTATCAGGCCTGCACTGTAGAAATTATGCCTGGTATCGGTCATTTGCCCATGGCCGAAAAGCCGGATGCGCTGTGCGCGTTGTTGGTACGGCACTGGGCGTAGGGTTTTCGGGGGATGGCCGCTGTGGCCTGAGAAGCTTTCCGGATCAATCCGGCAGCTTTGCATTTTATGCGCAAAAGCAACATTTTAGCGCCACGTATCAGCCCGAACGTTTTATTTGATTCGACCTTAAATTCAAGACTTCATGCAAGATGTTGACGCCATGAACGCTTCCCTGCGTGCCTTCTCAGAAGGCCTTATCGACTACGCCGGTCTCTTTCCGCCTGCCGGATTGGATATGCAGCCGGCCATTACAAACTTTCTGGACTACCGTGCCGGTGCGTTTCAGCAACAGCTCGGATCTTTTGTGATTCCCGCTGCGCGGCTTTCCGAGCTTGACGCCACTGCAAGCCCGCTTGCCATACATGCGCAGCAATGGGGAGCGGTCCCTTTTTCGGTGCTTGCCGGTGGCGGCTCCGACACAGCGGTTTTTCATCAAAACATGGATACCGCCCTGAAACAGGTGGAAGGCTTCCTGGATGTGCACGGGCATAATGTACGCGTCAGCGCCTTCGAGATCCGGCTGCCCGATGTTCTTCCTGATGCCGAAGCATTGCCGAAAGAACTCACGCAGCTCATAAAGACGGTTCACGCGCAGCTCGATACAGACCCCGATTTTTTCTTCGAGCTGAAGCGCGACGCTTCATGGCCTGAAAACGTCGGCAGGCTGACCGGTGCACTTGCGTCCGTTTCCGGGCCTTTTGCTCCGGCGCTCATTGGTTTCAAGCTGCGGTGCGGCGGGGTGAAGGCCGAAATGTTTCCTTCTGTTGCGGAAGTTGCCTGCGCTATTCACAGCTGTGTGCATGCTGATGTGCCGCTCAAAGCTACAGCGGGTCTCCATCATCCGGTCCGTCATTTCAATGCCGGTGTGCAAACGCGGATGCATGGCTACTTCAATGTTTTTGGGGCCATCATGCTTGCAAAAGTACACGGATGGAATCCGTCGAAGATCGAAGAAATGCTGGCGGACGAGCATGCTGCACACTTTATATTTGATGTTGAAGGCTTTGCCTGGAAGCATTTCAGGGCTGACCTTCCCCAAATTCGGGCGTACCGTGCCGGACTCGCAACATCGTACGGCAGCTGCAGTTTTGCCGAACCTTTGGAAGATCTCCATACGCTGGGCCTGCTCAGCGCACATCCCCAACTTTAATTTATTCACCCTGAAATTTTCCTGTTATGCCAACTTACGACGCAACGACTGACCCCGCTCTCAAAGCCTTTTTTGACATCCCGGCAGAATCTCATTTCCCCATCCAAAACCTGCCCTTCGGCGTTTTTCGCCCGGCTGCCCGACGTGAGCCCCGAATCGGTGTCGCCATTGGTGAGTATGTGCTCGACCTGAAGGTGCTGCAGACCCTGGGCTTTTTTGACGGGCCGAAGCTTCGCAATCAGGATGTTTTTGAAGAGCGCTGGCTCAACGATTTTATGGATTTGGGGAAAGCCGCCCGTGTTGAAGCGCGTCAGGTGATCAGCGATTTACTCTCCGGTAAGGACGCCCGCCTTAAGGACGATACCGATCTGCAGAAGCGGGCGCTGGTTCCGATGAAAGATGTGGTGATGGAGCTGCCGGTGCAAATCGGGGATTACACCGATTTCTACTCTTCCCGCGAGCACGCGACCAATGTGGGCACCATGTTCCGCGGCAAAGACAACGCCCTTCAGCCGAACTGGCTGCACCTGCCCGTTGGCTATCACGGTCGCAGTAGCTCGGTTGTGATCAGCGGAACGCCCCTGCACCGCCCGATGGGGCAAACCAAGGCTGATGATGCGGCTGCGCCTTCTTTTGGACCGAGCCGTCTGGTGGATTTCGAGCTGGAGATGGGCTTTTTCGTGAGCGGCGGCAACGCGCTTGGGAAGCGTCTCAGCATGGCTGAAGCCGAAGATCACATCTTCGGGCTGGCGCTGGTGAACGACTGGAGCGCGCGCGATATACAGAAGTGGGAGTACGTGCCCCTTGGGCCTTTCCTGGCCAAAAACTTCGGCACGTCCATTTCGCCCTGGATCATCACCCTGGAAGCGCTGGAGCCGTTTCGGGTGGCGGGTCCGGCACAAACGGATCCGGAAGTGCTGGACTACCTGAAGCCTGTCCGCAAGGATCAGACGTACGATCTGCGGCTTGAAGTTGCGATTCAGGGCGAGAAAATGGATGAAGCGCACACGGTTTGTGTCTCCAATTTCAAGTATCTGTACTGGAGCATGGCGCAGCAACTCGTTCATCATGCGGCTACCGGCTGCAACATGCGGACTGGTGACCTGCTGGCTTCGGGTACGATCAGCGGACCGACTGAGGACAGCTACGGTTCCATGCTGGAGCTGAGCTGGCGCGGAAGCAAGCCGCTGGCTTTCCCGAACGGCGAGACGCGCAAGTTCCTGCAGGATGGCGACACCGTGATCATGACCGGCTGGGCGCAAGGCAACGGCTACCGCGTCGGTTTCGGGAGCTGCGAAGGGAAGCTGCTGCCGGTGTCCGAATAGCCGGGTTTAGGCATTCAGGGTTTTGACGGCTCCGGATCAAAAAAAGCAAGGGGCCCGTCTTAGGTTTGGGGGCGCTCAATCTGTCCCCCAAGCTCCTGATGTTCACGGAGTTTACCCAAAAAAATAAAACATCGGATAAGCTCAGGCTGCCCGTCGCAGGGGGAAAGATTGCACTGAGCCGCCTTTTCGCAATAACAAAACAGGCTGATCCGCTTTATGCAGGTCAGCCTGTTTTAGGTTGGTTTACGGGTAATCAGACCGGGTTAACTGGGTTGATTCCGTGCGGCTTATGAGCCCTGATATTCGCGGCCTTTGTTGAGCTGATCTTCGCAGCCCCAGATGTCGGTTGCGTAGTCAGAGATGGTGCGGTCGGAGGAGAACTTGCCCACGCGCGCGGTGTTGTACAGCGCGACTTTGAACCACTCATCCGGCTTGCTGTAGAGGGCGTCGACTTCTTTTTGCGCTTCGGCATAGGCCGGGTAGTCGGCCAGGACGAGGAAGTAGTCGTTGCCGTCGAGGAGCGAATTGGTGATGGTGTGGAACAGGGACGGGTGATCCGGCTCGAAGAAGCCGTCGCGGATCTGATCTATCACCTGCTTGAGCGCTTTATCGGCATTGTAGTACTCCCAGGAGGAGTAGCCGCTGCGGCGCAGTTCTTCCACGCCTTCGACGGTGAGGCCGAAGATGATGATGTTCTCATCGCCCACTTCTTCCTTGATCTCCACATTTGCTCCGTCGAGGGTACCGATGGTAACGGCGCCGTTGAGGGCGAACTTCATGTTGCCCGTTCCGGACGCTTCCATACCGGCTGTTGAAATCTGCTCGGAAACATCTGCGGCAGGAATGAGCTGCTCGGCGAGGGTAACGGAGTAGTTGTCGAGGAAGAAGCACTGCAGCTTGCCTTCCATATCCGGGTCGTTGTTGATTTTATCCGAAATGCTGTTGATGAGCTTGATGAACATTTTGGCCATCGCGTAGCCCGGTGCAGCTTTTCCGGCAAAGATAATCGTGCGCGGCACTACGGGCGCGTCCGGATTGGCTTTGATGTAGTTGTACTGCGCTGCGGCGTAAATGGCCAGCATGAGCTGACGCTTGTACTCGTGAATCCGCTTGATCTGAATATCGAAGATGGCCTTGGTGTTGAGCTCAAAACCATAGTTTTCTTTCACATAAGCCGCAAGCCGTTCTTTGTTTTGCTGCTTGATGTCGCTGTATTTCTTCATGAACTTTTTGTCGTTCACTTTGTCGTCGAGCTTGCGAAGGTCGCTGAGGTGCGTGATCCATGAATCACCGATTTCTGAGGTGATAAGGTCAGCGAGCGGCTTGTTGCACTGCTTCAGCCAGCGGCGCGGGGTGATGCCGTTGGTTTTGTTGGTGAAGCGCTCGGGGTACATCTCGAAGAAATCGCGGAAGATGGTTTTCTTGATGAGATCGGTGTGCAGGGCCGCAACGCCGTTTACTTTGTGCGTGCCTACGATACCGAGGTTGGCCATCTGTACAGAAGGCTGCTCGCCTTCGCTGATGATGCTCATGCGGCGTACGCGGTTGACGTCATCGCCGAAATGCTCATGCACTTTGTTGATGAAGCGCTTGTTGATTTCATAGATGATTTGCAGGTGACGCGGCAGGAGGTTGCGCAGCATGGAAACCGGCCATTTTTCGAGGGCTTCGGGCAGTACGGTGTGGTTGGTGTAGGAAAGCGTTTTGACCGTGATATCCCAGGAAGTTTCCCAATCGAAGCCTTCTTCATCCATGAGAATGCGCATGAGATCAGGCACTGCGAGGTTCGGGTGCGTGTCGTTACACTGAATGGCGACGTACTTGGGCAGGTCGCGGAGGTCGTCGTGCTGCTGCTTGTACTCGCGCAGGATATCCTGCAGGGTGGATGATACCAGGAAGTATTCCTGCTTGAGACGCAGTTCCTGACCCACAAAGATTTTGTCGTTCGGGTAGAGTACGCGGCTGATGTTTTCGTGCAGCTCAATATCGCGCACCGCGTTGATGTATTCACCCTGATTGAAGCTTGTGAGGTCAAGCGATTTTGGCGAGGTGGCTTTCCAGAGGCGGAGGTTGTTTACCACGCCGTTGCGGAAGCCCGGCATGGGGATGTCGTTGGCCAGGGCGTACACGTGCTGCGTGTTTTCCCATTTGAAGCGCAGATGACCGTCTTCATCGGTGTAAGGCACGGAGCGGCCGTAAAAACGGACGGGGTACATCACACTCGGGCGGGTTGTGGCCCAGGGCGTACCGAAGCGAAGCCAGTCGTCCGGGCGCTCAATCTGATAGCCGTCGTGAATTTTTTGCTTGAAGATACCGTAGTCGTACTTAATTCCGTACCCGAAGCCGGCCAGACCAAGCGTCGCCATGGAATCGAGGAAACAGGCTGCGAGGCGTCCGAGGCCGCCGTTGCCGAGCGCGGCGTCATTTTCAATATCTCTGATTTCTTCGTAGTCGTAGCCCAGATCTTTACAGGCGTCGCGGAATTCCTGTTCGAGATTGAGGTTCACCAGCGCATTGTCGAGAAGACGGCCGATGAGAAACTCCATCGAAATGTAGTAAATTTTCTTGGTCTTCTTTTCCCGGTACTCTTTTTGGGTGTTCAGCCAGCTATCATGCAGGCGGTCCATTACGGAAAGAACTACGCTTTTGTAAAACTCTTTTTTGTTGGCCGTCTCAATATCAGTAGCCAGACTGTAGCGCAAATGGCTCAGAATATCTGCCTTTATCGACTCGGTGTCCATACCGGTCTTGACGTTAAGCTTTTTGCTTGTCGTTGTGCTCATAGCTTTATAATGTGTGAGAAATTAAAGGATTGATTTATAACCTTGACAGCGTGCCAATTTACGAAAAAAACTCAAGCTTTCAGATATACACCGTGTTTCGGGCGGAAGCCCGGCGGGGTGAGGTTGGCGCGGTACTGAAGCTGAAGGAAGTACTTGTAGCTGTCGGTTGCGGTGAGTTCCTGTTCAAAAATCCCGAATACCGCGCTGCCGCTGCCGCTCATGGCGGCATAGAGGGCACCCATATCATAGAACTGATCCTTGATGTTGCCGACATGGTGATACCGGCTGATGACACCCGGTTCGAGATCGTTGCGCAACAGGTAGTTCCATTCATCCGGCTCGTATTCAGTCAGAATTTCGGACAGCGGTATTTCGGGAGGTCCGCCGGGTTCGCACAGGCCGTAGGCTTCTGCCGTGTTGCTGTGAATGCCCGGCCAAACGGTTACAATATGGAAGTCGGGCTGAAAATCGACGAAGCTGAGCGCTGTGCCGGTACCGGTGCCGATGGCGGTTTGTGCGCGCACGAAAACGGGCACATCTGCGCCCAGCGCTGCGCCGAGTTCGGCGAGTTCGTTCAGGGGGATATCAAGTTCATATATGCGGCTCAACAGGCGGAGCATGACGGCTGCGTTGCTGCTGCCCCCGCCCAGTCCCGCCCCCGCCGGGATGGTTTTTTGCAGGCTGATGTCGAAGTAGCCGGAAGTCCCGTAGCGTTGGTGAAAGGCTGTGATGGCTTTCACGATCAGGTTATCCTTGCCGGTCGGCACCCCGGGGTCGTTGCAGCGGATACGGGTTTGTTCGGCCCTGCGCACTTCAAGCCGGTCGCTCATGTCAATGAAGGCAAAGCCGGTTTCGATATCATGGTAGCCGTTGGGCAGGCGCTCCCGGATGAAAAGCCCTAAATTGATTTTCGCATAGGAGCGGGCTACAAAAATGTCTGACATAGCGGGTGTTTTTATTTTCGGGGGATGTGTTTCCGGGTCGGTCTGTTTTTCGGGGCCGGATCAGGCTTTTCAGGTGGCAGAGGGTATCGTGGTACGTGGTTACGGACCTTCTTGCTGACGGGCAGTTTTGTACATGAAAGCCAGTGCGGCTTCGCGTTCGTTGGGGATTTCCCCGTCGAGGATGGCATTGGTGATGGCGTCTTTGATTTCTCCGACCGCCGGCCCCGGTTTGAGCCCCAGTTTTTCCATGATTTCGAGGCCGTCAACCGGCGGCTGAAAATTCCGCAGCTGATCTTTTTCTTCTACTATTTTTACCAGCTCTTCCACATGATCGAAGTTGCGGAGGTAGCGCTGTACTTTTTCATCGTTTTTGCTCGTGATGTCGGCCCGGCAGAGGGTCATCAAGTCGTCAATGTCGTTGCCGGCTTCAAAAATCAGGCGACGAACCGCACTGTCGCTGACTTCGTTGTTGGCCAGCGCGATCGGTCGCAGGTGCAGGCGCACAAGTTTCTGCACGTAGCGGAGGCGCTCATCCATCGGCAGCCCGAGCCGGCGGAATATCCGCTTGGTCATGGCTGCGCCAACGGCATCGTGCCCGTGGAAGGTCCAGCCGTGTTCTTTGGAGAAGCGCTGTGTAGGCGGTTTGCCGATGTCGTGCATGATGGCCGCCCAGCGCAGCCAAAGGCTGTCGGTATGCTCCGAAATATTATCGAGCACCTGCAGCGTGTGCCAGAAATTGTCTTTGTGGCGAACGCCGTCCACTTCCTTCACCCCGTGCAGGGCGATCATCTCGGGGGAAAACTGCCCGAGCAAGCCGGTATGGAATAAGAGCTTGAAACCGCGGGAGGGGACAGGAGCGAGAATGATTTTGTTCAGCTCTTCGAGAATGCGCTCTTTGGAGATGATTTCCAGCCGCCTGGCCATTGCGGTGATGGCGTCGTAGCTCTCCTGTTCGATGTGAAACTGTAGCTGCGCGGCAAAGCGCACCGCGCGCATCATGCGCAGCGGATCATCGCTGTACGTTTGTGCCGGCTCAAGGGGGGTGCGGATGATACCGGCTTCCAGATCTTTCATCCCGCCAAACGGATCGATCAGATCGAGCCAGTTTCCTTTGCTGAGCGACCAGCTCATGGCGTTGATGGTAAAATCCCTGCGCTTCTGATCATCCTGCAGGCTGCCGTTTTCAACGAACGGTTTTCGCGAGCTGCGGTCGTAGCTTTCGCGCCGCGCGCCCACAAATTCGAGATCGAAATTGCCGTACCGTATATGCGCCGTTCCGAAGTTGCGGAATACGCTGACCTGCCGGGTGTTGAGGAGGCGGGCTGTTTCCAGTGCCAGATCAATGCCGGAACCTACCGTCACGAAATCAATGTCGGCTTCTTTCTGAGCGTCCCGGCGTTTTAAGTAGTAGTCGCGTACAAAGCCGCCTATCACATAAACCGGCTGATTGCAGCGTACGCCGGCTTCTGCGATTACGGTGAAAATATGTTCCTGCTCCTGCGTTAGTTTGATTTTCGGCAAGACGAAAGTTTTTTGTTGAGGGAATTCCTGACTGACAGTGAAGGCCGCAGCCGTATCGGAAGCGAATATACGACTATGCCGTATAAAATATGATTTCCGTGCGTAGCCCGTATGAAGCAAAAAAGGGATGTCCCGCCGATGGGACATCCCTTTTTGACAGAGAAGTGCTGATCATGCTAAGCGGAAACTACTCGTAGGCTTCGCCGTCCAGTTGTTCGAGCAAGGCTTCCACAGAACGCATCAGTTGCTGATCTGTGCCCTGATCAATGAAGCCGGGCATATTTTTGACGCGGATGATCGGTTCGGTTTGGTTGTTCTCCATCCATTCGCCGCTTTTGTTGCGCGCGCTGATGGGTACAACGCCCCAGCGGGTACCGTCGGGCAGCGCAGACCAGCCGGCAAAGCTGCAGGTGCCCGGCACAGGCATGCCGACTGTAAGGCCGAGTTCCAGCTCGGTGTAGGCGCTTGCGTAGCAATGGCCGTCAGAATACATGGCTTCATTGTGCATGGAGAGGGTAGGCTTGGTCCAGCGGGAGGTTGGTTCGCCGCCCACAACCCGGTCTTCGGTCGCGTAGCGGTTGAATTCCACGCCGGTAAAAAACATGGCGAGATCGGCCACAAGATCGCCGCCGCCGTTGAAGCGCGCATCCACAATTACGGCTTCACGATCTGCGAAGCGGCCCAGCATGTCATGAATCACGCTGCGGAACGGCCCGTCGCTCATGCCGGGAATGTGCACATAGCCCAGGCGACCACCGCTCAGCTCGTCAACTTCCCGCTCATTAATACGCACAAAACGCCGGTACAGCAACTGTCGCTCCTGCCCCAGGGTGATGGGCTTGGTCGTTACCTGATGACGCTCCCCGGTTTCCGGATCAACAATGTCAAGGAGGACAAATTCCCCGGCTTTGCGGTTCAGGAAGGAGGCTACATCGCGGTCGGCACTTACGAGCTCCCCGTCAATTTTTTCAATAATCATGCCGGCTCTGATGTGCCGCAGTGCGGCCCGGTCGAGCGGACCGCCTTCCATAATTTCCACAATACGGATTCCGTCGTCTTCAAAATCGAAATCCTTGAAAATGCCAAGGGAAGCTGTAGCATCGCCGTTGGGAATATTTCGGGAAAAGCGTGCGCCGGCATGCGAAACATTCAGCTCGCCAATCATCTCGGAGATCATCTCTGCAAATTCGTAGGAGTTGCCCAGGTGCGACACATATTTTTTGTACTCTTCATGCAGCATGCTCCAGTCCACCCCGTGGAAAGTTGGCTCGTAGAAGACGTTTTTGGTGCGGATGTACACGTGCTCGAACATGTGTTCGCGCTCAGCTGCGGCATCAAAGGTCATCTCTCCGGCAATACGGATCGGGGTTTGGGTACCCGCAGAGGGGTTCAGTCGGGAAATGGAGCCGCGTGCGAGGAGATAGAGGTTTTCCATGTTGTTATCCCACATCAGGCTGCCACCGGGCACGTTCAGACGAATAGCCTGCCGGGTTTCGCGGGTGCGGAGGTTGGTTTCCCAAAGGTTAGCGTTGTCTTCAAAGCGGGTGAGGTAGTACAGCGTTTCCCCGTCTTTGGAAAGCACCGCATCGCTGATGGAGCTTGAGTGAATGGTGAAGCGCGCCATACGATCGCGGATGTTGTCGAGCTCGAACGTAAGCGTTGTGTCGCTGTCGCCGTTGTCATTGCTGTCGTCGCCGTCGCCGTCGCCGTTCAGCGCTCCCTGCACCGCCTGCATGAGCTTGTAGTCATCTTCGCTCAGATTAAAGGTATCCCAGGCTTCCCCTGTGAGGAAAATCCCGTATGCGTCAAGCTCGTTGCGTCCGCTTGTCGCGAAACTGCGGAGGCCGTCGCGGTTGGTGAAGAACAGAATCCGGTCGCCGTCGCCCACCCATTTCGGGCTGTAGTCCATGAATCCGCTTTCGGTGAGGTTGTGTCTTTCACTGCCGTCGGCGGCGAGCAGCAGTACTTCGGCGTTGTGAAGCAGCTTGCGCCAGCTCACGAGAATCCACTGACTGTCCGGACTCCACGAAAAGCTTTGGTCGCCGTCCTGCATGTGGAAGAGGTCTTCGGGACCGAGCAGGTCGTGCGTTTCACGGGTTTCGAGGTTCATCACCCGCAGGGTTCGCCGTCCGGCGATGTAGGCAAGATGTTTGCCGTCAGGGGAGAAGGAGGGAAGGTAGGCATCTACGCTGTCGCTGACCACAATCTGTTCTTCGAGCAGGGTGCTTGCGTAGAAAAAGGGCTCTTCGCTGCGTACCCGGCGGGTTTCAAAAATATGCCACTGTCCGTCGCGCTCGCTCGCATATACGACCGCACTGCCGTCGTGATTCCAGGTGACGAAGCGCTCGCGCTGCGGGGTGTTCGTAATGCGCTTGGTGAAGGCACCGTCAGTAGAGGTTACAAAAACTTCACCCCGTGCGATGAATGCAATTTCCTTTCCGTTGGGGGAGACCGCCATTTCCTGCACACCGCCGTTGATCGTGATAATACTGTCGGTGTTGCGGGTATCCTGTGTGCGAATGCGGACGTCCACTTTTTGCGGTTCTTCGCCTTCCTGCATGGTGTAGAGCTCGCCGTCCCAGCCGAAAGCAAGGGTTCCCTGCGCGTAGCTCAGAAAACGTACCGGGTGCAGCTCAAAGAAGGTAATTTGCTCAGCGGGTTCTGAACCCGTAAGCGACATTTTGTGCACATTAAAACTGCCGTTGCGCTCACTCAGGAAGTAAAAAGCCGATTCATCAGTATTGAAAACAGGCTGCCGGTCTTCCCCTTCTACAAAAGTGAGCTGCCGGTGCGTATCACTTTCGCTTTCATATATCCAAATATCACGGGCGATGGCAGATTTCTGATGTTTGCGCCACTCATTTTCGCCGCCTTTTTTGTCGTGATACAGCATACGGCTGCCGTCAGTACTCACCTGAACATATTCGGCGGGTATGGTGAAAATCTGCCCGACCCTGCCGCCTTCAACCGGTACCTGATACAGTTCCGGCTGCGATGGAGACGGAAACTGACGGTGTTCTGCACGATCCTGACGTACTGCGCCAAAAATGACGTGCTGATCGTCGTGACTGAAGCTGTACGGGAATTCGTCATTTGAATGGAAGGTCAGTCGCGAGGCTGTTCCGCCCATAGCATCCATCACATACACATTAAAATTGCCATAGCGGTCGCTTGCGAAGGCAATTTGTGAGCCGTCATTGCTCCAGACCGGAATAAAATCGTGTGCTTCGTGAAAAGTAAGCTGCCGGGCTTCGCCCCCTTCAACAGGCACGCGGTAAAGGTTGCCCATGTAGGTGAAAGCTATGTGCTGTCCGTCGGGCGATATGGTTTGATAGCGAATCCATTGCGGCACAATATCTTGCGCACGCAACTCAATCACGGTCGCCGCTATAAAAAGCAGACTGAAAAAGAGTCGTAGGGTATATTTCAAAATAAAAAAGCGTTTTGGATGTGTACGAATTAAAATGAATTGCTCAATTTAATGATATTCGCACTTAACCCGCAGAAATCAGAGTAGGATTTGATTTGATTCCCAAAACACTGATAATGTTATGTTTAGCTGAAGTGACGGAGCAGCAATTTAAAAGGGATGAGATTGCTGACCATTGAAATTTCCCCTGCGTAGTCTGAAAAGCATCATATGAACGCACTACCCTGTTACACGCTTCTGTCTTTGTTCTTATTAAACCTGAAGCGGCTGCATGATTCGATCAGAACATTTTATGTAAAGGACCGAAGCGAGCAGCTGTCTGTGATTTCAAGAAATAAAAAAGGCAGCTTTTGTTGAAAAACTGCCTGTGGAGAGAATCTGATTAAGCGTTAAATAGCATAACCCGGTTGCAGGGCTTTTGATTTGATGAAGGAAGCATTGGTGGAAGGGTTAAATCCGAATGCATGAATTTCCCTGATATCATTGAACTCAAGCAGGTAGAATGTAAACTCATAGTCGTTCTTTACGGATTCGGGAATTTCAAAATAATTGAAGAACCTGAATGCTTCGCCTGAGATTTTTGTGGATCCTAAGGGCTGATAGAGGGAACTTTCGTAATCATTCAGCATCTGGATTTCAGTTTCTGTGAAAAGAGGCGTGAATGAAGCGCTGTCGTGTGAGTCGCTAAGAAAGATTTTCGAGATGATGAAAATCATTAAAGCAACAAAGATGAAAAAAGAGAGGGTTGTATTACGATTTAACATGACTGAGTCCAATTGATAATGAAACGCTTTTCAAAACAGTGTTGAGAAGCGGTAGAATTCTTGTATACCCTGACTTAAGCTTTGTGTAAAGCTACGTAAACTTATCCTGAAAGTAAACAGTTCCCCCTATAAATATTTTGTTTTATTAAAGTCGTAAACGCTGAGCTAGCAGAGTCCTAATAATTAGTCATAAATCCCCGTTTTTGTAGAATTAAAGCTGTTTTGATGGGCTTTGGGTTGTAAATAAAAATCTCTACATCTGTGTGGTTTGGGCAAAAAATAAGCGCCTGACGGGTTGTCGGGCGCTTACATAAAGAGTGCTTTTGTAAATGACGGGCTCTGATTTATGCGTCAAAACTGAACTTTAGCTCATCCGTTTCGCTGTAAAGGCGCACTTCGCCGCCATTTTGTAAACGGCCAAAAAGGATTTCATCAACGAGCCGGTCTTTAATTTTTTCCTGAATCAGGCGCCCCATCGGTCGTGCACCATAGGCCGGCTGATAACCGTGCTGCGCAAGCCACTGCCGGGCTGAGTCATCAGCGGTGAGCACCACTTTCTTTTCGGATAGCATTGCGCTCAGTTCGCTGAGCTGACGATCTGCTATTTTGAGAATAACCCGTTCGTCGAGGCGATCAAAAATTACGGTGCCGTCAAGACGGTTTCGAAATTCCGGGGTAAAATGCTGTTCGATGGCCTTCAGCGGATTTCCCTTGCTGCCAAACCCTGCCCCGGCAAAGCCTATCGCCGTGCTACTCATTTCCCGGGAGCCCAGGTTGGAGGTCATGACCAGAATCACGCTGCGGAAGTCGGTTTTGCGGCCGGTGTTATCGGTGAGGGTCGCGTAATCCATAATCTGCAGCAAAATGCTGAACAGGTCAGCATGGGCCTTTTCAATTTCATCAAGCAGCAAAACGGCGTTGGGATTTTTGCGCACAGCTTCGGTGAGCAGTCCGCCCTGTTCAAAGCCGACATATCCCGCAGGCGCTCCTATAAGCCGGGAAACCGTGTGCTTTTCCATGTACTCACTCATATCGAAGCGGATCAGTTCAATGCCCAGCTCCGCGGACAGCACCTTGCAAAGCTCGGTCTTACCAACACCGGTCGGTCCGCTGAAGAGGAAAGAGCCAATAGGTTTGGTGGCGTGCCCCAGACCCGCACGGTGCCGTTTGATGGCTGTAACAAGCGCATGAATGGCCTGATCCTGTCCGAAAACTTTGTTGCCCAGCTTGGTCTCAAGATCTTTCAGGCTTTCTTTTTCTTCGGAGGAAATAGACTGCACCGGAATGCGCGCAATCTTGGAAATGAGCAGTTCTACGTCTTTGGTCGTGACGGTTTTGCGTTCGGGATGATTGAGGGAAACCTGAGCGCCGGTTTCATCGAGCACGTCAACGGCTTTATCGGGCAGCCGGCGTTCGTTGAGGTAGCGGGCCGAAAGCCGCACCATGGCTTCAATGGCGCTCGGCTGATATTTAATGCTGTGGTGCTTTTCAAAAGGCTCTTTGAGCCCTTCCAGAATACTGATGGCGACCTGTTCGTCCGGTTCGGCAATATCAATTTTCTGGAAGCGGCGGGAGAGCGCACGGTCTTTTTCAAACACATTTTTGAACTCTTCGTAGGTCGTTGCGCCAATGCATTTCAGGCTGCCGTCGGCCAGCAGGGGCTTGAGCAGGTTTGCGGCGTCCATGGTACTGCCGCCCGCCGCCCCCGCACCGACGATGGTGTGGATTTCATCGATGAACAAAATCACCCTTTCCTGTTTCTTGAGGGCGTTGAGTACGCCTTTCAGCCGGGCTTCGAAATCGCCGCGGTAGCGGGTGCCCGCGATCAGATTGCCGAGATCGAGCGCATAAATAGTGAAGTCCTGCAGCCGTTCGGGCACTTCTCCGTCCACGATACGCTGCGCCAGTCCGCGGGTAATGGCCGTTTTCCCGACACCGGGGTCACCCACATAAATCGGATTGTTTTTCATGCGGCGGCACAAAATTTCGATGCTGCGCTGAATCTCGAGATCACGTCCGATGACTTTATCGAACTTGCCCGCTTTGGCAAGCGCCGTCCAGTTTTCGGTAAACTGTTCCAGGAAACCTGGCTTTTTCCTGCTACCGGACTTTGTCCGGCTGTCCTCACCGGCTTCTTCGCTTTCGTCGGCATACGGGCTGCCGGAGGCTGTGTCTGCGGTCTCATCTTCGCCTGAGCCGTCGAACTCGGGTTCAATACCCGGCTTGGTAATGCCGTGCGAGATGTAGTTGAGCACATCGATGCGGTTTACGCCCTGCCTGCGCAGGAAAAAACAGGCGTGACTCTCATCTTCATCAAAAATACAGATGAGCATATCCCCAATGGTGACTTCGCTTTTATCGGCGCTGCGGGCATGAACCAGCGCTTTGTGCAGCGCCCGTTTAAAGCTTACGGTATGAACCGGATCGTAATCTGTCTCTTCACTGACTTCCAGATCCTTATAAAAAGATTTGATATCGCGGGTGAGACGTTCGGTATCCGCACCGCAGTTGTGCAAAATCCGGCGGCCTTCATCTTCCTGAAGCATGGCGTGAAGCAGATGTTCCAGGCAGACATACACATGTCGCTGCGCCTTGGCAATGGTGTAGGTATTTTTAAGGGCGCTGTCGAGTTTCTTGTTGATCATAAATGAAAAAAGGGGTGGAAAATATCTGTAATGGTGCGGGTCAGGCTTCTTCCATTACGGCCCGTAGCGGGAATCCGGCGGAGCTGCTTGCTTCTTCAACCAGCATAATTTTTGTTTCTGCAATTTGACGGGTGTACATGCCGCACACCCCCTTGCCTTTGTGGTGCACTTCATTGGTGATGCGGATGGCGTCTTCAACAGACTTCCGGAAAATGCTTACCAGCACATGAACCACAAAATCAAAGGTCGAGTAGTCATCATTCAAAAGATAAACAACATAGCGGGGCGGCTCCTCTACCTTATCTTTTACCTCTTCGGCCGGCCCAAAAGAGTCTTCGTTTTCGGGATCATATTCCTGCGGGCCGCTGAATCGCTGAAACAGGCTTTTGGAGACGGGATCGCCCGGTGACTGAATAGTTTTCACGAACAGATTGTAAGTCGGATTAAGGTTTCGTTAAGCGTAGGCCTCAGACGGCAGGTCTGAAGCATATTTGCCTAATTTAGGGAAGAAAAGCGGGCTTCTCAATCTGTGTTGCGTTGGCCGGTTTCGGCGGCTGTATTCAGGTAAATCCGCAAACATGGTTTTAGGCTGAATTCTTTTATATTAGTCCAATTATACTTATTGTCACCTTTTCGCTTTTGTGGCGTGTTACTGAACCGCAAAACGCCACCCGTTTTACTTTTAAGCATATTTATACTTTGATCGCATGAAGGGAAACCCGAACGAGTCGGACAGGATTTTTAAGCTGGACTTTGAGCCTGAGTCGCCTGTGCTGCGAACAGCACTCAGACTATTCCGCGCTCCTCTCGAAAAAGTTCTGGACTTCAAAGGACTTAACGATATTCACAGCCGTGCCAAGGCCCTTCCCGGTGATGCACACTTTAGCACCAAGCTGCTCGAAGCGATGAACATCACCCTTGTATTTGATGAGCGTGATCTTGAGCGCATTCCTAAAAACGGCAAGCTTGTGATTGTGGCCAATCATCCGTTCGGGGGGATAGAAGGGGTAATTTTGGGGTCAATTCTGCAACAGGTGCGACCGGATGCCAAAATCCTTGCCAATTTTATGCTGGAGCGTATACCTGAACTTCGGGATCTGTTCCTTTTTGTAAATCCCTTTGAAACGAAAGAAGCCATCCGGGAAAACCTCGGCGCCATGAAAGCTGCCATGGCCCTGCTGAAAAATGATCAGTGCCTCGGCGTATTTCCTGCCGGGGAAGTCTCGCACAGAAACTGGGGCGAGAAAACCATTCATGATCCCGAATGGAAAGACAGCATCACCAAAATTATTCAAAAATCGGGCAGCCCGGTTTTGCCGATTTTTTTCTGCGGCGCCAACGGCCCGCTATTCCAGACGGCCGGGCTGATTCATCCCCGGCTCCGCACCTTGCTGCTGCCGCGTCAGTTTTCCAACAAGGAAAATGCAACCATTAAAGTACGTTTTGGCAAGCTTATCACGGCAAGCAAGCTCAAAGGGTTCAGCAGTACGCCCGAGCTTACCCGCTACCTGAAGCAGCGTACCTACCTGCTGCAGAGTATTGTGGACGATCAGCCGGAAGAGTCAAGTATCCGCAGGGAAGCAGCAGCGTCTGCAAAGCAGAAGTATGAGAAAATTATTGATCCCCTGCCGGTAGAAAAGCTCGAAGCGGATATCGCTGCCTTAGGCAAAGAGCAGCTGCTGCTTTCCAGCAACGAATACGACGTCTTCTATGCCGCCCATGCTCAGATTCCAAACATTATGCGGGAGATCGGGCGGCTTCGGGAAGTGTCTTTTAGGGCCACGGATGAAGGCACCGGAAAATCTATCGACCTCGATGCATACGATGAACACTACCTGCATCTGTTTGTGTGGCAGCGGGAGAAAAAAGAGCTGGTTGGCGCCTACCGTCTCGGACAAACCGATAAAATTCTGACTTCTCAGGGCGCGAGCGGACTTTACACCACAACCCTGTTTCGCATGAAGCCCGGCCTGCTCAAAAAGCTGAACCCGGCACTTGAAATGGGGCGTTCGTTCGTTGCGCCGCACTATCAGCGCTCCTTCGCCCCGCTCCTGCTGCTTTGGAAAGGTATCGGGCACTTCGTGGCGCTGCATCCGAAATACCGCATATTGTTCGGTCCGGTAAGCATCAGCAACGATTATGAAACGAGCTCACGCAACCTGATGGTCAAGTTTCTCACCGTGAGCAATTTTCTGCCCGATTTGGCCAAAGATGTGAAACCCCGCATCCCTTTCAAAACCTCTAAAAAAGTCGGATGGCAGCCTGCCAAAAATTCGGGTGAAGTAATCGACATCGATGATGTCTCCGAAATGGTATCTAAAATTGAGCCCGATGAAAAGGGCGTCCCGATTTTGCTGAAGCAGTACCTGAAACTTGGCGGCAAGCTACTCGGCTTCAATATCGATCCGGATTTCGCCGATGCCCTCGACGGCCTCATCCTTGTTGACCTTACCAAGACAGATGAGAAAATTCTTTCCCGTTACATGAGTAAAGAAGGCCTCGCCAAATTTAAAGAATTGCATAAGGATTCTCTTCCCAAACCGGTGAACTGAAGGGGCTTAGTTTGCTGACTAAACACAAAAAAGGCTTTTGAACAAAGCGGTCTCAACCGTCAGTTCAAAAGCCTTTTTCGTTTAAGTAAGGAAAAACGGCTTACAAATTCAGACCCTGCAGACGCGGCGATTGCAGCGGACCTGTTATCGGGATACTGAAGGCCCCGTCGGTTTGGGGCAGCCTCAGGTTGAAGAAAGATGTCATCATCCTGATAAAACTCTCCGCTTCTTCTGTGATAGGCCGGATATTGAGACGGGCGTCGTCCCACTGCCACATCCCCGTACCGGAATCGCGAAGGAGCTGCCCTGAAATGCCAACCTCCGCAAAAGGATTCCCGATGTTGAACCGGCTGATGGTGGCAACGTTATCCGTAATACGGTAGGCCGCATTCAGCCCGGGCACAAAGAACCGATCGCTTGATACGCCCAAAAATCCGAGCGGCTGACCAAAAGTTTCGGTGAAGGTTTCGGGCGGGAAAATGCTGAGTTCTTCAATATCGAAATGAACCTCAGAAAATTCAGTTTGCAGCAGCACCTGCGGACTCAGCCCGCCGGTGAGCGGACCTTCAAAAGAAGCGTCAAAACTCCGGAAATGAACGGCCATGCCGTCGTTTCCAATCGGGATTTGCGGCCTGACCGGGGTGATGCGCATGTTGGCGGTCAGAACCGGTCTCACAAACGTCTCCGCTGCTTCGGCATCGCTGCCCAGGGCACTTATCGCTGAAACATCGGTCAGCCGTCCGTCGAGCCGGATACGGTCAGCCCCGACACTGATTTCAAACTGACTTACCTGAAAGGCGTCGGCCAGATGATCATAGTTCATGTTGAGAACAAGGCGGTCGAGACGGCTAATGGGCAGTGCCGCAGGGATAAACGGCAGCGGTTCCGTACCTGGGCGCAGATCATTCATCCGGATGCGGATATCATGGCTTCGGTCAGGCGTATTCCGGAAGTCGGTTCGTACAAAAGCGTACATCTCAAACAAATCACCACTCACGCTTGCGTCGATTACCGCAGCCGTGTACCTCATTTCCTGCTCCGCATTAAGCACGGCAATATCACGAAGCTCCACACGCCCGTCAGTGAGAGCAGGTCGTTCGCCGCTTCCCCTACTCATGGCCAAATTCAGCAGGTCCCGGTGAGAGACAAAAATGCTGAGGGTGCGTGCCCTGAACTCATCTCCGGAATCCAGATTACGAACCCGCAGGCGCTCAACCGCAACTTCACCTCTGAGCGTGCTGATATTGGTGTTGCTAAACTGAATCAGGATTTCCGCGCCATCCTGAATCAGCCGCGTTTCACTGTAAGCCTCATTTAGCGCGCGGGCGGCATAATGGGTGAGCAGCATGTTCCCTGCTACAAGTAGTAAAGCTGTTAAGAATAGACCGATAGCTATCCAGCGTTTCATATACAGTATATTTGAAGAGTGATAAGGTGTCTTTCGCTGCTACAGTCCTGCGCTTTCAGTTGCCCGAAAGCCGGCTCAATATCTCCGGAAAACCCAGGCTGTTTTCCGTACTTTCGTGCATATCTCTAAAAGTGAACTTCTGATCGGCCAGCTCCTGCTCGCCGATAATGAGTGCAAAGCGTGCCTGCTGCCGGTTGGCATCTTTGAGCTGCGCTTTGATGGACTTTCCCGAGAAATCCATCGTACAGCTCAGCCCGGTTTTCCGGATGGCTGGCATGGCGTGCATGGCCCAGTGCTGCGCTTCAGTACCCCGGCAAACAAGGTACACATCCAGCGGACGTTCGCCGCCCGGCTGAATTCCCAGTGCCTCGCAGGCAAGCAGCATCCGCTCCATACCGCAGGCAAAGCCGACGGCCGGCGTGTGTGCACCGCCGATCTCCTCAATCAGCAGATCATAGCGGCCCCCGCCCCCGAGCGCATCCTGCGAGCCCACATCCGGACTCACCAGCTCAAAAGCGGTTTTGGTGTAATAATCAAGACCCCGAACCAGACGCGGATTTTCGGTAAAGGCAATGCCTTCATGCGTGAGCAGCGCTTTCACTTCTTCGAAATGCGCCCGGCATGCATCATTAAGAAAATCCGTGATGAGCGGGGCCTTTTCGATGAAAGCCTGATCCTCAGCTTCTTTGGAGTCGAGAATCCGCATAGGGTTTTGCTCAAAACGTGTTCGCGAAATGTCGCTCAGTTCCGACAGGTGCGGACGAAAATAATCCTGAAGCGCAGATTTATAGGCCGCGCGACTTTCCGGGTCGCCTACCGAGTTGAGCATAAGCGTCACGTTGGTCAGACCAATCTTCTCATACACCCGCATCATAAACCGGATGATCTCCACATCGGCAAGCGGCGAATCGGTGCCCATCAGCTCCGCGCCAAACTGATGAAACTGCCGCTGACGCCCCTTCTGCGGACGCTCCGCACGGAACATCGGGCCGATATAAAACAGCTTCTGCGCCCCACCCCGCTGATCAAGCCGGTGCTGCACAAACGCCCGGGCCACCGGTGCCGTCCCCTCCGGACGCAGCACATAATTGGTCTCGCCCCGGCTGAAGCCGAACATCTCCTTCGAAACAATATCCGTGAGCTGCCCGATACCCCGCGCAATCAGCTCGGTCGGCTCCATCACGGGCGTGCGGATTTCGCTAAAATGAAATTCCCGGGCCGTATCCCGAATCACCGTTTCTAACCAGTTCCATTTTTCGGATTCACCGGGCAGGATATCAAACATCCCGTGCAGCGTTTGAAATTTTTGCGAAGACATTAAAAGCCTTTCTGAGAATTTGTAAATAAGAATAGGTGTCTAAGCCAGCAAATATAGAAAAAATAGCCGTTACATACCGGATTCAGTGCCTGCAAATCTGTTGCAGCCTGCAGAATAAAAGACGGCCCTTCAAACGATGGCCCGTTCAGGCTTGTTCACCAATTTCCTGTTATCGAAAACCTCAGCTTCATGCGGCACTTGATTTTACGACGATCGCAGCGCCTTTCCGCAAATCCCTGGTACACACATGGTCACCGTGCCTCTGACATCCCGTTGGTTTCCACTTTGTTTTTTTTGGGTAGAACTCCGAGAACATCAAGGTCTGCGGTGTTTGGAGGTACATCCCAAATCGGTCTCAGGGCTCCTTGCTTGGGGATTTAGTGGCTCCCGGGCAGTCTTCCGCGCTATTCCTAAATCACGCTTCCGTATCCGTATCCGAATCCGTTTCCCTTTTTTTACCCACGAAAGGCCTTTTCCAAAATCCATTTTAATTTCACGCAAGCCATGCTGAACCCCCGTTTTGTTCATCTCATTTTTTTACTGACGCTCTTCACAATAGTAGGCGCCTTCAGTCCATCGTTTGCTGCGCTCGCGCCAACGCATGACGATGAAACGCCCCTGCCCCGGGTCGTCATTTTTGGCGACAGCATAGCAGCGGGCTTCGGGCTCGATCCCGATGAAGCCTTTCCGGCCCTCATCCAGCAAAAAGCCGATGAAGCCGGCTATGCGGTTGAAGTCGTCAATGCCGGACTCAGCGGCGAGACCTCCGCCGCCGGACTCCGCCGCATCGAATGGATGCTCCGTCGCCCGATTGATGTGTTCGTGCTCGAACTCGGCGGCAACGACGGCCTGCGCGGCATTGATCCCGAGGTGACCAAACGCAATCTCGACGGCATCCTGAACCGCGTCAGGGAGTCCAATGCGGATGTGCGCCTTGTGCTCACCGGCATGGAAGCCCCGCCCAACATGGGGGCCGCATACACCGACCGCTTCCGCGCCATCTTCCGCGAGCTTGCCGACGCGCACGAGCTCGTCTTCATGCCCTTCATCCTTGAAGATGTAGCCGGCATCCCGGAACTCAACCTGCCCGACGGCATTCATCCCACCGCAGAAGGACACCGCATCATCGCCGCCAACTTGTGGCAGTACCTCGCGCCCGTCCTCCGGGAGGTCAGCAGCCGCTGACCCTCAGACCGCGTATCCCGCATCCGCCCGGTTCACGTCCTGAATGATGCACCCCGCCGCGCGGTTTTCAAGCGTCAATCCTATCTTCATCCTTCCCGAAATTCAGCATCTCCTATTCCCAATCCGCATGCCCGAACACATTCTCTCGGTTGAAAAGCTCACCAAAACCTACAACAGCGCCGGAAACGCGCTCACCGTGCTTGATCAGGTATCCTTCGGCATCGCGCCGGGCATCAGCTGCGCCATCATCGGACCTTCGGGCAGCGGCAAAACCACGCTCCTCGGGCTCTGCGCCGGACTCGATCAGCCGTCCTCCGGCTCGGTTCAGCTCTGCAGTCACGCCCTCGAAACCAAAACCGAAGATCAGCTCTCCCAAATCCGGAACCGGCACATCGGCTTCGTGTTCCAGTCCTTTCAGCTCATCCCGACCCTCACCGCTGTCGAAAATGTGATGGTGCCGGTCGAGCTGCGTGGCGGAGACTATAAAACCGTCCATGCCCGCGCCGAAGAACTCCTGCACGAGGTTGGCCTTGGACACCGCCTCACGCACTACCCCACACAGCTCTCGGGCGGCGAACAGCAGCGCGTCGCGATCGCGCGGGCCTTCATTAACGCACCCGAAATCCTGTTCGCGGACGAGCCGACCGGCAACCTCGACACCGAGACCGGCGAGCAGGTCGAGCGCATCCTCTTCGAGCTGAACCAAAAGCAGGGCACGACCCTCATCATCGTAACCCACGACAACGAGCTCGCGGCCAAGTGCGACCGCATCATCCGCCTTAAATCCGGCCGCATCGCAAGCGATCACCTCACCGCCGCAGATACCACCCTCGTCCACGAGCACTGAGCCTGTGCCGGTCAGTCGTCCTTCCCCGCCTCCCCTAAATTTCTCGGAATCAAGCCGGTAGCCCTGAAAAGGCTCTGAGGCCATCATCCGATAAAACAAACCTTTCAAACCCACCTGATGGATCGTTTTTCCTTCGTAACCGCCTGGCGCGATGCGCGTCCGCAGCTCGGCAGCCTGTTGCTGTACTGCAGCGGCATCATTGCCGGGGTTGCTGCCCTCGTCGCCATTCTTTCATTCCGGGCCGATGTTCTGCTCACCGTTGATGAGCAGGCCAAGGAGCTGCTCGGGGCCGACCTCGAAATCGCGCAAAACCAGGCTTTTGATGAGCGGCAGATTGCGATGTTCGACACCCTCGGCGGCAGGCAGTCCTCGGTTGTGGAGTTTTCGACCATGGTGCTTTACGGCGAAGCGGGGGAGACGCGCTTGTCGCAAATCCGCGCCATACGCGGCGGCTTCCCGTTTTACGGCACGCTCAAAACCGTGCCCGCCGAAGCCGCCTTCACCTATCAGGAGCAAAACGCGGCCCTCGTTGACCGGCCCATCATGCGGCAGCTCGGCCTCAGCGTGGGCGATTCCGTGCAGGTGGGCGGGGTCAGACTTCCCATCGCCGGCGAAATTCTGGAAATTCCCGGTGAATCTGCCGCCTTCTCGCTGATCGGGCCGCGTATCATGCTGCCCCTCGACGCCATCGCCGACAGCGGCCTCCTGCAGCGCGGCAGCCGCGTGATGCACAAACAATATTTCGCCTGGGAGCAAACCCCGGATATGCGCGCCCTCGTGAGCACCCTCCGCGAAGATGCCGAAAACGGCGGCCTCAGTTTCACAACGGTTGAGCGGCGCAAGGAACAGTTCAGCGCCATTGTCGATAACCTGACCCGCTTTCTGGGCATGATCGGCTTTGTGGCCCTGCTGCTCGGCGCCCTCGGTGTGGCAAGCGCGGTGTATGTGTACGTGAAGCGCAAAAGCGCGACCCTGGCGACGATGCGCTGTCTCGGGGTCAGTTCACGGCAGACCCTCACCATCGTCTCGCTTCAGGTCGTGGCTATGGGCGTAATCGGGGCGCTTGCAGGCACGGTCATCGGCGTGCTCGTGCAGCAGTTTCTGCCGATGCTGTTCCTCGAACTGCTCCCCTTTGAAATACAGCAGGCCCTGAGCTGGTCCTCCATTTTGTTGGGACTCGGCGTCGGCGTCTTCATCAGCCTGGTTTTTGCCCTGCTGCCACTGCTCAGCGTGAACACCATCCCGCCCCTGCTCGCCATCCGTTCCGCGGATTTCTCCCCGCTTGCGCATCTCCCGAAGACGACCGTCGCCGCGGTCATGTTCGCAGCCGTACTCGCCATCGGCGGGGTCCTCGCGCTGCTCACAGGAAGCCACATCGTCGCCGCCTTCTTTGTACTTGGTCTTACCGCCGCCGTGCTGATTCTGCTGGGCGTTTCCAAACTGCTCATCACCACGCTCAAAAAACTGCGTCTGCCCGCCTTTTCCTATGTCTGGCGACAGGGCGTGGCCAACCTGTTCCGGCCTAACAATCAGACCGCGGTGCTGGTCACCACCCTCGGCATGGGCATGCTTCTGATCGGGGTGATGAGCGTTTCCCGCGACATGATTCTCGACCGCATCGCTTTTCAGACCGGCGATCAGCAGCCGAATCTCGTGTTTTACGACGTGCAGACCGATCAGAACGACGACATCATCCGTATCATCGAAGATCGCGGGGCAGCGGTGCTGCAGAATGTGCCCATTGTTTCCATGCGGCTGGCGGGCATCAACGAGCGCAGCATCCGCGAGCTGCGCGAGGACGATGAGGTGCGTATCAGCCGCTGGGCCCTGACCCGCGAGTACCGCGTCACCTATCGCGAAAACCTGAACGAGGCCGAGACCGTGATTGCGGGCCGCTGGATCGGGCGGCACGAAGGCGGCTTCGACGAAATCGTGCCCATCTCCATAGGCGAAACCATAGCGGAAGAGCTGATCATCGGCCTCGGCGACCGCCTCACCTTCGACGTGCAGGGCATCCCCGTGGAAACCGAGGTCACCTCCATCCGCGAAATTGATTTTCAGCGACCCGAGCCCAACTTCTTTGTACTGTTTCCGGCGGGTGTGCTCGAGCCCGCGCCGCAGTTCTTCGCAACCGTCGTGAACGTCCCCGGCGGCGCCGATGAAGTCGCCGCCATGCAGCAGGCCGTCGTGCGGGCGCACCCCAACATCAGCGCCTTGGATATCGGCATCGTGCTCGAAAGCGTGCGCACCTTCCTCGATAAAATCGCGCTTGCGGTGCAGTTCATGGCGCTGTTTAGCGTGCTCACCGGCCTGATTGTGCTCGGCAGCGCGATTGCCATCAGCCGCTTTCAGCGTGTGCGGGAGGCCGTACTACTCCGCACCCTCGGCGCCGTGCAGCAGCAGGTCAGCCGCATTCAGCTCGTCGAGTACGCACTGCTCGGCCTGCTCGCCTGCCTCGCGGGCCTCGGCCTCGCCCTCACCGCCGGCTGGCTCATTGCCTACTTCTATTTCGAGCTCGCCTACGTACCGGACATCCCCGTCCTGCTCGGCACCACCGCCGTCATCGTGCTGCTCACCCTCGCCGTCGGCCTGTTCAACAGCCGCAGCATCCGCAACCGCAAACCCCTCGAAATCCTGCGGGCGGGGTAGGCCGGGGTGCTATGAAGATATTGTCCTTTCGGGGCTTTTCGAGATTTTGGGTCTTTGCAATTTGGCATTAATTCTGAATGCCGCTCTGCATAGACGCAAGATGTTGCGTTTTTACCGGCATGCTCTGTTTGCTAAAAGCTGCATCGTAGTGGTATAAACCGGAGACAAAAATAAATCTGAGCAAATCCGCCCGATTCGTCAAATCCACGTTCTATCAGCGCTTTAAAGGCAAAAAAGCAAGGCGTAATGAGATCGTTTTGGGATTGTAGAAGCGAGCGTTGCCCCCCAACCCGTGAAGCGCACGGCGTTATTCCAAAAAAAAGCCCGCCGCAAGTACAGTGCTCGCGGCGGGCTTTGTTTTGTTTTACTTATCGCGGCTTAGCGGAGCGCGCATTTATTTCACCAACATCATTTTGCGGGTTTGGACGAAGCTGCCGGCCTGCAGGCGGTACAGGTACAGTCCGCTTGAAAGGCTGGATGCATCGAAACGGATACTGTGGTGACCCGCGTTTTGGGTGCCGTTTACCAGCACGGCTACCCGCTGCCCCATCAGGTTGAAAACTTCGACGCGGACTTCTGCCGTTTCTGGCAGGGCGTATGCGATGAGGGTGGTGGGGTTAAACGGGTTGGGGTAGTTTTGAAAAAGATTTACTGAGTTCGGGATTTGAATAGAGTTATGATCGGTAATATCAGTCCAAAAACCGTTGTTTTCAAACCAAAAAGCCTGAGCTTGATCTAATTGGTTTGAAACAGCGCTAATATCAGCATCATTAGTTGGAGTGTCAGTCTGTGCTACTGATATTGCATAGGCCAATCTTCGCATTTCACCGCTTGGAATGGAGAACAACCCGAAATTGATAAACGGAACTGTATCTTGTGACGGCGATGGCAATTCAGTGAAAGCTGGTTGCAGAATAGTATTCCACAATTGGTTGTCATTAAAGGCAAGTGAACCTGCTGGTAAAGATGTAAAACCGGTAACTTGAGGAATAATATAAGGATCCACATCTTCCGGTAATAAAAGTGGTGACATTAAAGGTCTGATAGCTGCAACACCGATTGATGTGCCGTTAAACTCAGGTGGAGTTTGAGTTGGTGACACATTTTTGAAAAAAACGGTGTTCGAGTCTTCAGTAAAATATGCAAAGTTATTTGAAGGTATTCCAAGCCACATTTGAGCCCAAATACTAAGGCTCATATTATCATAATCATGATCACTTTTATTGTGAATATCATAAATAATTATATGAGTATTTTGAAGATTTGGTTCATTGCTTGCGACTATCCACATCTCAACATCAAGGCCAAGTCCGCCTCGATTCGGGTCGTTTGATATGGGAATATGTTCGCCGTTGATTAAGTAACGATCGTATAGCCGATCATTGAATTTTGCATATAGTTCTTCTATGTCGCCACCAAAACCAGAGACTAAAGATGGCCATTCATTTATTTCAAGTTCTTGCCAAATAAAGGGCCAAGTATCGGGTTTAGATTTTGTTGGCATTTCATCGGATGTTTCGCTAAAATATCCATCTGTTGGATACCAAGTCCACCGTTGCCCAGTTTGGGGGTTGGTTCTATAGTTAGGAGCAATAACAATTGGTATTTCTTCGCCAGATTCCATTCCGGTTACGGTTGTGCCTATGAACAAACCAGTAAAATAAATATATCTTCGGTTTGTGTCTTTAGGAAACTCATAGAAAAACTCATCAAAGTTAGCGTCACTTGATCTGCCAGCAAATCCAAAGTTATTATAAGAAGCCCTAAGATTATTTTGATTTAATACAGATTTTCTGATGTTTCCGGAAAACGGTTGATCAAGCAGATTGACAGGCCATGTGGCCGTCGTATCGAATTGCTCATTAGAAAGTTTATCATTTACCTTCAATTTCACCGATTGAGTCCTATACTCAGATAAATCTGGTTCGGTTGAAGTATTATTAGTTTCGAAAGTCTGTGATGAGTATTCTTCTTCAATTAAGAAAGAGTAGTTTGATGTAATGACTGGTTTTACGGGAGTACTATCAGGCACAAAAGTCACAGCGGAATGATACTGTACAGATGAATCTTCATTAAGTACATAAATTTTATCTGAATGAAGGATAGAATTCACATATCCAAAGTAAGGGAAAACAGGGTATCCAACCTCGAGCCAATAGTCCTGCTCAGTGTTTTGGCCGGTGAGGGTTACGTTGGTGACCTGAATGTTGTTGGCGTGCAGCGCAAGCGGCAGCACGAGGAACAGGCTAATGAATACACCTGAATCCGTGAAAAGTTTTATTTGACAGGTATTTTGCGGTCAATACAGGCAATAGCTGTTAGAAATATCGCTCACTCAGCTTGATGTAGCTCACCAAAGTCGTTCATTACGATCAATTCAATCCCCGCAAGACCTCTTCAAGCACCGTTTTTGCTCTTGTTTTGGCTTTACAGCGCATACCAATTCCACAATGCCTGCATGGGCTTTGTTTCACTTGCTGTTTTGCCGTCTGTTTTCTATCCCAAGCTGTATGCTGTGCTACCCACGAGGTAAAAGTTTGAGCGCCATGACAGGCGCTGCCCAGCCGTGACCCTCAAAAATGCGGATGATGGTTTTGCGTGCATGTTGTACCAGCCGTCCCGCCATATACATCAGGTTCTGGATGACGGTGCGCAGCCGAAGCCGTTTACTCCTGGCTTTTCGCCCCGGCACCAGACCTGTTTTTAGCATGCCTTGCCCCGCCAGTCGCAATAAATTAAAGGCTATCATGCTCATATCCAGCACGTGCTGGTTGACCCTGAATTTGCCCGATGGGAGTCGCTCTACATCCATATCTGTCTTGAGTTCACTGTGGTACTGCTCGCTGGTACCCCGCTGTTTGTAGAACTCATGTATCTGCTCCGGGGTCCAGTCCAGGCTCGTCCAGTACGCATCCACGGTGATCAGTGCCGGAAACATATACTGCCCGTCCGTGCGGGCAAACCGCTTGGTAACCCGGAACACAATCCGGCAGGTCTTCGGGTCATCAGGGTTGTCACTATGTCCGGGAATCTGTACTTGCTTTTGTCCGTACCATGCCCGTGCGCCTATATCTACGTACTCACCATCAGCTCCGTCGTTTTGCTCCATAGCCAGATCCAGCCACTCCTGCGGATCCTGATTGCGCAGGTTGCACTTCACAACAAAATCGGTATCCTTCTGGCGCATAAATAACCTGACATTGACGCCACTATCGTTGCCCGAGTCGGTCACCACAAGCCGCTTGTGGCTGGTCATACGCTCAGCCATATCCATGGTCTGCCTGAACCACGCATCGGTGCCGGGTGTGTTGCTGTGCGCCGAGCCGTTGCGCAGCTCGTTGTTTATCATCAAACCATACGGACCGATGTAGCCAAGCATGGGCGCATAGCCTTCAAACTGTTTGTATGTCCAGTCTACGCCTTCTTTGTGGCTGTTGGAGTTATCCATGGGTGAGACATCACAGTGAATTACCGCCCAGGTCTGCCCGTGCAGATCTTCGGTCAGCAGGTGCGGATGAGCTGCCAGCAGGCGGGTGTTGAACTCACGAAAGACATTATTCAATGACTCCGGGCATTGCTCAATACGCTGGCGCAGGGTTTCCGGTGAGGGGGTCTTTTTTATTCCCAAGGCAGTGGCAAATACGGGATCGGCACGATATTCAGCTATAGCGTCAAACTGAGGTTTACCGACCGACAACAGCCCAATCATGGCCTTAATGGTATCAAGGGTGGAAATATAATTCTTGTTGCGGGGCAGCGAACAAAGGCCATTGATGTCGCTGGCCAGCACGGGATCATCAAGGGCCTGACCAATAAAAGCCAGACCTGCATGAGAGGTAATTGGTGTAGAGGTAAGCTCAAATTGTATTTTTGGCATGCTCAAACGATTATATAAGGGTTCACCGGTTGGGTGAAAATACGCAGAATCGCTAAAGCTAGTAATACAAATATGTTAGGCTATGAATTGGCGAGATTACTCACGGATTGAGGAATACAGTAAGCAGATATTTCATAGGTCTAAGGTTTGGTAGTTTAGAGGTTATATTTATAACAAGATCAGATTGTCAAAGCCAACCAAGCCATGCAAAGTCGATTGGAACGGACTCAATGCCAATCCTTGCAATTGGGAATCTATGCAGGTTTTAGTATTGCTAAGCAGCTTGGCTGGCAAAGGCTCTTGCCCTAAAATCTAAGCTACGTGTTAGATTTGTAAAGTGCTAAGTTTTTTTGATTACGGCCGAAATTTACATCAAGTTGGGTCAAGTATAACCTGTAGGTAACATTCTGGCGGTTCATCTATCCCGCATGAATCACAATAAAAAGGGTTTACTTCCTAAATGATGTTTTTTTGTTCCTTGCTTTCTGGCCATTCACGTTTGAGGTATGAGCTAATTACGGGTACCCCAAAAAGCAAGGAGCCTGTCTTAGGTTTACTTGCTTCTGATCTGCCGCGAAAGACCGTGATGTTCACGGAGTTTCCCCCAAAAAATAAAAAAAGCGGGATCGGCATGGTCGCCGGGTGCAGGCTGAGATTTGATAAAATGTTAACATGGCGTTGTTGCAAAACGCTTACCTTGTGCGGAGTGCCTGTTCAGGCTGAACGTCAATTTAAAAGAGCTTTGCCTTATGCCGACTGTTTTCAGATCTTTCGTTTTTCCGGTCATTTTTGCTGTGCTTGTTGCCGGGCTTGCCGGCTGTGAGTCGGAGTCTGAGGCGCCGCAGGACGAAGCACAGCGGAGTGACGACCATACCCAGCCCCATCAGTTCAGAGCTATGGCCAACTTTCCTGAATTCGACCTGCAGGGACATCGCGGTGCGCGCGGAATCCTTCCTGAAAATACCATCCCGAGCCTGTTGGTTGCGCTCGATTTTCCGATTACGACCCTGGAATTTGATGTCGTTGTTTCGGCGGACAGCCTGATCGTGCTTTCGCACGAACCCTGGTTTCATCATGACATTAGCTCACATCCGGACGGGCGACCGGTTTTGCCCGAAGAAGCGCTGGGGCTGAATATGTTTGAAATGACATACGAAGAAATTTCCCGCTTCGATGTGGGACTGCGCGGCAATTCCCGTTTTCCTGAACAGGAGCCTATGGCAGCAAGTAAGCCGCTCATGCGCGACGCTATTCTTGCGGTTGAAGCGCATAAAGCCGACAGCGGACGGGACCTTGTGTTTTATAATATCGAGACCAAGAGTCATCCGAGCGGCTATAACCGCTATACGCCGGAGCCGCAGGTTTTTGCCGAGCTCCTGTACCGGGAACTGGAAGGGCTTGGGGTGCTGGACCGTGTGTTCATCCAAAGTTTTGATGTTGCAACCCTGCAGGCAATGCGTGAAATTGATGCGACCCTGCCGCTGGTCCTGCTGGTGGAAAACGAGCGCGGACTCGACTGGAATCTTGAGCAACTGGGGTTTATCCCGGAAGTGTACAGCCCCGATTTCCGGCTGATTGATGCGGATTTGGTGCAGCGCGTACACGCTAAGGGCATGCGGATGGTGCCCTGGACCATCAATGAAAAGGACGATATGCTGCGCATGGTTTCGTTGGGCGTTGACGGGCTGATTACGGATTATCCGAACCGCGCAACAGAGGCGTTAGGAATGTAAGCCTGCGCCGCTGATCAGGGATTTTATTTGCTGGGTTACGTGTGACGGGCAGCGGGATGACCGTGCTAAAGGGAGAATGCGCAGTTTTAATGGTTTGAAATTTTACATCATTACCGACCTGCCTTTTGTGAGATAAATTAAATCAATAAAAAATATATATTTATCGCTTTTTCGTTGTGCGGAGTTGAGTGTTACCAAGCGCGCTTTTTATCAGGCTGAGGTCGATTGTAACGTAAGCTTCACAAGGAAGTATTTAACGAGCATGTGCTTTGCTAACAAAAGTGTGAAAAAATGAAAGCGGAAAACCTTAACCGGTAATATTTGTTATCATGGGGTGCCGGTTTGACAATGCCCCTGGCTCACCGCGCTTTTCAATCTTACTAACGAACAGAATCAGCCTATTTATAATGAAGTACAAAAAACTATCAGCGCTTATGGCGCTGTTTTTGGTATGTATACTGGGTGTATACACGGTGAAAGCCCAGGAAATACTACATGAGGAAATCGCAGGCACAGGGCTTGTGGAATTTATGGACGGTCAGCTTGTTGTAGAGTTTGTACCGGGCTTGCTTTCAGCGGAAGATTATGCCATGCTGCAGGAATCTTTGGCCGTTGAAGCGGTTACGCCGCTTACTTTTATTGATGCCGAATTGTGGGAATTCCGCAACGGAACGGTTCAACAGGCGCTCGACATGCTGAACAGCCGCGCTGATGTGGTATACGCCGAGCCCAACTTTGTGTACCGCATTCCCGATGTAATCCGTGATTACAGCTTCGACGAAGTTTTCGAAAGCCTGCAGACCATCCCCAACGATCCTTCTTTTGGTCAGCTGTGGGGACTCAACAATACGGGTCAAAGCGGCGGCACAGCCGGTGCTGACATCAGCGCCCTCGATGCCTGGGAATACACAACCGGCTCACTTGATGTGATTGTGGCTGTTTTCGACTCCGGTATTCGTGACAACCATCCCGATCTGCTTGATAACCTGTGGACTGACGCAGACGGCAATGTAGGCCAGAGTTTTCTGGGGGATACCCCCAACGATCTGAACGGTCATGGCACGCACGTAGCGGGCACCATTGGCGCGGTTGGCAACAACGGCGTGGGTGTAGTAGGGGTAAACTGGGAT
This sequence comes from Cyclonatronum proteinivorum, assembly GCF_003353065.1. Taxonomy (GTDB): domain Bacteria; phylum Bacteroidota; class Rhodothermia; order Balneolales; family Cyclonatronaceae; genus Cyclonatronum; species Cyclonatronum proteinivorum. The sequence goes on along the minus strand of NZ_CP027806.1, from coordinate 3,546,555 downwards.
GTGACCCTTATGAATATTAAAATTTGCGGTCTCAACGGGGCCAACACCTGTAACGGTGCGGCTATGATTCAGGGACTACAATATGCGGTTGAGAACGGCGCAACGATCTCCAATCACAGCTGGGGCGGCCCCGGATTCTCTCAGGCGGGCTTCAACGCCATTCAGGCTGCCGGTCAGGCCGGTCACTTCGTGATTGCCGCTGCCGGTAACAACGGTACCAACAACGACAATCAGAACTTCTACCCTGCCGGGTACAACCTTCCCAATGTAATGGCGGTTGCGAGCTCCGACCGTAACGATCAGCGCAGCGGCTTCTCGAACTTTGGTGCCAATACGGTGCATGTCGCGGCGCCCGGTTCTGCCATTTTCAGCACTTACATCAATGCCAGCGGCTATGCTTCCCTTTCCGGAACTTCCATGGCAAGCCCGCATGCTGCCGGTGTTGCAGCCCTGCTGAAAGCGGCTAATCCGGACGCAACACCTTCCGAGCTCCGCTCCTGGATTATGAACAGCGTTGATCCTGTTCCTGCATTTGTGGACAACACCATCGCCGGCGGACGCATTAACGCGGCGCAGGCGCTTGAACTCAGCTTACTCGGACCGCCATCGGCGAGTGTGACCCCTACAAGCGGTTTTGTATTCAGCCTGAATGAGGGCGAAGTCGCTACTGAAGTAATTGATATCCTGAATGATGCTGAAGGCCCGCTCAACTATACGATTGGCGTCGCGTACGGCGAGGGAACAGCCGAACTTGCTGGTTTGCCAATCGCTCCGGGTGCGGAGGCTTTTGTGGATCAGAATTTTTGGGATGCGGCAGGCCTTCAGTCCGATGAAGTCGTAGCTTCTTTCGAGCCGGAAGAAGGATTTGAGCCCGGGTTTATCGGAAATCAGCTGGGTTGGAGTACACTCAATGCAAGCAGCACGCAGCCGGTCATTTCTGATGTACGCGCCAGCGACGGCGACTGGGCGCTGGAAATTGCCCGTCAGGAAGGTACGGGCGGCAACACCAATATAGGCGTGCGGACCCCGCTGATTCCTACCGGAAGCAAATTCTACACATTGGAAACGGATGTGTTTGTAGAAGAGCTGGGCGGGGCAAGCTATGATATCGCCCTGCAGGCACCATCTCTCGGCAGTATCACGACCCGCTTCCGCTTTGCTTCAAACGGAAACCTTCAGGTCTTTACCGGCGGGAACTCAACCATCAACGTGGGCACTTTTGAGCCGGGTGTGTGGTATGCCTTCGCCCAGGAAATCGATACCGAGGCCAATGAAATCCGCTACATTATTGATGGCGAAGTGATTCATACGGGAAGCTTCTGGTCGGCCACTACGGTTGAGCAGGCGGTATTCCTCAGCAACAACAACAATGATGGCGAATCCGGATTCTTCGACAATGTGCGCTTCAGCGGCAACGACGGCTGGCTGAACGTAAGCAGCAGTGCCGGTCGGGTTGATGGTTTCGGTTCTGAGCAAATCACCCTTACCGCTTCGGGTATCATGCCGGAAGGCGTATATAACGCGCTCATTTCCATCGCTACCAACGATCCTGAAAATCCGCTCTTCCAGATTCCGGTAACCCTGGAGATGGATATCGTGATTGAAGACCCGCGCATTGTACTTACCGCAGGCAGCATGAGTTTTGCAACAGTACGTGATGAAAACCCCGAAGACACGAGCTTTTCGTTTTTCAACCGCGGACTTGAGCCGCTCGAATACAGCATATCCGTAGATGAAGCGGCCATGGGCTGGCTCTCAACGGATCCGCAGGCCGGTATTTTGCAGCACGAGGACACGCAGGAAGTGACGGTTCAGTTCTCTATTGAAGGCGTCCCTGCCGGATCTTACAGCGCCAATATCAATATTGAAACGAATGATCCGGAAAACGAGACCCTCACCATTCCGGTAAGCCTTGTTATTGTTGAAGCGCTGCCGGAAGCCATCGCGCTTACCGCGCCTGTCAATGAAGCATCTGCCGTTTTTGAGGATATTATGTTTGAGTGGGAAGCTGAAGCAAATGCGGAAAGCTACATGTTCCGGATTTCCACCGATGATGAGCTGGCCGAAACCGTTTTTGAGTCAACGACGGAAGAAACCTTTATCACGGTCGAAGACCTGCAGCCCGAAACCACCTACTTCTGGCAGGTGAAAGGCTTTAACATTGCGGGTGAAGGGGAGTGGAGTGAACTTTGGAGCTTTACCACGGCCAAAGCCGAGCCTTCAGCAGTGCAGAAACTCTTCCCGGCCAACAATTCGACGGATGTTCAGCTCTTTGGCGTCTTCAACTGGCAGGCCGCCGCCAACGCGGAGACCTACGACCTGCAGATTGCCCTCGACGAGGCCTTCGAAGAACTCGCCGTTGACGTAACCGCTATCACCAACACCCAGCAGTTTGTCAGCGGCCTGCAAGGCAGCAGCACCTACTTCTGGCGCGTGCGTGGCGAAAACAGCGACCGTGTAGGGCCATGGTCAGAAGCTTTCGTATTCGATACCATCATCACTACCGATATCGGCCGCGATGATTTGCCGACGGAATTCACCCTCAACCAAAACTACCCCAACCCCTTCAACCCGACCACCCTCATCAGCTACGCCCTGCCCGAGGCCGCTGAAGTCCGCCTCGAAGTGTACAACCTGATGGGTCAGCGGGTCGCAGTACTGGTCAGCGGCCAGCAAACCGCAGGCCGCCACAGCGTCAGCTTCGACGCCGGTGCCCTCTCCAGCGGCATGTATATCTACAGGCTGCAGGCAGGGACCTTTGTACAAACCCGCAAAATGATGCTGGTGAAATAAACCCCGATTCCGGGCAAGACCCGAAACACCCATCCAAGCCTGAAACCCGCCGTAAGCCTTGTCCTCGCGGCGGGTTTTCTTTTTTTGGAGGAAACCCCGTGCACCTCACTGGCATCGGAGTAGCCCGGAAACCCCAAACCTAACGGAAACGCCCTGCTTTTTGCCTGCGACCCGCTGACAGAATGCGGATTTTCCTGATTGACCGGATTGATCGGATTTGCGCGGATTAATTTGCTGTGCGCACATGAACCCCAATTCCGCGGCACAAACGCGCAACGCCCAAGCGCCTGGTTGGCCACCCCCCGTTTTCTGAACAGGATTTTTAAGATTGATTGGATGAACAGGATGTCACCGGGATTTGTACGGCGTCACACCGTAGGGGCGCACCCTTGTGGTCGCCCCATTCGGATGCTTGATTGGCCCCTGACCCATCCTGTTCATCTCTCCATCATAAAAATCCTGTTCAAACCACGACGCTACCGGGTGCAGCGCTCCGGGGTATTTCTATTTATTGCGGCAGGCCTCCACACACCGGCCACAAATAGGGGATAAAGCTCCAATAAACCGAAACCAAAGACACGAAAGCATCTCCCTACCCCCGAAACACATCGTGCAGTAATATGGGCTTCAAAAAGAAATGATATATTGATGTGATCTTATCCCAACTTCCCCATTTTTGCCCGCTATGAAGCCCCCCTACGAAGATTCCCGACTGCGACCGTGGCGCATTCAAAAGATGCGCGAATTGCTGCCTGCCCTGCAGGAGATGGTCGCTGAAATGCAGCTTGTGCCCGACCGCTTTGAGGCCCGCCTGAAGCGGGTGCATCCTGAGAACCGGGAGAGTGCCGTGAACCTGCTGCAATATCTGGTGCTGCGGCAGCATGATTTGCGCGGTATTCAGCGGGAACTGGCGGGGCTGGGGCTTTCCTCGCTGGGGCGGGCGGAGGCCGGGGTGATGGAGAGTTTCCGGGCGGTGATCCGCCTCATCAATACGGCGCTGGCCGCGACCGACGGAAGCCCGCAACCGGCAGATATTCCGAATTCCGATCCGGCATTTTTGCAGCCGCCCTGCGGGAGCACGCGTCTTGCGGAGAACACAGCGCAACTGCTTGGTCCGCCGCAGCCGCACCGCAACACCCGGATCATGGTCACCATGCCGCCCGAGGCCGCGCACGACCTTGCGCTGCTCACATCCCTGCTCGAAAGCGGCATGGATGTGGCGCGCATCAACTGCGCGCACGATCAGCCGGAGGACTGGCTGCGCATGACCCAAAACCTTACCGAAGCCAGCCGGAAGACCGGCAAAAGCTGCCGCGTGATGACCGACCTCGCCGGACCCAAAATCCGGACTGCAGAGGTGCCCGCGGAAGTGCCGGTGCTCAAAATCAGACCCGAACGCGATGCGCTGGGCCGGGTCACGCTCCCGGCCCGAATCCGGCTTCTTCCGGCATCGGGCACCGATACTCACACGGATAGCGACGAATCGCATCCTGCGCTCGTGCTGGATGATGATGCGCTCCGCAGTCTGAAGCCGGGCGATACGCTGCACCTGCGTGATACCCGCGGTGCCCGCCGTAAGCTGCTGCTGGTACCGGACCAGGAGGGGAGCCTGTTTGGCCTGAGTCACAAAACCATTTATGCGGCCCCCGGCATGCGGCTCACATCGGAGCGCAACGATCAACTGGCTATCCCGGTAAAAGCGGTCCTAAACCCGGATCCGGCAGTTGTGGTCAAACCCGGTGATCTGCTCGAAATTGCGCTGCATCCCCAAAAATCAGCATCTGCCTCTGCCTCTGCCTCAGCCTCAGTGACGGCGCGCATTGGCTGTTCGCTTCCCGAAGCCTTCCGGAATGCGCTGCCCGGTGCGCCGGTGTGGTTCGACGACGGCAAAATAGGGGGCATCATCGAAGAAATTTCTGAGGGCAAGGTACTGGTGCGCATTCGTCAGGCGCGTCCGACCGGCACGAAGCTGCGGGCAGATAAAGGCATCAACCTGCCGCAAACGGCAATTCAGGTAAGCGCCCTCACCGAAAAAGATCTCGCCGATCTGCCGTGGATTCAGCGTCACGCGGACCTTGTGGCGCTTTCATTTGTGAATCAGGCGGAGGATGTGCAGCACCTGATGGATGTGATGGAAGCCAGCGCGCCGGGCGCGGAGCATCCGCCATCATTCTGAAAATCGAGACGCGTCAGGCGTTCGACAACCTGCCCGATATGCTGCTCACCGCCATGCAGGCACGGTTTTGCGGGGTGATGATTGCCCGGGGCGACCTTGCTATCGAGTGCGGGTTTGAGCGCATGGCCGAGGTGCAGGAGGAAATCCTGTGGATCAGCGAGGCCGCGCATGTGCCGGTTATCTGGGCGACGCAGGTGCTCGAAAATCTCGCCAAAACCGGGCTGCCTTCGCGGGCCGAAATCTCCGACGCCGCCATGGGCAACCGCGCAGAGTGCGTGATGCTGAACAAGGGACCGCACATCACAGCTGCCGTGCGAAGCCTCGACAATATTTTGCACCGCATGGAGGCGCACCAAACCAAGAAAAAAGCGCTGCTTCGCAAGCTGAGTTTTGAGGACAGGGGGCTGGTGTAGCGGACTGCGATCACCAACGATCTGCCTTTGAGTCGGGAGCGTTTCTGGGTAGTCCGGCAGCCTCGTTGCCTGAACGGAATGTTTTCAAGGTTTGGGATGCAATGCCGACGGGCCGCCTGAGGCGCCCTGAATAAACCACAAACATCGCCGGGCTTAGCCTGATTTGGTTGGTGCACCCGGAAGCACATCTTCCGATAAAAAAAGCAGATGGTGCCCCCACCAAAATCCCCGAATCCTCAAATCATCGAATCTTTGAATCTTTGAATCCTCAAATCTTTGAATCCCGAATCCGCTTCAGCCGCTCGTTCAGTCGTTCTTCGACGGGGCTGGTGCCGGGTTCGTAGTGTTTTAGGTTGGGGAACTCGTCAGGGAGGTATTGCTGCGCGACCCAGTTGTTAGGGTACTCATGCGGATAGCGGTAGTTTTCAGAAGGGTTGTCGCTGCTTTCGTAGCGGGCTTTGAGCCGGTTCGCGGTGCGGTCGCGCAGGTGCGGGGGCACGGTGCCGGGGCCCGATTTCCGGACGTGATCCAGCGCCTTGAAAATGGCCTTGGTGCTGTTGCTTTTCGGGCAGAGGGCGAGGTAGAGGCAGGCGTGTGACATAAAATAGAGGCCCTCGGGCATCCCGCAGGTCTCGAAGGATTGCAGACAGGCCTGCACCAGCTCCAGCGCTTTGGGTTCGGCCATGCCGACATCCTCTGAAGCAAAAATGAGGAAGCGCCGGAAAATAAACTGCGGGTCTTCGCCGCCTTCGAGCATGGCCGCGAGCCAGTGCAGGGCCGCATCGGCATCGGAGCCGCGCAGGCTTTTGATGAGCGCGGAGGCGTAATGATAGTGCTCATCGCCCTGACGGCTGAACCGCACATTGCGCTTTTGGATGGATTCCTGCGCGACTTCCAGGCTGATGCGCCGCGTTCCGGTCGCGTCAGGATCGGTGGTGAGCACGGCCATCTCGAGCGCGTTCAGGGCATTGCGGATGTCGCCCGCGGCGTAGGAAGCAAAGTGCCACAGCGCTTCATCGCTGATTTCGATGTTGAAGCGCGCGAGTCCGCGGGACTGATCGCCGAGCGCCCGGCGCAGCAGCGTGAGCAGGTCTTCCTCGTCGAAAGGGTACAGCTCGAAGAGCTGACAGCGGGAAAGCAGCGGACTCACGAGCGAGTAGTACGGATTCTCGGTCGTTGCCCCGATCAGCGTGAGCAGGCCCGATTCGATGTGCGGCAGCAGGGCATCCTGCTGGGCCTTGTTCCAGCGGTGGATTTCATCCACGAACAAAATCGTGCGGGTTTGCTGCATCCGCTCTCGGGTGCGGGCTTCTTCGACCACCGCGCGCAGCTCCTTGATGCCATCAAGCACGGCGTTCAGCACCACGAAGCGGGCGTCGATTTCCTGCGAGATTACGTTGGCGAGGGTCGTTTTGCCGCTGCTCGCCGGACCGTACAAAATTACCGAGCCGATCTGTCCGCTGCGGATCATCCGGTAGAGCAGCTTGCCCTCGGCCAGCAGGTGCCGCTGCCCCACAAATTCTGCGAGCGAAACGGGCCGCATCCGCGTGGCAAGCGGCGCCGCCCGCAGCGCCTCCGCCGCCTGCCGGTTCCCCGGTTTCCGCCCGCCTTCCTGCTTCTCTTCAAATAAATCCATGCTGCGCCCTTGGGATGGATGGTTCTCGTTGACCCGCAAAATAACGAGATAAAAACTTTCTGCACCACCGGAAGTCGCCCGCAAAAAGGCCTCAACCACCCAAACCTTCCCCCCACCCCCCGTGCCTGCAATGGCTTTCTTTTTTAGGGTGAACTCCGCGAGCATCACGGGCAGCAGCGAAGGCTCCTGATATCCCAAATCGGTCTCATGGCGCCTTGCTTTTTGCGTGCGGGGCGTTGAGGGAACGCAGATTGGGCGAGATCAGGGGCTTCGGCAGTAAAGGTCGGACTCGCAGGTTCGCTCCTGCGGTGTATAGCAAACAAAAAAGCAAGGGCTTTTCCGTTGATTTGGGATTTCGGGATCTGGCACTGCTGCCAGTGATGTGCACGGGGTTCACCCTAAAAAGTAAAAAACTTCTATTTGCCGGGATTTTTGGTTTTCGGGCCGGTCTTTGCTTTTTGTATACTAAAGTGCCAGTATCGACTTTATGTGCTGTTTTCAATACCCTATTCATCCAAAACATTTTTCGGATTATGTCAAAGACTTCTCACAAAACGGATAAGCAGATGGCGTTTGCGCTGCTGCGGCTTACGCTTGGAATCAATATGCTGGGCCGGGCGCTGGTCAGGCTTCCGGATGCGCAGCAGTTTGCGGAGGGGATGGCGCGGAATTTTGCCGATACGATTCTGCCGGAGCCGTTTGTGCTCGTGTATGCTTACGTGATCCTGCTAGCTGAAGCGGTCATCGGGGTGCTGCTGATCCTCGGCTGGAAGACCCGCTACGCCCTCGCGGGCATGGGGCTGCTGATGGCGAGCCTGACGATAGGGCAGATTTTGCTGCAAAACTACGGCACCGTAGCCAATATTCTGATTTATGCGATTGCGGTCTATCTGATGCTCACCAACACCGAGCACGATCATTTCGGGATTGACACGGGGTTTAGCTTTAAAAAATAGCTGCTGCGCCCGATTTTCTGAGCGGTCCGATTTTTCGTTTCATCGCCGCAAACCCGGGGCAGTCCAAAACTTCCCGGGTTTGGTGTTGTGATGCGTCCTGAAAAAGGCGTACTTTAGGCACTTCAGAATACGAACAACCTGGTTCATCCTTTGGATGATTAAAAGGGAATCCCGTGAAAATCGGGAGCTGTACCCGCAACTGTAAGTCCGACGCGGGGTGAAGTCTGAATCTTAACCTTCGCCCGCATTTTCGCGGCTGCCACAACGCCACTGTTTCGAGCCCCAAAGAAATGGGAAGGCGGCAGACGCTTAACGGACAAGTCAGGAGACCTGCCTTGATGTTCCGACGCTGTAAACTTCGGGTAAAAGTTTCAGTAGCTCATTTATATGTCTTCCTTTTTTTGCAGCACTCCGGGCAGGGGTGCATTTTGTTTCTGGCTCGTTGTGGGCTTTTTTGTGATTTTACAGCTTGCTGTTTTTCCGGCACTTGTGTATGCTTTAAATCAAACCGCGCAGCCGGATACGCTGCGGCTGCGGCTCGAGCAAATCTATATAGAAGCTTCGCGTATGCCGGTTGCGCCGGAACGTCTGCCGGTGGAGGTGAGCCTCGTTCGCGCGGATGCAGCAGCGGCTTCGGCGGCAGCGAGTCTGGGGGATGTGCTTCGTTTCCACACGCCGGTGATGATCCGTGCCTACGGTCTTGGCGGCATTCAGTCGGTTTCGGCACGCGGCTTCGGGGCGCGGCAGACCTCGCTGATGTGGAACGGCTTCGGCATCAATCACGCCATGCTGGGCGAGACCGATTACAACCTGATTCCCGCCGGCTTCGCCTCGAATATTCGCGTCGCGACCGGCAACAGCAGTGCGAGTTTCGGGGAAGGCAGCACGGCAGGGGCAGTGCTGTTCGATAGTCCGCAGCCGGAAAATGAGACGGCCTTCTCTCTGCAAACCGGCGCCTGGGGGCAACGGCAGTTCGGGCTTCAAACCGGCTTCCGCGGACCTGTCTTCCGGGCTTCGCTGCACCTGAGCGGGGCGCAGGCCATGAACAACTACCCGTATTTCGACGACATCCGGCAGCGGGAGGAAGTCCGCCGCAACAATCAGTTTCAGAACCGGCACGCCTTACTGAATGCAGGCTTCACGCAGGGCAGCTGGCACTACGACGGCAGCCTGTGGCTGGGCGCAGCGGAGCATCACATCGCGGGCTCCTCGGCCATCCGAAATCCGCGCGCCGTGCAGGACGACCGTTTTACCCGCTGGACCAACCTGCTCGCGCGGCAGCAGGGCCGCGGGCTCTGGCAGCTCAGCAGTTTTCACGAATGGTACGCCCTCGACTACACCGACGTGCCCGCGCGCATCGAAAGCACAAGCGACCTCCGCCGGCATCAGGCGCGGCTCGTGTACCGACAGGAACTCTCGACGCGTCTTTTTTTATCCGGCGGGCTCGATGCGGGTCATCTGAGCGTCGAAACCAACAACTACAGCGGCACCGAAACCCGGCAGCAGCTCTCCGCTTTTGTGCAGGCAGAGGTGCGTCCCACACAAACTCTTGCCATCTACCCCGTGCTGCGGGTGCTCACCTACTCCGACTTTGGTCAGGCCTTCACCGGCTCGTTCGGCGCCAACTGGCGCACGCCGCTCGACGGCCTGTACCTGCGGGGGCAAATCGCCCGGAATTTCAATCCGCCCGGACTCAACGATTTGTTCTGGGGGCAGGGCGGCAATCCGGACTTGAAGCCGGAGGAAAGCCTCAGTCTTGAAGCCGGAGCGGCCTGGGCGCGGAATCTCGGCGAACTCCAAACGCGGGCGGGCGTAACGCTGTACCGGATCTGGTTCGAAAACGGCATCCGCTGGCTGCCCGGTGCCGGCGGGATTTGGTCGCCGGTGAATCTGTTCGAAATCGACAGCCGGGGCGTCGAAGCCGACCTCTCCCTAAGCTACGACTGGCGCGGCTGGGGATTTTCGATGGATGCGGCCCTTGCCCGAACCCGTGCCACGATTCCGCGCGAAGAAACGGTCGAAGGGCAGCTCCGCCGGGTTGATCGTCAGCTCACCTACGTGCCCGAATGGAGCTGGAAAGCCGGTGCGGGGATCCGCAAACTTGGCGCTTTTGCAAATTTCAGCCTGCAGCACGCGGGCAGCCGATTCACGACCGCCGATCACAGCAGTCCGATTGATCCCCTCAGCGCCTTCACCGACATGAACCTGCAGCTCGGCTACGAAGGCCGCTTCCGCGGCACCCAACTCCGCCTCGCCTGGACGCTTCACAACCTCACCGACGGTCAGCACGAATTCATCTCCCGCTACCCGCTGCCGCCCCGCTATCAGACGCTCTCCCTCCGTATCGGCTTTTTGTACTGATTGCCCTGCGCCCTTCCGTCGCTAATTCCACAGTAAGAAGCAGGCTGCAGCACCTCACTCATTCCCCAATCCGAAACATCCTCCAACGAAAACCTCAATCAAATACGGCAGCCGGATTTCGCCCGGATGCCATCCATCGATAAAATTCAAACCCATGAAAAACAGTATGATGCAAAAAATTACGTCTCTCTCCGTGCTATTGATGCTGGTATTCGCAGCCGGCCTTCACGCGCAGCAGCTTGAAAAAGTCTATGTACTCAATCAGGGCGCCTTCCTGCAGGCCAACGCCTCGGTTACGTCCTGGAATCCCGCGACCGGGCAGGTGCAGCAAAACGTGTTTCAGCAGGTCAACGGGCGCCCGCTCGGCGATGTGGCGGTGCATTCAGCCCTCATAAATGGCCTCCTCTATATTTTGGTGAGCAATTCTGACACCATCGAAATCGTGAATCCGGAAACCTTTGCGTCGATGAAACGCATTTTCGTGGATGATTTCGGCGGCAGCAGTCCGCAGTGGATTGAGCAGGTAAGCGACACCAAGGCCTACGTTTCGAACCTGACCGGCACAACCGTTTCGGTGCTTGACCTTGTCACCAACGAAATTACCGGCTCGATTGAAGTCGGCCCCAACCCCGAGGGTATCGCCGTGAGCGGCGGCAAAGCCTATGTCGCCCTCACCGATTTTGGCAACGGTCAGCAGGTCGCCGTGATCGACATCGCGACCGATACCCGCACCGCCCTGATCGATGTGCACGATAATCCGCGCTTCCTCCACACCGGCAGCGATGGCCGCGTGTGGCTCATGAGCACCGGCAGCTTCGGCATCCCCGAAAGTGACGGCAAAATCAGCATCATTGACCCCGCTACCGACACCGTCACTGCAACCGTGGATGTCCCCGGCAAACCGCAGCGCATTCAGCTCAATGAAGCCGATAACATTTTATATGTGCTCAACAATGGCATCATGAAGCTCGACATGGAAACGCTCACCTTCGCCGATGACAAGCTCAGGGATTTTGCCCATTTCGGGATGCGCTTCTGGAACGGCGATCAGCCCCGCATTTTTGCGACCACTGCGCCGGATTTCAGCTCGGCGGGTAGCGTCACCGTGCTCAGCACCGACGGGGATGTACTCACGAGCTTCACCGCAGGCATCGGTCCGGATTTCGTGCAGTTCGTGAGCGGCGGCCCCGTCTCCGTCGGCGGCGATGAAATCGCTTCGGGCTTCCGGCTGCACCAAAATTATCCCAACCCCTTCAACCCGGCAACGGTCATCAGCTACGAACTGCCCGAAGCCGCGGAAGTTCGCCTCGAAGTCTTCAATCTGATGGGACAGCGCGTTGCGGTCCTCGATGCCGGATTCCGCACAGCGGGCGCGCATCAGCTCCGCTTCGACGCCGGCACCCTTGCAAGTGGCATCTACCTCTACCGCCTGCAGGCCGGTAGCCTCTCCGCTACCCGCCGCATGACGCTCGTCCGCTAAACACCGCGGAAAGTTCAGGCCAGCCATCCCAAACGGCCGGACAGCACGCCATGCTTGTCCGGCCTTTTTTATTTTTGGGGGGAATTCCGAGAGCATCACTGTGCGCAGTGCTGGTTCCAGGCATCCCAAATCGGTTTCATGGTGCCTTGCTTTTTTTGCTCGTTACGCGTCTGAAGGAATGCGGATATTTAAGATTTGTCGGGCGGGATTTACACGAAATCATTGAATCGTATTTTTAAACCGGATCAGATCACGAGACGCAATCAAGCACAAAAAGCGCTGAAAGCGCGGCATACCACAGCACGGGGTTCCAACCCTGTGAAACCTGACGCGCCAGGAATAGAGCCCTGAAGGGGCGACATACCTCCGATGCCGGAACTGCGCACCATGCAGAATCAAAGCTACGGAGATATGCCGCCCTTGCAGGGCTTGCTATTTTCGGGTCACGGCCAAACCCGGGGTTAGCACCCCGGGCTGTGATATGCCGCCCCGTTGGGGCTTTGCCTTCAGGTTTTATCAACCGCATCTGAATGATAAGCCGGTATGGGATATGACGGCAAAAAACCATCATCAGCCCACCAATCCAAAATCCCAAGATCCCAAAAGATCAAATCGAACGCTTATCATTTGGCGGGAACACCATCGAAGCCTCAATATCAGTCCAATCACGAAACCATCAAACGCGCATGTGAGGGATCTCCTTCGTCTGAATATGCCCGCAAGGTGAAAAACTCCTATTGGCGGTACAACCCGGATAATTTTAAATTTTCCACCGCACATGCATGGATGACTCGTTCTGTATGTATCCGGTTTTTATATATCTGCATGGCGCAAAGTGACTTAAGGTTTCAGTCAACCATAAATACAATATTTGAATTACAGTCATGTCTTTTCAATAGGGAATACTACTAAAAATAGTCTGAATGATGTTTGGGGGATGCTTGTTTGCGCGAAAACAATCCCAATAAAAATGAGGTAATCTTATGGAATCTGGTCAATCCCAAACGGCGTCTGTTTCAACATCATTTTCTGATGTCATTTCAAGCTACTGGCATAAAATTCGTACACCACAGTTTATGCTTCTGTTTGCTACGTTATTTCTGGTACTCTATGTGCTGCTAATCAATCTCGAAGCAAACGCAGGGCTGCTCATCAGCATGTTTTTCTTTTCGCAGGTGATGGTCATTTTCTTTGCGTGGATCGTCGTGAGGCATGGTGTATTCGATGGTAAGGAGTTGGAAAAAGAAGATGAATTTGGATACGAAGATTTCGATCATGAGAAGGAAGTCTTTACCCGTGACTTGAATCAGGTGTATCATCAGCTGCGTGATTCGCAGGATTAGCAGGGCAGGAACCGGAATTTGGGTCATACATCCGCTGCGCTAAAGTTTTGCTTGCAGGGGGTCAGAAGGAAGGCTATTATTCGCGCACATCATCATGCGAATAGTAGCCTTCTTTTTTTATGAAAACTTCCTGGAAATCGTGCACAAGTCCTGCACTGTTGTTAGATACCCGCATTGCGCTTCGTAACCTCGACCGGATGGCAGAGAAGGCGCAGCGTGCCGGCGCACGTCTTAATCCGCATTTCAAGACGCATCAGTCAGCAGCCTGCGTGCCCTGGTTCACGGAGCGTGGTTGTACCGGAATCACCGTTTCAAGTCTGAAAATGGCAGCCTATTTTGCTGATGCTGGCTGTACCGATATTACGGTACTCTTCCCGGTGAATATCCGGGATATAAACCGCATCAATGCGCTTGTATCAAAGGTTAAACTGACTTTGAACGTTATTTCGGTGGAAGCTTCGCGCTTCTTGCACAAGCATCTGACCCATCCGGTAACGGTGCTTGTCGAAGTGGACGCGGGATATGGTCGCACCGGTATTTCGGTAAACGATACTGGGCAGATCAGAGCGCTGCTTGAGTGCTTTCAGGAGCTGCAGTTCCCGTTTTATGGGTTTTACATTCATGCCGGTCATACCTATGATGCCGCAAACCGGAATGAAGTTGCCGCGATTCATCAGCAGGGATTATCGGCACTAAAAGCACTCCTGACCGCATGGGAGCCTGTTTTTCCCGAGCTTAAGATTTCAATGGGCGACACGCCTGCCTGCTCTATGCTCGATAATTTCGACGGAATTGATGAAATCAGGCCGGGCAATTTCATTTTTTACGACCTGACGATGGCGGCTATCGGTGCGTGTGAGTTTACCGATATAGCGGTGTGTATGGCCTGCCCGGTCGTTGCGAAGCACGAAAGCCGCACCGAAATAGTGGTGCACGGCGGTGCGATTCATTTATCCAAGGATTGGCTGATGCAGAAAGCTCCCGACGGGTCAAATCAGATGATTTTCGGACGCCCCGTTCCCATTTTCGACCATCACTGGGGCGAGCCGATGCAGGACTGCTATGTGCGTAAACTGTCTCAGGAGCACGGCATCATCAAACTGACGCAACCGGAATTTGACCGGATTCAGGTCGGGGATCTCATTGGTGTGCTGCCGGTGCACTCCTGCCTGACGGCAGACTGTATGGGCGCCTACCTGACGGAAACAGGTGACACTATCGAAATGATGAAATGGAGAGAAATGAAATGACGTACAGTTTTAAGCTGTGCGTAAAACACATCAAAATCGTAGTGCTTTTGATTGAATCAAAAAACGACAGGTTTTTGAAGGTACAACCCTGAAGTGCACATATTTTTTTTCTTCAGGCCCAAAAGAAGTGAAATACCGGTTGATGGTTTCATTCATGGATCCCTCGAAATCAAAGACAAGTTTTTGATCCATAGCATCACGAATCATAAGATGCATGGCATAAGGACCGGCATGGAGATTTTTGAAGGATTGGTTCAGGCCGCTTGAAAGATAGTAGGCCGTATGCCGGTCGAAAGGTACCCAGTAAGCGGCTACCGGTTGACCTTTGAATTCCACCGTCAGGCAATTGGCAAGTCCGTGATGATGCAGTTTTTTTGCGAGACGGATAAAAGTTTCTCTTGGCATGGGATGTTTTCGTCCTGCGGCCTGAAAGGATTCTTCGGCGAGGAGGTAGAGCTGCTCAAAATCTTCGGACGTCTGCGTGCTTATTTCCGGCATTCGTGATGCGCGGCGAATATAGCGACGCTGTGACTTGCCGGTATAGCTCTCCAGTAAGAGGTTTGCCTCGATGTCGCAAATCCGGTTGGTGCGCATGGGCTTGATGGTGCTATCGGGGAAGAGTCCGGGCAGCGCGGCTGCGAAGGCCTGTGAGGCCTGCACCGCCTGCGGGGGCAAATTGAAACTGAATGCATCGAAGCGTGCATAGACTTGCGAGAGCAGATAGGTGCAGGCGTTTTTCAGGCCCGCGCTGAGTGCGAGCGCATCTGAAAAAACAGGACCGTAGTAGGGTGTCATGCGCGGCTGCGGGACGATGCGCTGTCCCCAGCGTTTTTTTACAGCGAGGGCGGTGCCGCCAACAAGCTTCCCTTCGTAGTACAGGCCGAAAATCTGTGTTTCGGTTTCGGGCTGCTCGTTCAGCCAGATGCTCGTGTGAAAAAGAGTGCCGTCCCGCTGTGCGAGCACGAAGGAATCCCACTCATAGTATTTTTTGGGATCGAAGCGCTGAAGGTCAAGTCCGTTCATAGCTTAAAATGCGTCTTGATGGTTTGCGCGATATAAGTCGCGGCCTGACCGTCGCCGTACAGCGGCACCCACGGACCTGCAGGCGCTCGATCGAGTGCTGACCGGATAGCCGAAGCATCCGGCCCCGTGAGCTGATTCCAGCCGCCTTCCAGCGTTTCTACCCACTCGGTCTCTTCGCGCAGGGTGATACAGGGCTTTCGGAGCCAATAGGCTTCTTTCTGTAGGCCGCCGGAATCGGTGAGCACGATGCTGACTTCCGACAGCAGCCGTAGCAGGCTCAGGTAGGGGAGGGGCTTCACGAGCCGTAGGTTACGGGGGGTCGGCAGGCCGGAAATGTGATGCCGGTTACGCGGGTGAACAGGCCAGATCACATCCCCTGAAAAATCCGCGATGCCCTCTAATATGGACTGCATGTTTTCGGGTACATCGGTATTGGAAGGCCGGTGCACGGTAAGCAGGGCAGCTTTTTTGGGGGGCATGAAGCTGTCGCCGTCATCAAGCGGTTCGAGCCGGAGGGCGTCTCCTTTTTGGTTTGCAATACCGGAAAAAATCCGCACCGCATCTTGCATCACATCCCCGCTGATGTGCACGCCGGCCGTGATACCTTCATTGCGCAGGTGTACGGCCCCGGTTTCGGAGCTGCAAAACAGCAGGCTGCTGAGCTGATCGGTGAGCACGCGGTTCACTTCCTCCGGCATTTCCCGGTTAAAGGAGCGGAGGCCGGCTTCGACGTGTATGACCGGAACATGCAGCTTGGCGGCAGCGAGGGTAGCGGCGAGGGTGGAGTTGGTATCGCCGTACACCATGAGTGCAGCCGTTTGATCGAGCCGTTCCAGGAGAAGGGCCTCGGTTTTGCGGAGTATTTCGGCGGTCTGTGCCCCGTGCGGTCCCGAGCCGACGCCGAAATTAAAGGCCGGTTCCGGCAGACCCAGCTCCTCAAAAAAAACGCTGCTCATCGCAGCGTCGTAGTGCTGCCCGGTATGTACCAGAAGTTCCGGAATTCCGGAAGCCTTTAATGCCCTGCTTACTACAGAGGCTTTCACAAACTGCGGCCGAGCACCCGTAACGGTGACAATAGATTTCATGGAAAAAAAGTAAAAATTGGGCTTTAAAATAAGGCTTAATTTAGTTTTTACGTCATTCTAAACCACAGCATCCGGTTCGTTTGGAAGATATTTGGAGCATATCTTCCCGATGCATCCCATTAAAGCATTTTGCGCACTTAAAAACTGAATATTGTATATTTAAAGAAGGCAATTTTTTCTCTTAATTGACTAAAGCACTGGTCAGCAATCTGATAAAGCCATTATATCCGGCATATTTATGGTCGAAGAAAGACTTCACACAAACATTCTGTTACAGCTGATTTATAGCATTGATGCCAATGCGCACTCTCCTCAGATATTAGAAAAGTGCCTGCCGGTTTTCATGAAAAAGCTGAATTGCTTCATGGCTTCAGTGTACCGTGATAAACACGGGCTTTTAGAAGAGGTTGTGATTTTTCCGAGGTCTTTGAAAAGACAGCCTATTTGGGAAGAAGTGTTCTCGCTTATCAAAACAGTAGCAAAAAACAGCTTAAGCAGCTCTCCGACTGAAGCAAGTATTGATGACAAGCAGTTTTACGTTTACAAAATAGATGGTTACGGGCTTTTGGTGCTGGGCAAGAACAGCAGTTTTGACTACTCTTTCAAATATGAGCTACGCCATATCGTCGATATGCTTGCAAGAACTATTCTGCAGATTTTGCGCGAGAATGAGCTCAGGGCTACGCAGGAACAGCTTCGGGAAAAAACACGTCTGCTTCGTACCGTTGTTGATAACCTGCCGGTGAGTGTATATACCAAAGATATTGAAGGGCGTAAGACCCTTGCGAATAAGCAGGAACTTGAGATTCTCGGCGTTCCGAACGAGGATGAGGTAATTGGAAAAAAGGATGAAGATTTTTATACGGCACCATTTTTAGAACCGGCAAATCTGATGGATTCCATTGTTTTGGAAGAAGGCTTACCGATCCTGAATGAAGAGCTTGAATACAAACCGGGTAAGTTCGGCATCATTTCGAAACTTCCCATGAAAGATGATGACGGCAATGTGACCGGTTTGCTTGGCATCACCATCGACAATACAGAAAGCAGGATGCGGGAGCAGGAGCTAAGCCTGTTAAAGAACCTGATTAATGACTCCTCAGATGCGGTACAGGTTGCCGATGAAACCGGTCGCATGATCTATGTGAATACCGAAGCGAGTCAGCGGCTTGGAATACGGGCTGAAGATGCAGCAAACTATCATGTAAAAGACTTTGAGCCACTGTTTAGGGAAGAAGGCACCTGGCAGGAACATATTCAGGAGCTGAAAAAAGGCTATCCCTTAACCATTTACAGTACCAACTCAAACCTTGTTACCAAGCGGACTTTCCCGGTTGAAGTCTCTGTAAAGTTTGTAACCATTGCAGGTATTGGGTATGTCATTGCTATCTCGCGTGATATTACAGAGCGAAAAAATTACGAACTCAGGCTTAAGGAAGCTAAACAAAAGGCGGAAGATGCAAACAAAGCCAAGTCGCTGTTCTTGGCCAACATGAGCCATGAAATACGCACCCCGCTAAATGCAGTCATCGGGTTCAGTCAGTTGCTTGATGATACCGATCTTGATGATGAACAGCACGAGTATGTTTCGAACGTGATCTCATCATCCAGAAGTCTGCTTGGGTTAATTAATGATGTGCTGGATTTTTCTAAGATTGAGGCGGGCAAACTCGAACTTGATCCCATAAAAACAAGTTTGTATGCGCTTATTCAGGAGGTCATGGATATTCTTTCCTATCAGACCCATCAAAACGGTAATACCTTACTGCTGAACATGCAGCCGGGTTTGCCCCTTGATGTAGTTGTAGATCCTCTTCGTTTGAAACAGGTGTTGATTAACCTGCTCAGCAATGCGAATAAATTTACCCATAACGGTACCGTAGAACTCCGTGTAGACGGAGCCGCCATTCCTAACAGTGATAAGTGGCGCATTACCTTCTATGTACGCGATACCGGTATAGGGATTTCGGAGAAAAATCAGAAAAAACTCTTTCAGGCCTTTTCGCAGGCCGATAATTCCACAACCCGAAAATTCGGCGGAACAGGTCTCGGACTGATCATTTCAAATATGCTCACACAGAAAATGGGCAGCAGCATCAGATTGGAGAGTGTGCTTGAAAAAGGGAGCACTTTTTACTTTGATCTTGACCTGGAAGCTGAGCTGCAGAAGTCGCCGCTCCCTTCCAATATTCCGGGTATCACAGATGTGCTGGTCGTTTCCGATAATGAAGCTGAACAGAAGATTTTTAAGCGTATTCTGAAGTCGGTGCAGATTAAAGACTTCTGTGTGGATTCGCTGCAAACCTTTATTTCATTGCAGGAAGAGAATCAGCAAAGATGGCAGCTCGTATTTATTTCGGCTGATGATCCGCTGCTTCAAAATGAGAAAATGCTGAGCCGTTTTGTAAAGCGGGTTACTGCATCGGCGATCATCTGTCTGGTGGTCAACCCATTAGGGGACTTTATTCGCGCAGAGCGTGCGTTGAAAAACAGCTTCAACCTTGTCCTGAAGCTCAACAGACCATTCAGTGTTGAAACGGTACTTGATAAGCTGGGGCATGCATACTTGCAGCAGGCCGAAAAACCGGAATCAAATACCGTATCAGTCGCTCAGCAAGGTAAAATCAGACCACTGTTTAGCAGTATTGCCCGCAGGCTTAACGACCGGCATCCGGTGATTCTCATTGTTGAAGACGTGGAGCTCAATATGATGCTTGCTACTACGCTGATTTCCAAACTATTGCCTGAAGCACAGCTACTGAAGGCTTACAATGCTGAAGAGGCGCTAAAGCATTCAAAAGGCGATCCGATAGACCTTATTTTCATGGATGTGCATTTACCTGACAAAGATGGCGTGGAAATCACAAAGGAAATCCGCTTGCTTGATCATCATAATGCAAGCGCGCCTATTGTGGCTTTAACGGCCGGTACCGTAAAAGAAGAGCAGGAGCGCTGTCTGAATTCCGGCATGAACGACTATATTACCAAACCTATTAAAACAGCCGAGCTTGCCCGGATCCTGAAATCCTATCTTAAAAAATTATACAGGTAGACAGGCGCGTTTCAGTCGTTACGCGCGGGGAGCCTATCAAGCAGTGCGGCTACCTGAGCCGCCTGAAAGGGACGGGAATATTTTTGGACGGCCTCCAGGTTTGGTGTAGTAACGGGCTGCTGCTTTTGCCAGGCTGCAAACCATTCTTTCAGGGTGATGAAGATGCCGTCCTGATCATCAAAGTCGTGGGTGAGTCCGGCCTCTGTTTCACGAAGCAAGGCTGCCGCATCACCCTTTTTGGGGCCAATACACAACACCGGACGACCGGCAGCCAGATATTCGAAGACTTTGCCGGAAAGAAAGCCTTCGGCATTGGCCGTCTGATTAATGAGCAGTAGCAGCACATCAGAGGAAAATACTTCCCGCAGCGCTTCCTGATGCGGCAGGTAGGGTACAACCTCACACTGCCGGCTCAGACCGGCCTTTTCCACCGACTGACGTACGCTTCCATCCACACTTCCCACCAGCCGTATGCGCAGGCTTTCCCGAAAGCCGGGTAATGTATCACACAGCCTGCTTAAGGCTGCCCAAAGGCTGTGCGGATTGCGCGAAGGTACGAGCGAGCCTGAATGGAGGAGGGTAAACGTATTGGAATCAGGTTTCCGGCTGTCTTCCAGTCCGGAAAAATCAGCCGGGTCGTAGCCGTTTGGGATGACCTCAACCCGCCGGGCGCCTTTGCGGTACAGCTCTCTGCTGATGTGCGGGCTTACTGTGGTGACGACATCGGCCTTAGACAGAACAGCCCGTTCCATCCGGTGATGCAGGTGGTCGGCTGGAGGCGTAAGGAGCAGGTCGTCATAAAAGTCGATGCCGGTCCAGGGGTCGCGGAAATCAGCCAGCCAGGGTAGGCCGGTTTTATGTGCCAGCTTTTGGGCGATTCGGTGCATGGAATGCGGCGGACCGGTGCTGATGATGGCGTCTGCCGGATTCTGACTCAGGTAGCTGCGCAGATAGCGCACGGAGGGGCGAATCCAGAGGCAGCGGGCATCGGGGATGAAGAAGTTGCCGCGGACCCAGCGTGAAAAAAGCTCGGCCCGGCTTTCGGGACCGTCTCTCTCAGAACGAATGAACCCGACATTTACGGACTCTTTCCGGCCGGTTACTTTTTTGTACCACTGATAAGGCTCGGTGATGGGGCGCTTCAGAATTTCCGCTTCCGGCGGAACGTCTGAGAGCAGGCTTTCGTCGGTTGCCGGAGCTTCCGGGTTGAGCGGGGTATAGATTACCGGCTGCCATCCGGAAGCCGGTAAATACCGGGCATATTTCAGCCAGCGCTGTACGCCTGATCCGCCGGAAGGGGGCCAGTAATAGGTGATCAGAAGCACGCGCTTCAAGATCGGTCCTGCCCCCCGCCTGCAGCTGAATTTACCTTTGTACCGGATGAGGCTGCCGTAGCTTTCACCCGAAAAATACCCAAACCCAGCAGCACCATAATAACAATGTTGAAGATCCAGGATAAAACCGAGCCCAGGTAGTGGGAGCGGGGTTCAAATACAAGCTGAACGTCATGTTCTCCGGCGGTGAGGTGCAGGCCGCGCAGCAGAAAATTCATCGCATAAATGGGCTGCTCTTCCCCGTTCACGTAGGCCCGCCATCCCGCCGGGTAAAACATCTCTGAAATGGCAATGTACCCGGGTTCGGTGCGGGTCATCGAAAAGCTTATTTCCCGCGCATTATACTGTGTGATGGTAAAATCTGCACGAGGGTCGGCGCGATGGGGCAGCAGCTCGTCTTCGCTTTTTTCAATGACAGAACGGATGTCGGCACTAAAAAACGGGGCGCTGATAAACTCGAGGGCTTCGGCGGGGCGATCCACAGCTTTGATATTGGCAGGCACAAAAACTTTGGGAAGCACGCCCCGGTTTTCCATCACAACGCCGGATTCATCTTCAAAAACTACCGGAAACTCAGGAAACTGAAAGTCGGCCGACGCGGTGATGTAGCGCACGTTAAGCATATCAAGCAGACCAAAATTCAGGCCCGGGGGAACAAAGAAAGCGTTGTCAATCGCATCCTGATAGCGATTGAGCTTGGCACCGGTGTACCCGCCTACGCTTGGGAAAAAGTAGGCCGGAATTGCATTGTTGAACGGATTCTGATCAATCGGAAAAACCCGGTACGGATAATCACGGCTTTGCTGCTCCTGCTGTATAAAGGTGTGAAAGGGCCGTCGTTGCCGCTCCAGAAAGTCTTCTTGCGTAATGAACTGATCCATCTTACTCTCTGCCGGGATGTAGCGCTGTCCTACGCTGCTCAGGTCGGCTGTGAGAAGTGCGATCATCAGGACAATCACAAGATAGGCAGGTAATTTTGCGGCTGTGAAAGCAGCAAGCAGACCTATACCTGCTGCGGTGTACAGCAAAAAGCGCGTCGTATCACCCAGGGCAAGATCCTGACGATCAAGCCTGAACTCAGCCAGAATCTGACCTGCTACATCCGCAACACGCGGATCGTTGACATCAACCTGATTGGCCTGCGCTATTTGATTCATGATGAGCTGACGCTCGCCTTCTTTCGTAAATGAAAGCTGGTTGGCGGCAGCAAAGAAAAGGATCAGGCCTATGCCGAGTGCGGCTGCCGAGGGCCAGAGGGCGTCTTTTAAGCGTGTGATTTCCCCCGACCGCTCAGTCTGAAACAACCAGTTGGCACCAAGCGCTGCCAGCATACCCAGACTGAAGGTGGTGAGCATGAGCCATTTTTCCGGCGCCCTGAACTTGTTGAACAGCGGCATGTAATCAAAAAAGAGGGCATTAAAGGCCATAAAATGTTCGCCGAGCGCAAAAAGAGCCGAGAGCACGGCACCCGATAAAAACACCCATTTCAATCCTGACTTCACCTTGAAAAGCGCCAGCAGCACGAGCATGATGGCCAGGGCGCCGAGGTAATGCGGACCGCTTGTCATTATTTTGGGGCCCCAGTACAGGCCTTCCGCAGAGCTGCCGCCCATAATGCCCGGTACGGCCAGGGTTGTGAGTTCGAACCAGCCATGCGACCAGGCCATCGCATAATCAAGGGCGAGGCCGCTGCGCTCTTCAGCATCGCTGCCGCCCCGAATGCTGTAAGGGGAGTACTCGTAAATGCTCCAGTAGGGCTGAATGTTGGCAGCCAGCGCCAGCAGTGCGGCGGCGGCAATGAGTCCGGTTTTGCGCATCCATGCCGGAAGGGTTTTACTTCGGTAGGCCCTGATGGTATCGTAAACCCACCAGATAAAAAACAAATAGAGGAAAATATAGGTGACCTGCGGATGTCCGGCCCTAAACTCAAGATTTGCGGCCAATGCAAAAACGGCCAGACCGAGCAGCCAGTGCCGGGACCGCGTTAGCAGCATGTATCCGTAAAACATCCAGGGGATAAAAGCCAGCGCATATACTTTGGCATTGTGACCGGCTCCGACAATGATCGGCATGTAGGTGGTAAGCCCTAAAATAACTGCGCCGGTAACTGCCGCAAGCGGATGTAGCTTCAGGCGGAGCAGGAACAGGTAAATTCCAACGAGCATTACCCAGAGTGCTGCCGCCGGAAATATGGTGACCAGCCAGCTGAAAATAACGTCTGCATGCGGCACGGTGCGCATGTAAGAAACGATAAAAGCCGGCATACCGGAAAACATGTTCTCCGCCCACAGCGGCTCTTCCCCGTATTGCTCCCGGTGCTGTATCACGGATTCTGCACTCGCCCGCCACTGTATGATATCGGGCGAGAAAAAGCGCTGATCCCCGATAATGACATCGCTGTAGTGAAACAGCGGAAGGATCAGCAGAAAGCCCAGGCAAATGGCGTGCTGCCATGCAGGCCGGAGGTCATCCCAGCGGGATAAAGGGCGGGTAAAAGACTTTTCGGATTTACGGGAAGAGCGTTTGGCGGGCATATAGGGAGATTACAGAACAGGCTGTTTAAAATAGGGCGTGATGGCGGAGCGGGAGACTACTCGATAACCTTGGGCACGCGAAAATGATCGGCATCAGCGTCGGGCGCGTTGCGCAGGGCTTCTTCGTGCGGCAGAGGGGGCAGGGCAACATCCGCCCGGAGTTCAGGCTCATGTCCCATCACATGCTCCAGCGGTTCAACATCCGTCGTGTCAACCTGATTAAGCAGCTCCATGTAGCTCAGAATCTGATTCATATCAGCTGCAAGCTGCGTGGTTTCTTCATTGGAAAGACGAAGGCGTGCAAGGCCGGCAACGTACAGTACATCTTCTTTTGTGACAGACATGGAAAAAAGCAGATTAAAAAGGTGGAATAAAAGCCGGAAGGGGCGGTGTAGATTAAAGCTAACGAAAATAAACGGATTCATCTTTAAATACCACTTTTCAGACCCTAACCGCATAATCTTATCCCAAATCATGTATAGGATTTATATATTGCGCTATTGTAAAAATAAGACCGTGAAGTACTGTTGGAACCTGTGGTTTCGGTTAAAAAAACTCATCGCATACATTGTAAAGGCTTCTATGCTCAAAAAGAAAGTGACGGTAATCAATGCCAGCGGCATTCATGCGAGGCCTGCCTCCATGCTGGTAAAAACGGCCGCTAAATATCAGTCTGAATTTCATATACACTCCCACGGCTACCGGATCAATGCGAAGAGTATTCTGGGGGTACTCACACTTGCCGC
The DNA here is from genome assembly GCF_003353065.1 of Cyclonatronum proteinivorum. GTDB lineage: Bacteria > Bacteroidota > Rhodothermia > Balneolales > Cyclonatronaceae > Cyclonatronum > Cyclonatronum proteinivorum. Next base: position 3,522,373 of record NZ_CP027806.1, on the reverse strand, counting down.
TGAGTGCGGGGCTGAATTGTTGCTGGAGTTCAACGGGGAAGATGAACAGGAAGCCTGTGAGGCTATTGTGCGCCTTTTTGAGGAGGGTTTTGGGATGATGGAAGAGGACGACTAAAGCTATGGACCAAAGGAAAAGTCAATATGTATCACATTGAGCCGCAGAAAGAGGGGAACAGGGTTTGGAAAGGAATGGCCGCAGCCGAAGGGCTCTACGCCGGTCCCGTCTATGTGTATAATACACAATCCGTTGTGCTTTCTGACCGGAAAATTGCTTCACAGCAGGTCAGTGAAGAGCAGAAAAAAGTGGCTTCAGCCATGCGCATTGTGGAGCTCGAAACCCGGAAGATGGCGCAGCTTGCCGCTGAAGACGAGGAAACAGGCGGGCGGGCGGCCAAAGATGTTCTCAACTTTCATCGGGAAGTACTGCGCGATCCGCAGCTCATTGCGGAAGTCAATGAGCGCATAAGGACAGACCTGATATCCGGCGACCGGGCTATTTTTCTCGTTTTTCGTAACTATATACAGAAGCTTGAGGTCTCTGGCAGTACTTTCTTTAAAGAGCGCATTCCGGATATCGTGGACATTCGCAGCAGGCTGATCAACAGCCTTCAGCAAAAGGACATGATTGTACAGGTGAAGGAAGATTCAATTGTAGTCAGTCAGGCCATCAATCCTTCAGAAATCATCTTATTTGCGCGCCGCAAGGTCAAAGGGATCGTAGCCGAGCGCGGCGGACTCACCACCCATGCGACCATCATTGCCAAATCAATGGGCATTCCCTTTGTGCTTGAGGTGGAGGGGATCACCAAAGGCGTGCAGTCCGGAGAGTGGGCGGTTGTGGACGGTTACAAGGGCATTGTGGTGACACAGCCGACGCCCGAGCTCGTTGCCGCGGTCAGAGAAGCTTCAGGTGAACTCGCTATCCGGCAGACGGAGGAACAAAATCTTTACGCCGAGCCCGGTATGACGGCCTGCGGGTATCAGGTTCCGATCCGCGTAAATATCGAGCTTGAAGCCGAAATCGACCGGGTCGCCCGTTTCCGGCCGGAAGGCGTTGGGCTGTTACGCACCGAAGTTTATTTTCTGGACGGTAGTCATGCCGCGTCCGAAGCGGAAGCCGAAGATCAGGCAGAAAGCCCGAACGGGTCAGGCCGTTCGCATGATCAGACCCGGTTTCTGCAGCGCGCCGCACAGCTTGCCGGTGATGATTATCTGACCGTGAGGCTGTATGATGTAGGGGCTGATAAACTCCCAAGCTATGCCCAAAAGGAAGAAAATCCCGCGCTGGGCTGGCGTGGTGTGCGGATTTTGCTTGAAAACAGAAGCCTGTTACGGGCGCAGCTCCGGCTCATTCTCGAAGCCGTACGTAACTATCCCTGTAAGCTCCGGCTTCTCATACCGCTGGTGACAAGCCTGGAAGATGTGCTGGAAGTTAGAGCAGAGCTCGACACGCTTCTTGAATCCTTCCCGCACATGCACCCGGAGCTGGGCATAATGGTGGAAGTACCTTCAGCGGTTGTGATGGTGGAAGCCCTGGCCGAAGTTGTGGATTTTATGAGTATCGGCACCAACGACCTTACGCAGTACGCGCTCGCTGCAGACCGCTCAAATCCTAAAGTAGCGGGCTATTTCAATTCCGCACATCCCGCTATATGGCGGCTTATTCATCAGGTGGTGAAGGCCTGTAAAAAACGGGATATTATGGTGAGCGTATGCGGTGAGCTGGCCGCTAACCCGCAGGCTGCCTGCATTTTAACAGGGCTCGGGGTAAGCTCGCTGAGCATGGCTGGTCCTTATATTCCGGGCGTCAAAAAAATACTGCGTTCACACACTTTGGAATTGATGGAGAAACAAGCCCTTTCTATCTTGAAAGTGCAGACAAGAAGCGAGGCAGAAAAAATACTGTTGTACTTTTAGTTACTATAAAGAGGGACTTGTTATGATTACGCTTGATTTGATTCGAAGTATTGATCCGCAGGGGCTATGGGATAAACTTTGCACCTTCGATGAGCAGTTGCACGACGCTATCATAGAAACCCGTGATGTGAAGCTGACAATCGATAAAAGCCGCATTCAGGATGTTGTGATCACCGGGATGGGCGGGGCTATTATAGGAGGCGAGCTGATTCGGGCGATGTCACTTGAAACGGGCCATTTGCCGGTGCATGTGAACAAATCGTACTCGCTGCCGTCTTTTGTGAATGAGAAGTCCCTGGTTGTAGCGGTATCACAGTCAGGAAATACCGAAGAAACCCTTTCGGCTTTTGAAGAAGCTGCCACCCGCGGCGCGCAGCGTGTAATCATTACAACCGGCGGTCAGCTTCAGGAGACGGCCGATACGCAGGGCATTCCCATCATCAGACTTCCGCAATCCCGGATAACCCGGGCCGCGCTTGCGTATTCTTTCTGTGCCATTTGGCGCGTTTTTCAGCATCTTGACATCTTTCAGCCCGGAGACGAAGACTTGGAAGAGGCAGCCCATTTTCTTCAGGAGCAAATCGAAATTCTTGCTTCCCTTGAGGAAAACATTGCTATCGAGCTTGCGAGAGACCTTCAGAATACGCTTCCGATTATTTATTCGGGCGATGGCCTGATGGCACCGGTCGCGCTGCGCTGGAAAACGCAGCTTCACGAAAATGCCAAAGTACTCGCCTACTGCAGTCACATTCCTGAAATGAATCACAACGAGGTAGAAGGGTGGGAGCTCACTTCGCACCTGATGGGCAGGCTGTCGGTGCTTATTTTGCAGGATGATTCTGATCACCCAAGAATCAGGCACAGAATGAATGTGAGTGCAGAAATTATTTATCCGCACGCCCAAACCCTGAAGCGGGTAAATGCTGTGGGTAATAATGCGCTGCAGCGGGTGCTTTATATGAGCTTGCTGGGTGACTTCACATCCTTCTATCTGGCTATTTTCTCAAAGGTCGATCCGCTTCCTATAGAAAAAATTGAGCTGTTCAAGCGCAGGCTGAACGAAGTTGATATCTGATGAATAGCTGCCGCTTGTCATGCGGGGGAGTGAAAGCGTGTTGGACGCTGCAGGACAGGGAAATTTCGGAGAGAAACTCGCCTTACGCCACTTTTACTTTATATTATAAAGTAAATTCCTGGGGATTGTCGCGGGGGTAGCAAATCACCGCGGCAATACAGCAAATGTAAAAGCGGTTTCAGGCCGAATTAGTTAAGGCAGATGTGGTCAGAGATTAATTTTATTTGGCAATTCAGCCTGTTTTGGGTTTTCCGGGAATCTTTAAATCTGATTGACTTTAGAAACTAAAGAAATTAGTTTGTGGATGTTCACTTCACTCCATATAATCTACGCAAACCAATGGTAAGCAAAGAATTCACCCCTAAGAAGACGATCTGTAAAGTGCGTCTGCAAATTCCCGCTGAATGGGCAGAAGCAGAAGCTGTAGTTGTAGGAGATTTCAACAATTGGGATCCCGCTGCAAATAAGCTTGAAAAGAAAAACGGCGGTTGGGAAACCGTACTTCGCCTAAAGCCTGAAAGCGAGTACAAGTTCCGCTACTTTCTCGATGGCGAGCGCTGGGAAAACGATGATGAAGCCGATCGCTACGAAGAAAATGAGTACGGTTCACAGGATTCCGTTCTCGTTATCGGCGACGGCAACTAACCGGCTTTAGAGCTCAGTTACGTTCGTTGATTGACATATAAAAGCTCTGTGTATCTTGCACAGGGCTTTTTTTATATGCATTTTCAGCCATGAAAACTAAGCAAGCGCATTCCGATAGTCAGATTGACTTCATACAGCTGTATCAGTTGCTGGATACCCGGACCATTGGTCAGGACTTTTGGTGCTTCAAACAGCTCCCTTCGACCAATACCTTGGTGAAAAAACTGCCCGCAGCACTGGCTGATCCCGGGCTGGTGTGTGTGGCGGTAAAGCAGTATGCCGGTCGCGGGCAGCGGCAAAATGAGTGGATTGCCGGAAAGCATACCGCGCTCACTTTTTCAGTGGTTTTAAAACCGGAAAAAGAGCAGTCGCTGCACATGCTTCTTCAGGTCGCAGCCTACTCTGTGGTTACAGCGCTGAAAAAATGCTGTGCCGTTAATGCAACCCTTAAATGGCCGAATGATGTCCTGATTGGCGGTAAAAAAGCCTGCGGCATTCTGGCTGAAGGTACTTTTAAGGGTACGGAGCTGGAGCGCTTCGTTATAGGTATAGGCATAAACACAAACGGTCAGCTGCCGCCTGAGCTTTCCGACACAGCGGTAAACCTAAGCGGCATTTTGGGCCGGGATGTTAATCATACCGCTTTACTTGCCGCAGTTTTGAATGAATTTGATGAGCAGTATAATCGAAGCCGGGTCGACCTGAAGCAGCAGTTGTTGGAAATCAACAGAATGCACCGGGGCTACGGACAGCTCAACCGTGTACGGGTGGAGAACAAGGTACTGGAAGGCAGCTTTAAATTCCTGGGAATTGATCTTGGCGGTTACCCTGTATTTCTGGATGAAAGCGACAGTGTAAGAAGGTTCACGAAGCAGGATGTCCGTTTTGAACCGCTTGACTGAAGAGCTTCAGAAAAAAATTAAATTACCGGCAAAAAAAATAGTTTGTGCCGTAAGCGGGGGGGCTGACAGTATGGTGTTGCTCATGCGCTGTGCCCTGCACAGGGAGTCTGTTGTTGCGGCGCATGTTAATTATGGCAGGCGCGGAGCGGAAAGCGATGCCGATGAAATACTGGTATCTGAGTATTGCCGCAGCAATGATATACCCTTATTTGTGTATCATGCTACAGAGGAAGAGCTGACCGGAAATTTTCAGCAAAGCGCGAGGGTGTTGCGCTATCGGTTTTTTGAAAAGGTGCGGTTTGCGACGCAGTCGGACTATATCGCTACGGCCCATCACGCGGATGATGTGCAGGAGAGCCTTGTGATGCAGCTTTTTCGGTCAGGTAACCTTCGCAACATGAGAGGGATTAAAGCGAGAGACAGGCATATTATTCGTCCTATGCTGCACTTGAGAAAAGCGGATGTTTTACAGTACGCCCAAAGCGTTGGTCTAAAGTGGCGGGAGGATGCAAGCAATCAGAGCCCCGACTACACCCGCAACCGTCTCCGTCATGAAATTTTGCCCGTGCTTGACAAGCTGTTTCCCGGCTGGTCGGACCGGCTTCAAAAAACGGCAGCGGCCAATAAGCACGTAGCTGAGATCATCGCTGAACTCGCAAGTGCTTATTCTGAAAAAAATCAGATTAAAATATCGGCACTTAATTGTATAAGTGACAACTTATGTGAAGCTGTTCTTGACGCCTGGGTGTTGCGGGAAGCCGGCTTTTCTCCGCCGCAATCGGTTCTTTCAGCTTTGCGCAACCATCTCAAGTTGCAAAAGGGAAGTCAGCTGCACATCGGTAACGGCTTTGAAGTAGTACGGGAAGAAAAAACACTATTGCTCCGGTTAATCCCCGGGGAAAACCCGGAACATGCTCCGGAATACATTCATGCAATGCCGGTTGCGGGGGAGGAGATCGTCTGTAAATCGGATGCTTCCCTTCTCTATACAGCAGGAGCCTGGCAGGGTGAACCGCAGGCTGATGTGCTTGAATTGCGGGCCGCAAGCCTGCGGTTTCCGCTTGTTATTCGTCCATGGAAAGCGGGCGATCGCATGCAGCCGCTGGGAATGAAGGGTACCAAACTCATTTCTGATATTCTCACAGATCACAAAGTGATGCATGCTCAAAGAATTTCAGCAAAGGTACTTGTTTCGTTTGATGGCGTACTTCTCGCTGTTATCTTTCCCCGCAATGAATATCTTAAAACAGGTCTCATTGCTGCGCATGCTGCGTGCCGGTTGCAAGGAGATAAAACGTTAATTTTCAAAAGAATATCCTGATATGTCCTTTCACAAACCCGAGGAAGTACTCTGCAACGGCGAGCGCTTTAAAGTGATGATTCCGGAGCAGGAGCTCCAAAAACGCATAGCTGAAATCGGGGCGCAAATAGACCGCGATTACGAAGGTAAAAAGCCTATTCTGATTGGGGTGCTGAACGGCGCCTTTATCTTTTTGGCAGATTTGATGCGATACATCACCATACCCTGTGAAATGGACTTTTACAAGCTGAGCAGCTATGGGGACGCTAAAGTTTCGTCCGGTCTCGTGCAGCAGCGTAAGGATGTAGACGCAAACCTGACCGGCCGTCACGTCATCCTTGTTGAGGATATCATCGATACAGGTCTCTCAGCTTCCTACATCACCAACATTGTGGAACAGAAAAAGCCTGCCTCGGTTGAGTGGGTAACATTGCTCAAAAAATCGGAAGCCCTGAAATATCACCTTGATATCAAGTACGTATGTTTCGAAATACCGACCCTGTTTGTATTGGGTTACGGTCTCGACTACGCGCAGGAAGGGCGTAATCTCGCCCAAATCTATGTTATTGATGATGAAGAAAAGCAGGAAAAATAAATTACACTTCCAAAAATAACAGTTGCAACAGAGGCTTAGAAAAGATTATATTTGGAGTCTTCAACCGGAGAGATGGCTGAGTGGTTGAAAGCGGCACCCTGCTAAGGTGTTATACCCCCTCCGGGGTATCGAGGGTTCGAATCCCTCTCTCTCCGCAAGAATTATATATATCGCATTAATATATCCCAAAGCTTCCGTGTTTGATACAACCGGAAGCTTTTTTTATGCCCGCATGTCAGCCGCGCTTTGCTATGTGATGCCTGCATTTTTGGCTTCTATCCACTTCCCCATGTATCGCGTGCTTGCTAAGGAGTGATGCTGCAGCATTGCGCCGATAATATTTTGCTGCCGGAAGTGCGAGCGATTACGAAGGCGCGCAGTAAGCGTTTTGATGAGGGAGGTTTCATGGGCACGGCTTTCGAAACGATTATTGAGCACTTCATGCGCCCATGCCCGGAATTCGTTGCGCAGCGCCACATCTTCGTACAAACGCACTGATTTTTGAATGAAATCCTCCCGCGTAAAGCCCACAAAGGGTTCACAGTTTTCGGTGCTGTCAATACCCTCGATACCGATTGGCGTAGTGACAAAAGGCAGCCCGAACTGCATGGCATCCAGCAGCTTACCTTTGATGCCCGAACCAAAGCGGATGGGGGCAAGCATCAGCCGGTGTGCACACAACGTTTCCTGCAAATTTTTCGCGCGACCTTTCACCCAAACCCGCTTAGCGGGCTGACTCCATCTGAAATGCTTTTCGGATGGATACGCCCCGTACAGGTGCAATTCCGCATTTTTTAACTGCGGACCAAGGGCCGGCCACAGGTGCTGAATCAGGGTTAGTGCTGCGTCCTGATTGGGTTTGTGCAAAAAGTTACCCAGCGAAATAACGTTGGTTTGATGGTCTGTTACCGTGTTCAGCGCCTGATTCCCGCCCTCCTTGCAAAGCGGATGATACTGCAGTAAACCGGCTGTTGCAGGCAAATGGTGCAGCAAAAGCCTGTGCTCGGCTTCCGAGATAAGCAGCGTAAGATCAGAGCGGAACAGGGCAGCGAGCTCCCGCTGTGCGTCGGTAGTAAGAAATGCACTCACCGGAATATCGGTACACGAAAAACCGGTGTCACTGCGGTTGTTCTCACGCCAGCGCCGGACAAAATGGAGGTCTTCGGTATTGAGCATCGTAACAGCTTCGGGGCATCTCTCGCGCACACGCCATCCGAATTGCTCCTCCGCCAAAAACCGGTCATACACCACAAGGTCTGGTGAAAAATCTGAAACGAGCTGATCAAAGCTACTGCAGTTCATCCGGATGTTTGCGGTCTTACAGATTTCAGAAAGACGCGGACTCACGAAATGGCTTTCGACTGCCGTACAGGTAAAGAGCATCTCTTCTGAAAGTACGCTGAGCGTTTCCAGCAGCTGCATCATGTGTTTTCCGGCTGCCGAAGAGTCCGGCTCAGGCCACACATTGGCAACGATAAGTACTTTTGGTGCCGCTTTGAGAGAAGGGATATTGGATTTCATAGGGCTAAAATAGGATACAGCGACCTATATTCGGGTATGAAATGAACAAAAATTGAATAGCCTCCGGAGATGTTTGTCAGACATAACTATCTCAATAAAATTCAAACCTATAGCCGCCATTGTGAGCGGCTGTTAATGAACGGAATTCCCCTTCATAATCTGGCAAATTAAAATAAAGGGTTGACTTTACCGCAAAATCAACCCTACCTTTTGCGATCCGAAAAAATCGGATTTAAAATTTTAAACCTAAACTAAACCACGGAAATGGACGACAGTCATAGTTGTTGCCTGCATACTGATCCGGACCCTGAGCCTGCAGCTGTAGCTCAGATTTATGGCGTGACCGGCCGTGGTGAATGGGATTTCGCTCAACACTGAGCGTATAGATTTCAGTTCATCGCCGCCTTCCCGCGATGAATTGCCAGTTGCCTGAATTGTGGAACCACAATTCCAATAACTCCTTGCCAAAGTTCGCATTGCTTAATGGTAGTGCTGGACGAGTCAGGCGAAGTTGAAGGTTCAGTTATCAGGGGCTTGGTATGCTCGTGATGCAATTTCTGCCGTACCGCAAAAATTATAAAAAGTATGCGTTACGAAAAGAAGCTCACCCAAGAATTACACCTGCTCATCAAAATTGCCATCATGTTTGTGGTTGGCATTGTTATTTTGATCGGACAGGCTGCAAACGCCCAGCAAATGATCATTGATGACGCGGCGGTTACCACCCATCGCTCATTCCAGATTGAAACCTGGGCCGGGACCGAAGAAGCCATTTTTCAGCCGGCTTTTGCCGTGACGGAATGGCTCGAATTAACCACAGGCCTTGCTTTTGATACGGCAGGCGATTTCGAATTTGCCGGTTTCTTTGCCGAACTCAAAGCTGTAAACCGCGATGTCGAAGAATTCGGCAGTGCCATTGGCCTGGTTACCGCTTTTGGTTTCAGCGATGGCGGTGATTTTGAAGAGTTTATGGCCTACGTCCCTTACAGCCGTCTGATATTGGGCGGGGATTCCATGCTGCATCTCAACGCAGGTTTCGTACTTGCTGATGATGGAGATGACTGGGAATTTACCCCAATTTATGGCGTACGCGGTGATTTTGGCATCCATGACAGGGTTTCTGTACTTGCAGAAGTTTTTGCCGAAAGCACTGATTTTGGACTTAATGGCGGCTTGCGTCTCGCCCTTATTGATGGTCTCCTCGAGATGGACATCACCTATGGCCGCGGATTCGAAAGTGGCTTTGACTTCCCCGGATTTAACGTAGGTATTGCCTTTACACCGGACAGCCTCTGGTAAGCCGGCTGCCTGTAAACATTCCTGTACTCCGAAAATAACAGGAACTACTACGGGTTTGCACCCGCGATGGTAGGGCTGATTATTTCAATCTTCGGCAAAAATTCAAAAAATGCCTTTTGATTGCAATAAGAAGCTTTATGTACGCGGGGGCATGCAGGCCTGATGATACCCAAGGCAGCCCGAAGTAGCAGCTTGCCGCTCTTCTAAATCCACCCTTTTTAAAAAACTATGCGTGAAACCCGCACGGGAATAGTACGCGCAAAAATTCAGAATTATGACCTTAGACAACTCCCTGAAAACACAGCTCATGAATGCCCTGAAGGCAGGCGAAACAAGCCTCCTCGTGCGCTTACTTGCTGAGCTCAGCCCGGCCCATGTTGCCGAATTTATCCTTGAACTGGAAACCCAAAACAAAGTCCGGGTATTCAAATCCCTTGAAAATGACGCACAGCTTCAGGTTTTGCGCATACTTGATGAAGATATTGAGTATGAAATTCTCTCCACACAGCCTGTAAGCTATATTTATGCACTGGTTGAAAAAATGCCGCACGATAAGCGTGTAGATTTGCTCAAATCTTTCCCTGAAAACAAGCGGAAAGAAATCATGAAAGAGCTGGCTCAAACCGAGCGGGAAGACATCCTCAAACTTTCTTCCTACAGCGAAGGCACAACCGGTGCCATCATGACGACCGACTATGCCGTCATCACAGCGGAAATAACAGCCGAGCAGGCGCTGGAGCAGCTTCGTCTGGAAGCCCCGGAAAAAGAGACCATCTACTACGCTTACGTAATCGACGCGCAGCGCCGCCTGATCGGAACCGTTTCGCTGCGTCAGCTCATCACGGCCGATAAGCAGTTAAAAATCAGTGAGCTGATGTCCGCCGATTTTGTCAGTGTTTTCGCAGACGAACCCGCGGAAAAAACGGCACGCATGCTTAAAGAAGCCGATCTCCTTGCCATTCCGGTACTCGACCGGAAAAGCAGGATTACCGGCATCGTAACCTTCGACGACGCCATGCAGGTGATTGAAGAAGAAACATCCGAAACCATGTTCCAGAAAGCCGGTATTGCCGGCCGCAGCGACCGCGATAAGGAGCGCGAAAAAGATCTGGTCAACAGCAGCAAGCTCCTGAAAGGCAGCATCTGGTACCCGATCCGCCTGCGCATGATGTTTCTCTTCGTTACGCTTGCCGGCGGTTTTCTGGTTGGGGGCGTTATCGATTACTTCGAAGATGTTCTGGAAGCTGTTTTGGTTGCCGCCGTATTCATACCGGTGTTGATGGATATGGGGGGCAATGTAGGTACGCAGTCCTCCACCATTTTCGCCCGCGGCCTGGCACTCGGGCACATTGATACCTCAAGGATTTTCGGTCACATAGGCCGTGAAGTATCAATTGGTGCGATAATGGGTCTTGCGCTTGGCTTAATTGGCGGCATCGTTGCCTGGTACTGGCAGGGTATGCCCAACGGCATTCCTGAAATTGGCCTTGCGGTGGGCATCGGTCTTGCAGTCGTGGTTCCCGTAGCGACCCTACTCGGCTTTTTGCTGCCGTACATCCTCCTCAAGCTTGGTTTCGACCACGCACCGGGCGCCGACCCCTTCATTACCACCATCAAGGATTTCACAGGTTTAGGACTGTACTTCTACCTCGTCGCAACCCTGATAGGTGTTTAATATTAGTTGAGTTAGCATATATAAAACCTAAAGGTACAAAGGATGTGCAGAGCTGATGTTTCGCCATCCTGTTTATTTAAGGCTGAGTCTGACAAATCCGGCTTCAATTCCCGAAGCCCAGTCTTAAGTTAATTCGGTATCAAATCATTAGGTATCTTAACCGACCTCTACCTAATGTGCGTGCATATACTGTTGAAAAGGTGTATGCTATTCAAATGATCTTAGTAACCGGACTGATCGAAAACAGCCGCTGTTACGCATAATCTTACAGCTTTTCCGGGTACTTTCTTTCTGATTCCCAAAAAAGCTGCAAACTGGTGCTGGTATATGGAATTATTGGAATTCACCATCAGGGTTGGGGCAGCCTTTATTTTAGGCTCTCTGATCGGTGTCGAGCGGCAAATCAGGCAGCGCATGGCTGGCTTGCGCACCAATGCCCTGGTCGCTGTAGGCGCCGCGCTGTTTGTTTCTCTGGGGATGATGACCCCCGACGAAGTCAGTCCCACACGTGTTGCCGCACAGGTTGTCTCCGGTATCGGATTCTTAGGGGCAGGGGTCATCTTCAAAGAAGGCCTCAACGTAAGCGGCCTCAATACCGCTGCCACCATTTGGGGCTCCGGCGCAATCGGGGTACTTGCTGGCAGCGGATTCCTGACAGAAGCAACGGTTGGCACAGCGCTCATTATTCTTGCCCACACCCTCCTCAGGCCTGTGGCCCATAAACTTGATGAACTTCCTCACTACTTCCGAAGCGCCACAACCGAGTACACGCTCACAGCCGTCATAGAAGAAAAAGATGAAATCCTGATTCGCGACATCATCATCCGTCAGTTAAAAAGCATTCAAAACGCGACACTGAATGCGCTCAAAACCGAAGATATTCCCAACGCCTCGCTTATTCAGGTTGAAGCCAAAATACATGTAAAAGGCACCCATGAGCTGATTATCGAAAATATCGCAGAAAGGCTCAGCAAAGAACCAACGGTGAGTAGTGTTGACTGGGAAGTTGAATCAACCTTTGGAGAATAACCGCAGCAAATCTCTCAGAAATAATGAAAAAGAAACTTTAAAAACGGCCAACTATGATTTCAGGCACTGCAACAAAAGACCCGGTAAAAAAAGCGCTGATTTTAAGCCTTGCCGTTTCCGCGGTATCGCTATCCATGAAAATTGGCGCATTCTTTGTCACGGGCTCAACCGCGGCCCTCTCCGACTCCCTCGAGTCCGTCGTCCACTTCTTCGCAGTCGCCTTCGTCGTATACGGCTACTACCTCAGCCTCAAACCCGCCGACGACGATCACCATTACGGGCACGAACGCATCGAACTCCTGTCGGTCGGCGCGGAAGGTGCCATCATCGTAGCCGCCGCCTTCACCATCGTGTACTACGCGGTGCAGAGTATGATCACCGGCATCGTCATCGAAAACATGGGTACCGGTCTGATTATGCTCATTGGCGCAGCCCTCATCAACCTCGCGCTGGGCAGCTACGTCGTGTCGGTCGGGAAAAAGCACAACAGCATGATCGCCATCAGCAACGGCAAACACACCCTCACCGATGTCTGGACCAGCACCGGGGTTGTCGCCGCACTCGTCATCATCCACTTCACCGGCTGGCTCTTCATCGATATCATTATCAGTTTAGGAATTGCCGCTTACATCAGCTTCGAAGGGTACCGGCTCCTGCGGTTCTCGGTGAAAGGCATCATGGATGAGCGCAACCCCGAAACCGACGCGGCCCTCCGCGGCGTACTCGATGGCGAGCTGCCCGGCCACATCACCGGCTGGCATCACCTGCGCCACCGCACCTCCGGACGCACCACCTGGGTCGAGCTCCACCTCGTCTTCGCCGACAACATCAGCCTCGAAGCCGCCCACGCCGACGCCACCCGCCTCGAACGCAGCCTCATCGACGCCCTCAAAACCGACGGCGTCATCACCCTGCACCTCGAGCCCCAAACCGCCCACGACACGGATCATCAAATCCTCCGCGGCGCCAACAAAAAGAAAAAACTCGACGAATTCGCCTGAAAAAAAACGGAGTCCGGGTCCCTACTCCCCAACCAAACCCGGCTTGGGATGGTGCTGTAACAACGTCCAAAACCTGACGCTGAAAGCCTGCGCAGTACGCAGCTTTTATTTTTTTGGGGGAAATCCCGAGAACATCACGGTCTTTCGTGGCAGATCGGAAGTCCCCAAGTCAAAGATGAATCCCTTGCTTTTTGGGGAGTCGTAATTAAGCAACGGTTCCGTTTACGACCCACCAAGTTTATCAGACCTTCGGCGGATTCCAAAAATAGCCAAGCTAATCTGCCTTACTGCCAGCCCGGATAGCATCCCATATTACCGACCGTTCCCCAATGCGGTGCCGCAAAAACATAACCCACAAAAATGTTTCATCTCAACTAAACCGTCAACCGTACATAGGCATCAACAACTCTGCAGTGAGAACCCAGTAATCATCACTAAGAATTAACAAAGGTGTCATCTCGAACAGCGGGACCTACCACCGCACTCCTCAAGGCTTTGAAGCACAGCTAAACCTGGAAACCCGTCGAAGCATCATGTGAGAGATCCCCTTCGTCTGACCTGCCCGGATACCCATCAAAGCATCCGGAAGATCCACAAAACTGACCGCCACAAAAATGTTTCATCTCAACTAAAACGTCAACCGTATTTAGGCATCAACAATCAACAATTCTGCACTCTGCACTCTGCACTCTCCGTAATATGGGCTTCAAAAAGAAATGCTATCTTGATTCCTTATCCAACAGACTTCCCTATTTCTTCCCGCTATGAAGCCCCTTTACGATGATTCCCGCCTGCGCCCGTGGCGCATTCAAAAGATGCGCGAGCTGCTGCCTGCCCTGCAGGAGATGGTTGCTGAAATGCAGCTTGTGCCCGACCGCTTTGAGGCCCGGCTAAAGCGGGTGCATCCTGAGAACCGGGAAAGTGCGGTGAACCTGCTGCAATATCTGGTGCTGCGGCAGCATGATTTGCGCGGTATTCAGCGGGAGCTGGCGGGGCTGGGGCTGTCCTCGCTGGGGCGGGCGGAGGCCGGGGTGATGGAGAGTTTCCGGGCGGTGATCCGCCTCATCAATACGGCGCTGGCCGCGGCCGACGGTAATGCCAAGCCGGCAGAAATGCCGGAGAGCGACCCGGCTTTTTTGCAGCCGCCCTGCGGGAGCACGCGACTTACGGAGAACACCGCGCACGTATTGGGGCCGCCGCAGCCGCACCGCAACACCCGGATTATGGTCACCATGCCGCCCGAGGCCGCGCACGACCTCGCGCTGCTTACGTCCCTACTCGAAAGCGGCATGGATGTGGCGCGCATCAACTGCGCGCACGATCAGCCGGAGGACTGGCTGCGTATGACCCAAAACCTTGCCGAAACCAGCCGGGCGACCGGCAAAAACTGCCGCGTGATGACCGACCTCGCCGGACCCAAAATCCGGACGGCAGAAGTGCCGGCGGAAGTGCCGGTGCTCAAAATCAAGCCCGAGCGCGATACCCTGGGCCGGGTCACGCTACCGGCCCGAATCAGGCTTCTTCCTGCATCCGGAACCGCTGCCTGCGCGGACAGCGGCGAAACACTTCCCGCACTCGTTCTGGATGACAAGGCTTTCAATAACCTAAAGCCGGGCGATACGCTGCACCTGCGCGATACACGGGGCGCCCGACGGAAGCTGTTGCTCGAGCAAACCGATGGCGACGGACTACTTGGTCTGAGCCACAAAACCATTTATGCCGCACCCGGCATTCGACTCAAACCCGGGCGCAGCGATCAGCCCGCCGTCCTGGTGAACGCGGTGCTCAACCCGGATCCTGCAGTCGTACTCAAACCGGGTGATTTACTCGAAATCGCGCTGCATCCCCAAAAATCAGCATCATTCTCAGCGTCACCTTCAGCGTCAGCGTCAACAACAGTGACGGCGCACATTGCCTGTTCGCTTCCCGAGGCCTTCCGGAATGCCCTGCCCGGTGCGCCGGTTTGGTTCGACGACGGCAAAATCGGGGGTATCATCGAAGATATTGCTGAAGAAAAAGTGCTGGTGCGCATTCGTCAGGCGCGTCCGACCGGCACGAAGCTGCGGGCGGATAAAGGTATCAACCTGCCGCAAACGGTGATCGAAGTCAGTGCCCTGACGGAGAAAGATCGCGCCGATCTGCCGTGGATTCAGCACCATGCAGACCTTGTGGCACTCTCGTTTGTGAATCAGGCGGAGGATGTGCAGCACCTGATGGACGTGATGGAAGCCAACGCGCCGGGCGCTAAACAGCCGGCCATCATTCTGAAAATCGAGACGCGGCAGGCTTTTGACAGCCTGCCCGATATGCTCCTTACGGCCATGCAGGCGCGGTTTTGCGGGGTGATGATTGCCCGCGGCGACCTTGCGATCGAGTGCGGATTTGAGCGCATGGCCGAAGTGCAGGAAGAAATCCTGTGGATCAGCGAGGCCGCGCATGTGCCGGTTATCTGGGCGACGCAGGTGCTCGAAAATCTCGCCAAAACCGGGCTGCCTTCGCGGGCCGAAATCTCCGACGCCGCCATGGGCAACCGCGCAGAGTGCGTAATGCTGAACAAGGGGCCGCACATCACGGCTGCCGTGCAAAGTCTCGACAATATTTTGCACCGCATGGAGGCACATCAGACCAAGAAAAAAGCGCTGTTACGGAAGCTGAGTTTTGAGGACAGGGGGCTTGCATAGCAACATGCGGTCAGCTACGGTCTGACGGTCTGACTTTCTGCCTGTAAGATTTTCCGGTAGTCCGGTAGCTTCATTGCCAAAGCGGGATGTTTGAAAACATGGGTGCAATGCCGGTGAGCTCCCCTGAGGGAACCCCAATGAATCACAATTATTCGCCGGCTTTGCCTGAAATGGTTAATGCGCCCGGACACACATCTTCCGAAAAAAAAGCAAACTTCCGCCCGGTATGATTATCAAAGCTTTGAATCCCGAATCCGTCTGAGCCGCTCGTTCAGGCGTTCTTCGACGGGGCTTGTGCCGGGCTCGTAGTGTTTGAGGTTGGGGAATTCGTCGGGCAGGTATTGCTGCGCGACCCAGTTGTTGGGGTATTCGTGCGGGTAGCGGTAGTTTTCGCAGGGGTTGTCGGTGCTTTCGTAGCGGGACTTGAGCCGGTTGGCGGTGCGGTCGCGCAGATGGGGCGGCACGGTTCCCGGTCCGGATTTCCGGACGTGTGCCAGTGCTTTGAAAATGCCTTTGGTGCTGTTGCTTTTGGGACAGAGCGCGAGGTAGAGGCAGGCGTGAGACATAAAATAGAGGCCTTCGGGCATGCCGCAGGTCTCGAAGGACTGCAGGCAGGCCTGCACGAGTTCCAGCGCTTTCGGCTCGGCCATGCCGACATCTTCGGAAGCAAAAATGAGGAAGCGCCGGAAAATAAACTGCGGGTCTTCGCCGCCTTCGAGCATGGCCGCGAGCCAGTGCAGGGCCGCATCGGCATCGGAGCCGCGCAGGCTTTTGATGAGCGCCGAAGCGTAGTGATAGTGCTCATCGCCCTGACGGCTGAACCGCACATTGCGCTTTTGGATGGATTCCTGCGCTACTTCCAGGCTGATGTGCCGCGTGCCGGTCGCGTCCGGATCGGTGGTGAGCACCGCCATTTCGAGGGCGTTCAGGGCATTGCGGATGTCGCCGGCGGCGTAGGAGGCAAAGTGCCGCAGGGCGTCGTCGCTGATTTCGATGTTGAAGCGCGCGAGTCCGCGGGACTGATCGCCGAGCGCCCGGCGCAGCAGCGTGAGCAGGTCTTCCTCGTCGAAAGGGTACAGCTCGAAGAGCTGACAGCGGGAAAGCAGCGGACTCACGAGCGAGTAGTACGGATTCTCGGTCGTTGCCCCGATCAGCGTGAGCAGGCCCGATTCGATGTGCGGCAGCAGGGCATCCTGCTGGGCCTTGTTCCAGCGGTGGATTTCATCCACGAACAAAATCGTGCGGGTTTGCTGCATCCGCTCTCGGGTGCGGGCTTCTTCGACCACCGCGCGCAGCTCCTTGATGCCATCAAGCACGGCGTTGAGCACGACAAAACGGGCGTCGATTTCCTGTGAGATGACGTTGGCGAGGGTTGTTTTGCCGCTACTTGCCGGACCGTATAAAATCACGGAGCCGATCTGTCCGCTGCGAATCATACGAAATAACAGCTTGCCTTCGGCTAAGAGATGGCGCTGCCCGACAAACTCAGCGAGTGAAACCGGTCGCATGCGCGTAGCAAGCGGCGCCGCCCGCAGGCTTTCGGCCGCCTGCCGGTTCCGGGTTTTTTGTGCGTCGTCGGAGGGATCTTCAAATAGATTCATGCTGCCCGTTTTGTGAATGGAAAACTGTCATGCGTCCGGTAAAATAACGAGATCATAGCTTTTTGCTGCGCTGTATCTCGTCGGTGACTGTCCCGCTTTTTTGGAATTGAAGTGCGGCGTTGCGTCCGCGCCGAACTGAAGTTGTACAGTTGTGCGAGCTGTGAATTGTGAACGGTCCGTAAACCGGTTGCGGGAGTCGTGCGTGATGAGCACAGACTTTGGTTTGGGATGTGTGCCCCGAATCTCTGTAAAGGTTTGCTTGCGGCTTGATGAGGCCGGGCGGGTGCGTCGGGTAACCGGCAAAATAGCAAGGGGTTCTCCGCCGACTTGGGGTGTTTTGACCTGTCACGGAGCCCTTGATGTTCACGGAGTTTACCCAAAAAAAACGGCTCCGAATTAAATCCGGAGCCGGTGTAGGGATATTTCCGCTGAATGGGATGACCCGTTTAGAGCGGCAGGTTGTCGTGCTTTTTGCGGGGTACGCTGTCGGCCTTGGTTTGGATGAGGTCGAAGGCGCGCAGGAGTTTACTGCGGGTTTCGTTCGGGAAGATGACGTCGTCGATATACCCGCGACCGGCTGCGCGGTAGGGGTTGGCGAAGGTTTCTTCGTACTCGTCTTCGAGACGTTTTTGGGTGGCTTCCGGATCGGCTGCGTTTTTAATATCGCGACGAAAGATGATTTCGACCGCGCCTTTGGTGCCCATAACCGCGATTTCGGCGGAAGGCCATGCGATGTTGTAGTCCGCGCGGATGTGCTTGGAGTTCATCACGTCGTAGGCGCCGCCGTAGGCTTTGCGGGTGATGACCGTCATCTTAGGCACGGTGGCTTCGCAGAAGGCGTAGAGGAGTTTGGCGCCGTGCTTGATGATACCGCCCCATTCCTGATCGGTGCCCGGCAGGAAGCCCGGTACATCTTCGAATACCACAAGCGGGATGTTGAAGGCGTCGCAGAAGCGTACGAAACGGGCGCCTTTTACGGAGGCGTCGTTGTCAAGGCAGCCTGCGAGGGAAAGCGGCTGATTGCCGACAATGCCTACGCTGCGTCCGCCGAGACGCGCGAAACCAACCACGATGTTATCCGCATAATTTTCATGGACTTCGTAGAAGGTGTCTGCGTCCACAACGCCGCGAATGACATCCTTGATGTCGTATGGTTTGTTGGGGTTATCCGGGACGATGGTATCGAGTTTTTCGGCGAATTTGGGATCCGGATCGCGGGCGGGCTGCAGGGGGGCTTTTTCTTCGCAGTTTTGCGGGAGGTAGCTCATCAGCATGCGAATGCGTGCGAGACAGTCGGCGTCGTTGTCGGTTGCGAAGTGCGCGACACCGGATTTACTACTGTGTGCTGAGGCGCCGCCGAGATCTTCGGAGGTGACTTCTTCGTGCGTCACGGTTTTTACGACGTTGGGGCCCGTCACGAACATGAAGCTTGTGTCTTTAACCATGAAAATGAAGTCGGTGATGGCCGGACTGTACACCGCGCCACCCGCGCAGGGGCCCATGATCGCGGAAATTTGCGGGACGACGCCCGAAGCCATACTGTTGCGCCAGAAGACTTCGGCGTAACCGCCCAGTGAGGCGACGCCTTCCTGAATCCGTGCGCCACCAGAGTCGTTGAGGCCGATGACGGGCACGCCGTTCTTCACGGCCAGGTCCATGATTTTGCAGATTTTTTCGGCATGTGTTTCAGAGAGGGAGCCGCCAAAAACGGTGAAGTCCTGCGAGAACACATACACGGGGCGTCCGTTGATTTTTCCGAAGCCGGTTACTACGCCGTCGCCGGGAATACTTTGCTTGTCGAGGCCGAAGTCGCGGCAGCGGTGCCGCACAAATGCGCCGATTTCTTCAAAGCTGCCTTTATCGAGGAGGAGATCAACACGTTCGTAAGCGGTCAGCTTACCCGATTTATGCTGTTTTTCGATACGTTCTTTACCGCCGCCCAGCCGTGCTTCTTTCCGAAGCTGCGTGAGCTTTTCAAATTTTTTATTTTGTTCCATAAGTCACGACTAAATAAATAGAGAATAACATTAAGGTTGAAGGAAGGAGCCCGGCTGTACGCACCGCTGGGCGGATAACTAATAACAGGTTTTGCAAGCTGACCGGAAAGCTGTTTTGCCTTAGCAAAGCGCTTTTCGAAAACAATAGTATGGCGGGAGACAGGTGTTGAATTTAACCCGTATCCCGATTCAAAATAATAATATCAGATTAGAATAACAGAATAAACCGGCGTTCAGCACGCATTATTCGTACTATGATGTTGGTTTGTATAATGGATTGATATTTTGCGGTTTATAGAAAATGGGTGGTTTGAAAAACTCAGTTTATGCGGGTGTGGGAAAATATTTCACTTACCGCCGTTGCGGATCATAAAGCCGGAAGGTTTTGGGGCAGCTCATGCGTTTAAGCATGATTTTTAAAAAAGCGGTGCAGCTGATCTGTGAAATCGATTGAAACGTCTTTGTACATGTCGATTTCGTAGCGGCGGAAAATTTCGTTGGTGAGGTATTTCCCGGCTTTGCGCCAGTTGTCGAAGCCTGAGAGCTGTTCGAGTGCTCCGATGTAAGCCCGCCGGTCGCTGTCAAAAATTTCTCTCAGGAATCGGTCTTCGTCCGATTGCAGAAAGCTGTAGAGTTCTTCAAAACGGGCATTGTCGGGCGCAGGCCCGATGGTTTGCGGGGGGTGTGGTTCGGCTTCATTTTCGTCATCATCGACCCGGAGGCGCTGCCAGAGCGGGATGTTGTCTTCATCATCGTCGTCGTCATCATCTATGTCGCCTTCGGTTTCGCTTCCTGCAATCGGGCGGATGTTTTCATGGGACGCGTCTTCGGTCGCTTCTTCCGGATACGATTCTTCGTTTCGGAAGCGGGGGAGGGAAAGGGGTTCATCCGGTTCATCGCCTTCGTCTTCTGTATCAGGGTGACCGGATTCTGCAGGAGCCTGGGGCAGCGCGTGTTCGCTGGCGTCATCGGCTTCGGTTTCGTCGTCGTCATTATCGTCATCATCCAGGGCCAGGCGCTGGTACAGCGGCACGTCTTGCTCGTCTTCGCCTTGTGGCGCACCATCGTTTTCAAATTCGTCTGACGGGTTTTTCGGTCGTTCCTGTGGCTCGGATTCGCTTCCGTGCGGTTCGGCTGATTGTTCGGGGAGGTTTGTTGGTTCGTGCACTGTGGCGTCTTCGTGCTGCGCCGTTTGTTCGGTTGGGGAGGAAGCTTTCTTGGGGCCGCTTTCACGGAATGCCGCGCCGGCAATGCTTCCGGGTATGACTTTGGTTTTTAGGGAATCGGTACGGCTGGGCTCGTCATCTTCCGGCTTTGGTTCGGGTTCAGTTTGAGGACTTGCGCTTTCGGTCGTATCGGTTTCAGCTTCAGCTTCAGCTTCAGGCTCATCGTAGCGGTACACGGGTCGCGAAAGCAGCTCGACAAGTTGTTGGGAATCGAGCGGGTCCTGAATCTGACGGAGCCAGCGCGCCTGATCGGGGAGCTTTTTTTCCGTAAAAAAACGCGCAAGCAGTTCCCCTTCGACTTCCCCGCCGCAAAGGGTGAAAAGGGGTTCAAGCAGCTGCACCCAGTTGAGCGGGCTGTAGTTGCGGCAGACGCGCGAATCCAGCTGTGTGAGCAGGTGGCGGTAGGTATCAATGCTGATTTCGTTAAGGCCGCGCTTGAGCATGTAGCGTGGCAGGAACAGCCCGAGGTGCGGGTACACGACTACCAATCTCATTTGCGCCTGCACTTCTTCGTAGCTCAGCGCCGAAGCCGTTCCGAACAGATAGGGCGGGTAGTGCGCGAGCGGTTGCGAGAGCAAATCCACAAGGTCGGCAACCGCCGATTCCACAACGCCGCGGGTGAAGGCGTGGGGCAGCCGCACCTGCCCGTTGATGGCGTCTAAAAACAAGGCCCAGGCCTGACGCACATCCGGTGCCGACATCGACGCCCAGTCGGAATCCGGGGGGACAATGCTATCCCGGAGATTGTGTTCCAACTCGAGCCGTATGCGCGAAACCAGGAAGTCGGGCATACCCGCTTCGGTAAGATCGGCAGGGGTGTAATAGGGCTGTTCTTCGTTGAGTTTGCGGCACAGCCGGGACGTTATTTGATGGACGAGCTGATCCATGCGGGCACTGAGTTGGCGTTTGGTGAAGAGTATTCATGTGGAAAAAATGCACACAGCAGGCTTGTAAACTCTTACTTGTACTTGAGCAGTGTTGCGTAGTACCTTAACCGTATGCAGCAAATTATTCTGAATAAAATATCAAAAAAATTCGGGCAATCCGTGATTTTTCGCCGGATTGAAGCAGAAATCGGGCCCGGCGTACATGGCGTTGCGGGACCGAACGGTAGCGGTAAATCTACCCTGATGAAATGCATTGCAGGGCTCATCCGCCCTGACGCGGGAAAGATCAGCTGGGAAGTGGAAGGCAGTCCGCTCAAGCCGCAGCAGCTGTACCGGCAGCTCGGCTTTTCGGCGCCCTATATCCGGATGTATAATGAGCTTAGCTGTACCGAAAATATCCGGCTGGTGTGCGAACTTTCCGGTCGGGCTGTGGGCGATGATGAGATCCGGGCACAGCTGAGCGTTACCGGACTCCAAGCCAAAACCGAAACCTGGTACGGGCAGCTCAGTTCGGGGCAGCAGCAGCGGGTCCGGCTTGTTTCGGCGCTGATCAAGAAAACGCCATTTCTGTTACTCGATGAGCCCGGCACCAATCTTGATACCGCTGGTTTCGCCTACATCGGATCCGTTACGGCCAAAGCCCGTGAAGAAGGTCAGACGCTCATCATCGCAAGCAACGAAAGCCGCGAGCTTGATTTGTGCGACAAGATTATTCGGATTAAGTGAAGGGGCGGGGGAAGGGGGAGAGTCGCTAAGCTGCGGTTTCCGGGAAAGAAGGGTTGGTGTGCTCTCCCAAAAAGCAAGGGACCCATCTTAGGCTTAGGAACTCCTGATCTGCCACGAAGGCATTGATGTTCACGGAGTTTACCCAAAAAAACAAAGCTGTGCCTGAATACGCGGCCTGTTCAGGTCAAAGTAGGTTGATGTGGGCAGCGTGTGTCCGGATGGTTCATCAACTTATTACAAGCCTGCCGCCTGATGTTAGCGGATTGGGGGCATATCCACATTTTTTAACAATGATTGTTTAACAATCTCAGCATTTTCCTTGTTACGACAACTATTCCGGGCAGCAGGTATTTGCCCTTCGTGTAAGATATTGAATGTATTGAATTTCAGGAAAATGCGTATGAATAAACTGACGGTTGGTGTTCTCACTGCCCTTGCTGGCGCAGTGCTTTTGTTTTCATTATTATTGCCCCGGCTTAGCGGCGGGGATGATGGGGGGGCAGGCACGGTTTCGGCTCAGCCGCAGACCGCGCCACAGCAAAATGACCGGCGTCTCGCGGTGCGTGCCGTTGTGATGGAGCCCCAAACCTTTGAAAACCGGATCAGCTCCACCGGCACGGTTGTCGCGGATGAGAGCGTGACGCTTCAGGCGGAAGTCTCCGGGCGGGTAACAAGCATTAATTTTACGGAAGGTGAGCTGGTTAATGCCGGAAATCTACTGGTGAAAATCAATGACGCGGATCTGCAGGCGGAGTTGCGCCGGGCACAATACCGCCGGAATCTGGCCGAAATCAGAGAACAGCGCATGGCGTCTCTTCTCGAGCGAAATGCCACTTCGCAGCAGGAGTACGATACCGCGCTCAATGAGCTGATGGTCATTCAGGCGGAAATTGATCTCATTAATGCGCGTATCGCTCAAACGGAAATTCGTGCGCCCTTCGATGGTATTATCGGACTTCGGGCCATTTCTCCCGGCAGCTACATTACGCCACAGACGTACATCACAGAGCTGCAGAAAGTCAACCGGGTGAAGGTTGACTTTTCGGTTCCGGAGCGGTTTTCGGGCATGGTTGTGCAGGGGCAGGCGTTCCGCTTCAACCGGCAGGGTTCCGAAAATACCTATGATGGCGAAGTCTATGCGATTCAGCCGCGGGTTGAGCCGGACACCCGGACGCTGCGCCTGCGGGGTGTTGCTGAAAACACCGATAACGTACTCCTGCCCGGGGCCTTTGTTGAAGTGGACCTTGCGCTTCGTGCCATCGACCGGGCGCTGATGGCACCTTCCGAAGCCATCATTCCGGAAATGGGCGGGCAAAGCGTGTATGTGTACCGCAACGGCAAGGCCGAGCGCCGTCAGGTTGAAATCGGCGTCAGAACCGACCGTCGCGTGCATATCACCGAAGGCCTTGCGCAGGGCGACACGCTTCTGACGACCGGCATGTTGCAGCTTCGGCCGGGCATGGATGTCCGTATCGCAGAAATCCGCAGCTCCGCACAGCAATAACCCCAAACGTAACAACATCTTATGAGCAGTCTTTCGTCACTCAGCATACGCCGTCCCGTTCTGGCTTCGGTCATGGCCATCACCATCATTCTCTTCGGCGTAATTGGCTATAACTACCTTGGTGTCCGGGAATATCCCGCGGTCGATCCGCCTATCGTGACTGTAACGACCAATTATACCGGCGCCAATGCCGATATTGTGGAATCGCAAATCACCGAGCCGCTCGAAGAGTCCATCAACGGCATTGCGGGCATTCGCACGATGACATCCGTGTCGCGCGAAGGCAGGAGTACCATCACGGTGGAGTTCGAGCTCGGTATTGATATGGAAGCTGCCGCCAATGATGTGCGTGACCGGGTTTCCCGCTCCATCCGGCGGCTGCCGCCCGACGTAGATAACCCCATCGTTTCAAAGGCCGACGCCGACAGCAGCCCTATCGTTTTCCTGAATGTGCGCAGTGATTTGCGGGATATGATGGAGCTGACCGAGTTTGCCATCACGGAATTCAAGGAGCGGTTCGAAACCATCCCGGGCGTGAGTGAAGTCAATATTTGGGGGCAGAAACGCTACTCCATGCGGCTGTGGATGGAGCCTTCACGGCTTGCCGCCTACGGCCTGACGCCCATTGATATC
Organism: Cyclonatronum proteinivorum; assembly: GCF_003353065.1. Lineage (GTDB taxonomy): Bacteria > Bacteroidota > Rhodothermia > Balneolales > Cyclonatronaceae > Cyclonatronum > Cyclonatronum proteinivorum. Next base: position 3,498,159 of record NZ_CP027806.1, on the reverse strand, counting down.
CGCAACGCACTCGCGGCCCAAAATGTGGAGCTGCCTTCCGGCCGTATCGAAGGGGCGAGTACCGAGCTCACGGTGCGCACCCTGAGCCGGCTGAGCACACCGGAAGAGTTCAACAATATGATTATCCGGCAAAACGGGGATGACATTGTGCGTTTCCGGGATGTCGGTCTTGCTATGCTCGGCCCGCAAAACGAGCGCACCATCCTGAAACGCGACGGGATCCCCATGGTCGGTGTCGTGCTCGTGCCGCAGCCGGGCGCCAATAACATCGCCATTGCTGACGAATTTTATAACCGGCTCGAAGTTATCAAACGCGACCTGCCGGAAGACGTAAGCGTAGCCATCGGCTTTGATGTCACCGAGTACATCAGGGCCTCCATCGCGGAAGTGCGGCAAACGATTTTCATCGCCTTCGGACTCGTAATGCTCATCATCTTTATGTTCCTTCGGGACTGGCGCACGACGCTCATCCCCATCATCGTGATTCCCATCGCGCTGATCGGGGCCTTTTTTGTGATGTTCATCCTCGGCTTTTCCATCAACGTACTCACCATGCTCGGACTGGTGCTGGCCATTGGTCTGGTCGTTGATGACGCCATCGTGGTCATGGAAAACATCTACGCCAAAATTGAGATGGGGATGAATCCCATCGAAGCCGGACTCAAAGGCTCCCGCGAAATCTTTTTTGCGGTCGTTTCCACGACAACGGCGCTTGTTGCGGTGTTTCTGCCGGTGATTTTCCTGGAAGGCCTCACAGGCCGCCTGTTCCGCGAGTTCGGACTGGTGCTGGCCGGTGCGGTCGTCATTTCTTCCTTTGTAGCGCTTTCGCTCTCGCCCATGCTTTGCTCGAAAATCCTCAAAAAACGCGAGCGCGAATCCTGGATTCACCGCGTCACTGAGCCGTTTTATGTGGCCCTGAACAGCGGCTACCGCAAGGCACTGGGCGCATTCATAAAAGTCCGGTGGGCGGCCTTCCTCATCATTCTGGCCGCAGGGGGGATGATTGCCTACTTCGGTCTGAACCTGCAGCAGGAGCTCTCGCCCCTCGAAGATCGCAGCCGCATGCGCATTTTCGCCACAGGTCCGGAAGGCGTCACCTTTCAGTACATGGATGATTATGTTGATGAAGTTGTTGCGGCCCTCAATGAAGAAGTGCCTGAACTTGAAGCCATCATATCGGTGACCTCCCCCGGCTTTGGCGCAACAAGCTCGGTCAACTCGGCTTTTGTGAACGTCATCCTCAAAGACCCCTCCGAGCGCTCCCGCTCACAGTTTGAAGTGGCTGACCATGTTTCGGATTTGCTCCGAAACCACACGGCAGCCCGCGGCTTTGTAACGCAGGAGCAAAGCATTCGCGCGCAGCGGGGCGGCCTGCCGGTGCAGTACGTGATTCAGGCCCCTAACTTCGAAAAGCTGCGCGAATACCTGCCACGCTTCATGGACGCCGCTGCCGACGACCCCACCTTTTCCGTTGTGGATGTCGATCTCAAATTCAACAAACCCGAGCTCAGCATTGAAATCAACCGGGAACGGGCAAGGGCGCTGGGCGTATCCATCCGCGATGTTGCGCAAACCCTGCAGCTTGCCTTCAGCGGACAGCGCTTCGACTACTTCATCATGAACGGCAAGCAGTACGAAGTCATCGGGCAGATGGGGCGGGCCTTCCGCAACGATCCGCGCGATTTGGCCTCCATCTATGTGCGCTCAGAAAGCGGACAGCTCATTCAGCTCGATAACCTCATCACCATCAGTGAAGACAACAATCCGCCGCAGCTGTTCCGCTTTAACCGTTTCGTATCCGCAACCGTGTCGGCAGGGCTGGCAAGCGGCTACTCGCTCGGGGATGGCATTAACGCCATGGACCGCATAGCGGCAAGCGAGCTCGACGACACCTTCGCGACCTCCCTCACCGGAACCTCCCGCGATTTTCAGGAAAGCTCAGACAGCCTTCTCTACGCCTTCATGCTGGCCGTCGTGCTGATTTATCTCATCCTTGCCGCGCAGTTCGAAAGCTTCCGCGATCCCTTCACCATTCTGTTTACGGTGCCCCTCGCCATCGGCGGCGCGCTCATGACCCTGTACTTCTTTGGTCAAACCATCAACATCTTCTCACAAATCGGTATGATCATGCTGATTGGCCTTGTAACCAAAAACGCCATCCTGATTGTCGAATTCGCCAATCAGCGCAAAGAAGCCGGCCTCTCTGTAATGGAGGCCATTCAGGACGCCGCCGCCGCCCGCTTCCGCCCGATTCTCATGACGAGCCTCTCAACCGTGCTGGGCGTGCTGCCGATTGCCCTCGCCCTTGGCGCCGGAAGTGAAAGCCGGGTTTCCATGGGTATCGCCATCATCGGCGGCCTTCTGTTTGCAAGCCTCCTCACGCTTTTTGTGATCCCCGCCATATACTCCTACTTCTCCAAAGAAGGCGCAAACCGCAGCATTAACATCGAAGATTACGACCTCGAAGTAAAGCCCCGCCTGCAAACCGAAACCGCCTGATGATGGCGGGCAATTCCGGCCCCTGTAGCCCGGAACCCCGCTGCACAGCTGTTCCGGTTTTTATTTTTTTGGGTAAAACTCCGAGAACATCAAGGGCTTCTTGGTAGATTGTGCGTTGGTAAGCCTAAGATGGGGCCCTTGCTTTTTGGGTTAGGCCGCGCGCTTCGGGCATCCGGCCCTTTCCAAAATACGATTGATTCGGCCTGCAGCGCGATTGACGGGTATCCGGCTACTTCCGAATGCTGAACTTGCTCCTTACCGAAATAAAAAAAACCTGCCTGAACATCATGCTCAGGCAGGCTTTTTACCTTTAGGGGCTTGTTGAGCACCGGTTAAGGTCGATCCCTAAGGATTCACTCCGTCCTGGATTTCAAAAAAAGCTTCTTCATGGAACCCAGCCGGTAAAGCGTATGATCCGAAAGCTGACCCATAATTTGGGTTCGCTTGCGCTCATCAAGTTCATCCAGCAAGTTTGCGAGCTCACTTACATGAAGATCTTCTGCAACATCGAGAATGGACGCTACGGAAAGTCCGTTGATAAGCGCGCGCTTTTTTTCGCCTTCAAGTACAAGAAGCAGCGAAATCACCTCGTCAGTGTCAGCTGAATTGGCGTAGTGTATAATTTTCTCCGTATCGAGATTGTAGCAGGCATTGCGAAGCTCATAAAGGTTGCTGAAATCATACAGCTCAGCGGCTCCGCCTTTTGGAAAGGGATAGGTGTTCATAGTACATCAAAATTTGGCTGTTTAGGTTTAACGAGCCGCATTTGATGTATTAAGACCGTCCGGTTTAAGTCCGGAAATAAGTCATCAAATGCAGCGCGTCCTGAACAAATCTGCAATTAGGATAAAACATGCGTGCGGTAAAGCACCTATGCGTTTCGTCCATTTTTCTTATAATTCGTTTAGGGTAATGGGACTATTTTAAGGTAGTCCCTTTTATCAGCTAAGTCAACACAGTGACCGCTAATATAATTTTAGGTTAATATTGAGCACATAGCAACGCGAAGCACTGTCCTAAAGTGCCGGTTTTGATGTAAAAGAGCGTTATCCCTAAGCCTTTAAATTTTCTCAACAAAAAAAGCCTGAGCACTATGAACATGCTCAGGCTTTTTTCATATAGCGCTGTTACGGAATGAAAGCGGATGTCAGGCTTCTTTGGAGCTTGTCTCTTCTTCGTCCGTTGTTTCGCTTTCGCTTCCACCTGACTGTTCCGGGCTCTTCCACTCAAAGGTGAGATTATCGCGCGAAGCGTTCATCTTAATCCGGATGGTTGCACCTTCTTCCTTTTGAGCGGACAGCAGCTCTTCTGCGAGCGGATCTTCCACGTACTTTTGGATGGCACGCTTCAGGGGCCGGGCACCGTATTTCGGATCAAAGCCCTTCTCACTCAGGAAATCCTTAGCACCTTTGGTAATCTCTACATTGAAGTTGAGATCGCGGATTCGCTTAAAGAGCAGGTCCGCCATATTGTCGATAATTTTGAAAATGTCTTCTTTTTCGAGCGGCTTGAAGACAATCACATCATCAACGCGGTTCAGGAATTCCGGATTGAAAACCTTCCGGAGCGCGTCTTGAATGACGGACTTCATCTTCGCGTAGTCAAAGGCAGATTCGGTCGGGCTGAAACCGATACCGCGACCCAGGTTCTTGATATCCCGTGCACCAATATTCGATGTCATAATAATGATGGTGTTCCGGAAATCAACTTTGCGGCCAAGAGAGTCGGTCAGGATTCCGTCGTCGAGTACCTGCAGCAGCAGGTTGAATACATCGGGGTGTGCTTTCTCAATTTCATCGAGCAGTACTACCGAGTAAGGCTTGCGCCGGACCTTCTCTGTGAGAATGCCGCCTTCTTCGTAACCGACGTAGCCCGGGGGCGCTCCGACAAGTCTCGATACAGAGAACTTTTCCATGTACTCACTCATGTCAATGCGGACAAGCGCGTCATCCACATCAAACAGATAGCGTGAAAGGCTTTTCGCAAGCTCCGTCTTTCCGACGCCTGTAGGTCCCAGGAAAATAAACGAACCAATGGGGCGGGCCGGATCTTTGAGACCTGCGCGGGTGCGCTGTATGGCCTTGGAAAGCTTTACAATGGCTTCGTCCTGACCTATAACTTGCCGGGTAAGCTCTTCGCGCATTTTGAGAAGCTTGGTGCCTTCACTCTGCGCGATTTTGGAAACCGGAATGCCGGTCATCATCCCAACGACCTTGGCGACGTCTTCTTCATTCACATCGAAGACAATTTTCTCGGACTCGACTTCCCAGTCTTTTTGGGCGTTTTCGAGCTCTTCCATGAGTTTTTTCTCGGTATCCCGCAGGCGTGCCGCGTCTTCAAAACGCTGGCTTTTTACCATCTTGTTCTTCTCTTCCGTAGCTTTTTCAATTTGCTCTTCGAGATCGATGATGTGCTGCGGCACGGTGATATTGGCAAGGTGTACGCGGGCACCCGCTTCATCAAGGGCGTCGATGGCCTTATCGGGCAGGAAGCGATCGGTTACGTAACGGTCGGTCAGCTTAACACAGGCTTCAATGGCTTCGTCTGTGTAGCGAACCGAGTGATGTTTCTCGTACTTGTTTTTAATCTGATTCAGAATGATGGCGGTTTCATCCGGCGTAGTGGGATCGACCATAATTTTCTGGAACCGACGCTCGAGCGCACCGTCTTTTTCAATAAACTGACGATACTCATTGAGCGTAGTCGCGCCTATGGCCTGAACGTCGCCGCGTGCGAGCGCAGGCTTGAGCATGTTCGAAGCGTCGAGCGACCCGGAAGCGCCGCCGGCACCTACAATGGTATGAAGCTCATCAATAAACAGGATGACGTTGCTTACTTTTTCCAGCTCCGTCATGACCGCTTTCATGCGCTCTTCGAACTGACCGCGGTATTTCGTGCCTGCGACCAGCGCGGCAAGATCAAGGGCGACAACCCGCTTTTCATATAACACGCGGGATACTTTGCGCTCTACAATACGCAGCGCAAGCCCTTCGGCAATCGCTGTTTTCCCCACGCCGGGTTCACCGATGAGCACAGGATTATTTTTCTTTCTGCGACTCAGAACCTGTGCTAGGCGCTCAATTTCTTTTTCGCGTCCTACGATGGGGTCCAATTTGGATTCTTCGGCCAGCTTGGTCAAATCCCGGCCAAAATTGTCTAATACGGGAGTTTTAGTTTTTTCCATTTTCTTACTGTCACCGCTTCCGGATGAAGGTTTATAACTTTTTGATGGTGGTACATCTGAAGCTGCCATAGCTGCACCTGAATCACCGCCTGATTTATCCTGACTTCTTGGTTTGCCGGATATTATAAGGTCAAGTTCTTCACGAACGCTATCATAGCCGATATTAAACTGATGGAGTATTTGCGCAGCAATGTTCTCATCGTCGCGCAGCAGTGAAAGCAGCAGGTGTTCGGTGCCTATGGTATCACTTTTGTACAGTTTGGCTTCAAGATAGGTAATGCGCAGTACTTTCTCGGCCTGTTTGGTCAGGGGTATGTTGCCGACGGTAATTGCACCGCCAGTACCGCGGACGGTATCTTCGATGGTTTTTTTGAGTTTAGAAAGATCGCAGTTGAGATTTTGTAGAATGCGAACAGCAACTCCGTCATCAAGGCGGATAATGCCTAAGATGAGATGTTCTGTACCAATGTAATCGTGGCCCAGCCGCAGTGCTTCTTCACGGCTGAACTGTATTACATCCCGCACTCGGTTTGAGAAGTTACCCTCCATAGTTGGGCTCGAAAATTTAGAAGTTAGTGCCTTTTTGAATATGGCAACTAAAACGGTAAGGCAGGCGCATTAGTTCGTTGGCTTAATGTATGGCAGGGGCAGGGCAAAATCAAATAATTAAGCGTTTCAGGCACAAGCTGCCTTAAAATGAATGAAGCACGACTTTGGTCTTTGCAGCAGTTGGAGTTGCCGGTATATTTGTGCCCTTAAATGCCTGACGCCTTTCTGTTTTTATCCCATGGCCGAAGAAGCCGGGGGCACCGTTTCCGCGGCGCTTTGTTCGTTAGCTGTGGTTCAGAGCATGGTACAGACTTTTTTTGCCGGTTTTCAGCGTTGCTTTACCCGCAGCGATGATTGCAACCGATATTCGCGGACTTTGATGATCAGCGGTTGCCGCGAACAAAAAAGCAAGGGGCTTATCTTAGGTTTGGGGTCCCGGAGTATGCCCGCCAAGCTCCTGATGTTCACGAAGTTTACCCAAAAAAAATAAAAAGCAGGCCTGCCCATACAGCCGGTTGCAGGCTGATGATTTTTTTACGGGCTTGCTTTGCTGTAGCGCGTGACAGGGGGTAAACGAAAAAGCCCGGATCAGCTGTGGTGCTGTCCGGGCTTTTGTGAAAAAATCTACGTGCAGTGACTTAAAACAGGGATTCTCCTGTCATTTCCTTTGGTTTGGGAATGTCAAGGAGTTTGAGCAGGGTGGGGGCTACATCTGCGAGAATGCCACCTTCGCGAAGTTTTACGTCTTTGCGGGTGTTGTCAGCTAAAATGCAGGGAACCGGCTGAGTGGTGTGTGCCGTGTGCGGGCTTCCGTCGGCTTCGTACATGCAGTCGGCATTTCCGTGATCGGCAATGATAAGGCAGGCGTAACCGTGCTCGAGCGCGGTGGTAACAACGCGCTGAAGCTGATGGTCAACGGCTTCGACGGCGGCAACGGCAGCTTCAAAAACGCCCGTATGTCCGACCATATCGGGGTTGGCAAAATTGAGAACAACAAGATCGAAAGCTTCTGATTTGAGGGCTTCGGTGAGCTTGTCGCCGACTTCAGGTGCACTCATTTCAGGCTGCAAATCATAGGTAGCAACTTTTGGACTTGCAACCATGATGCGTTCTTCGCCTTCATTGGGGACTTCTTCGCCGCCGTTAAAGAAGTAGGTGACGTGCGGGTATTTTTCGGTTTCCGCAATGCGCAGCTGTGTGCGCTTGTTTTTGGCTACAACTTCGCCCAGGGTGTTTGCAAGTACCTGCGGGGGATACGCGACTTTGACATTTTGAAAGGTCGCGTCGTACTGCGTAAAGCAAACATAATGCAGGTTGGGATACCCTTTGCGTTCGAAGCCGTCAAACTCGCGGAAGGTGAGCGCGCGGGTAATTTCGCGGGCCCGGTCTCCCCTGATGTTGTAGAACAGAACCGGATCTCCTGGCTTAAGGCGGCTGTCCGGGCTTTCATCAAGCAAAACAGGGTTGATGAATTCATCCGTAACGCCGTCTGCATAGCTTTTGGTAAAGGCTTCATCAGCTGAGCTGAAGCGGGTGCCTTCGCCATCGGTGAGCAGCTTGTAGCAGCGTTCAACCCGTTCCCAGCGGTTGTCGCGATCCATTGCGTAGTAACGGCCTACGATACTTGCAAGCTTGCCGACCCCAATTTCGGCAGCTTTATCTTCAAAGGCCTTGGCATAGGCTTTGCCGGAGTGCGGCGGGGTGTCGCGTCCGTCGGTGAAGGCGTGTACGTAAACTTCAGGTATGCCGTGCTTTTTGCAGAGTTCCAGAATTGCAAAAAGGTGATCGTTATGGCTGTGCACGCCCCCCGCTGAAAAAAGGCCCATAACATGGATGTAGCCTTTCTTTTTGGCAATGGAGACGGCTTCGAGCAGGACTTCATTCTCAAAGAAATCGCCATCGCGTATGGCTTTGTTGATTCGGGAAAGTTCCTGCCATACGATTCGTCCCGCACCGATATTTAGGTGACCAACCTCGGAATTGCCAAACTGACCATCCGGAAGACCAACAGCTTCACCGGATGCGGTAAGCGTGGTTTTGGGGTAGGTACTGTTGAGGTGATCGTAAAAAGGAGTGTTTGCCTGATCTATGGCGCTTACTTCGGGGTTTGAAGCAACACCATAGCCGTCAAGGATGACAAGAAGGGCACGGGACATTTTGGAAGCTTATTTTGAAAGAGCGTTTACGTAGCGTACGATGTTCGACTTTTTATTTGCTGCGTTGTTTTTGTGCAGGATACCTTTAACAGCCATGCGGTCGATGTAAGAAACGGCTTCTTTTAAGGCAGCTTCGGCTTTTTCCGGGTCTTCAGTCAGAAAAACTTTTTTGTACAGGGTACGCATTTTGGAGCGTAGGGCGCGGTTGTGAATGCGTTTTTTCTTGTCCTGACGGACGCGTTTGATGGAAGACTTATGCTGTGGCATGTGATTTTGTCAGAAGGGAATAAATTCCGGTTTGAATTGAGTTTTTGAAAGCCTGAGTCACCGGCAAATTATTGGACCGGATTACGGCTTTTGCATAGTCGCGCAAAATAAAGATATTTTCTCTGTATATCAATATATTTGAGCAAAGCGTAAGGCATGCTTTGGCGCAATGCATTTAAGGAAGAAATTTGCGGATTCCTGCGTGCTCCTTTTGCTGTAAACAACACTCTTCATCATTCAACCGAATTTTAAAAGCGCATGATAGTAACGATAGATGGTCCGGCAGGGTCGGGTAAAAGCTCAACAGCAAAAAAAGTAGCCGAGCAGGTTGGCTGGCACTATCTTGATTCGGGCGCCTTGTACCGGACCTGGACGCTTTTATATGTGATGGGCGGGATGGATTTGGCGCTGTTTGAAGAAGTTGTTGATGTACACGACATTACGCTAAGCGTTGATAAGCATGGCACAGAACCCTTGCTCAATGGGGAGAAGGTGGGTGACAGCATTCGGGAGCAGCGGATTTCGGAGCATGTGAGCACGGTTTCAACCCTGCAGGCCGTACGGGATAAAGTTAATGCCGAAATGCGGCGCATTGTTCAAAAGCACAACTTTGTAGCTGACGGCCGCGATCTCGGATCCGTTGTGTTTCCGGATGCCTTGCTCAAAATATATATGGTGGCTGATCTTGATGAACGCGCAAAGCGGCGGTTTGCGGAAATGGAGAAAAAAGGCATTCCGGCTTCTTTGCAGGAGATCAAAGATAATCTGGCAGCACGCGATGCTACCGACTCCGAAAGGGCTATTGCGCCGCTCACAAAACCTGAAGGCGCAATTGAAATTGATACAACGCAGCTTTCATTTGCCGAACAGGTCAGCCGAATCAGTTCGGAGATTCAGCAAAAGTTATCCTGAATCGCAGTCTGCCCGGACTAAAAGGTAATACTGGTATATATCATTAATCGCTAATAAGGCGATTTAAGGTCGTTTCTGCGCAAAAATACAGGATTGGCAAACCCGCTCCGAATTCCATTCCTGATTTTGCATTTAAAATGCTATATTTAAGGCCATCCAAAAACCGGACTTTCTGTTTCGGAACGGATGTTTTCACATAATTATAATTATCACTCTAATCCCGGGTTGTTAGGCATAAGCCAAACATCCTGTGGCTTGCAAATAATAGGAATATTCATACATGTCGGATGAGTTAACCAACAAAACTCAGGAAGAAACTGAAAACGCTGCCGAAAATCAGGCACAGCCTGCAGAAGCCGAAGTAACCCAAGCTGAAGCTACTGAAAATGAAGCCGTTGAAACCACTGAAGCTGTTGAAGCGGAAGTTGCTGAACCGGTTGTAGCTGAAGAGAAGGCTCCTGAAAAACCTGTGCGCGAAATAAAGACTTTTACAGGCCAAAAGAGCGAAAAAGTTTACACCCTCGACGAGCTCGAAGAAGCCTCTGAAGATTACTCAGATGATGAGTACAGCAAGATGGTGAGCATGTACGAAGGTACGCTCACTTCCATCACAGAGAAAGAAATAGTTTCCGGTCGTATTGTTTCCATTGATGAGAAATACGTAATCGTTGATATCGGCTTTAAATCAGAAGGTATCGTACCGGTAAATGAATTTAAGAATATTGAAGAAGTCAAGCCCGGCGACGAAATTGAAGTTTTCCTCGATAGGGTAGAAGACCGCGAAGGTCAGCTTGTCTTGTCCCGTCGCAAAGCAAACACCTTGCGCGTATGGCAAAAAATTGAGCAGGTTCACGAAAGTCAGGAAGTCGTTGAAGGTCACATCAAGCGTCGCATTAAAGGCGGTATGGTTGTTGACGTCTTCGGCATTGACGCATTCCTGCCGGGTTCACAGATTGACGTACGTCCGGTTCGTGACTTCGACGCCTATGTTGGCCGCAACATGGAGTTCCTCGTAGTTAAGCTCAACATGAGCAGCGAGAATGTTGTCGTTTCCCACCGCGCGCTTGTTGAAACCGATCTGGAAGATCAGCGTCAGGAGATTCTTGCAAGCATGCAGGCTGGTCAGATTCTGGAAGGTATCGTTAAGAACATCACTGACTTCGGTGTATTTATCGATCTCGGCGGCGTTGACGGTCTCCTTCACATCACCGACCTCAGCTGGGGCCGCGTAGAACATCCGTCTGAAATCTGCAAGCTTGATCAGCGCCTGAACGTAGTTGTGCTTGAGTTTGACGAAGAGCGCAAGCGTATTTCACTTGGTCTCAAGCAGCTTCAGCCCCATCCGTGGGACGAAATCAATCAGAAATATCCCGAAGGTACAAAGGTACAGGGTAAGGTTGTTTCTATTGCCGATTACGGTGCCTTTATTGAGCTCGAGAAAGGCGTTGAAGGTCTGGTTCACATCTCAGAGATGTCATGGACACAGCACATCAAGCACCCATCTCAGCTGGTTGAGAAAAATCAGGTTATCGAATGCGTGATTCTGAATATCAATGTTGATGAGCGCAAGGTTTCTCTCGGCGTGAAACAGCTTGAAAATGATCCCTGGAAAGAAATTACGGAGCGCTATCCGATCAACTCCCGCCACAAAGGTGTTGTGCGCAACCTCACCAACTTCGGCGTATTTGTTGAGCTTGAGCCGGGTATCGACGGTCTGGTTCACATCTCTGACCTCAGCTGGACGGATAAGGTGAATCACCCGAGTGAACTTGTAAACAAGGGTGAAGAAATCGAAGTAAGCATTCTTGCTGTAGATTTTGAAAACCGCCGTATTTCTCTTGGCCATAAGCAAATCATGGAAAACCCATGGGTTAACTTTGCCAGCGAATATCAGTTAGGCTCTGAAGTTGAAGGCGTTGTTACCCGCCTTACCGATAAAGGTGCTTTTGTGCGTCTTCCCAACAAGCTCGAAGGCTTCCTGCCACAGCGTGAAGTAGAAGAGCCAAATGAGATGCGCAACAACTTCAAACCTGATACGACTGTTACCCTTGCGATTATTGAGTTCGATGAGCAGAGCCGTAATATTACGCTCAGCCAGAAGGAATCAGCACGTAAGGAAGCAGAGAAGGAAATGAAAAAGCTGCAGAAAAAGAAAGAAGCAGGCGAGCAGCCTACCGGCGCGCTCACCCTTGGTGAGATGTCAGGCCTTGCTGAGCTGAAAAAGCGGCTCGATGACGAAAATCAGGATCAAAAGTAAACTGATTCCGTCAGGTTGATTTGCAGCCAATACTGCGAATAAAGGAAAAATCAGAGGAACTCCTTTTTATGGGGTTCCTCTTTTTTTGCTATGTCTCTGTTTTTCAGCGAGCGATCAGCCATTGGCAAAAGCTGTGTAACAGCGAAATGCAAAGTCAGATGATGATGTTTATTTAAGCCCGAATGCATAAAGCTCACATAATCATGCTGTGTAATCAAACGCAGCAGTAGCTTCACAGCAATGGTGATTACTAATTTTGGGCACCCCTCATTAAATACATTCTAAAACAGTTATGTCGTCAATTCAACAGGCAGGCAGTGTACAGGAAACTTTTCAGCTTATGAAAGAGCGGCTCCGTGATATGGTTCCGGAAGCCGAACTCTATGTTAAAGCTGAAATCGCTTATGAAATTAACCGCATAAAAAAAGAGAAGAACGCGGTTATTTTAGGCCACAACTACATGGAACCGGCCCTTTATCACAGTATTCCCGATCACGTCGGGGATTCGCTGGGGCTGAGCCGGATTGCGGCTGAGTCGGATGCAGACCGCATTGTCTTTTGCGGCGTTCGCTTTATGGCTGAGACGGCAAAGATTCTCAATCCAACCCGAATGGTCTTGCTGCCTGCGAAAGTTGCCGGCTGTTCACTTGCTTCGAGTATTACAGCTGATGATGTCAGGCGGCTGAAAGCCAAATATCCCGGCGTACCGGTAGTAACTTACATCAATACCTATGCCGATGTTAAGGCGGAGACAGATATATGCTGCACTTCCGCTAACGCTGTACACATCGTGAATCAGCTCGAATCTGATCTTGTTATTTGCCTGCCGGATGAGTTTTTGGCCAAAAACGTAGCACGTGAAACCGGCAAGAAAGTTATAATGCCGTCTGACGCTATGGCAGGCCGCGCATCAAAAGACAGCATGATTGTTTGGGATGGTAAATGTGAAGTGCACGAAAAGTTCACGGTTGCTGATATCGAATCTGTTCGTGCGCAGTTTCCGGATACCGTCGTGATGGCGCACCCTGAATGTCCGCCGGAAGTTGTTGAAGCGTCTGATTACAGCGGATCTACAACTGCGATGGTAGATTTTGTCGCAGCCTCCAAGGCCAAAAGGTTTCTCCTCCTTACGGAATGCAGCATGAGCGACAACATTCAGGCTGAGAATCCGGAGAAAGAAATGCTGGGACTCTGCAGTGTTCGCTGTCCGCACATGAATGAAATCACCCTTGAAGACACCCTTACTTGTCTGCGTGAAGACAAGTATCAGATCGAGCTCGATGAAGAGATCAGGGTAAAAGCCAAGCGCTCTCTTGACCGTATGCTTGAAATGAGCTGAGCAGCTGTTTATGCAATGAAATAAAAAAGGCCATCGTATGATGGCCTTTTTTATTTGATAAACACCTTGTCCTGTAAATGTGTAATGCTTTCAGGATCTTTTGCGGATGTATTAAGCCTGACAGCTTTATTTATCCTTGAAGAAATAAATTTTGCTGTTAAGCGCATCTTTGCCACTTTTGACCTTTTGTCCGTTCTCACGGTTAAAAGTATATACAACGTTTCTCATCGAATTGAGTTCTTTGTCATTTGTGTAGGTTACCTCAATTGCGTCACCACCAGGCTGAAGGCTTTCTAATGCTTCAATAAGGGGTCTGAATTTAGAAGAGCTTTTTTTACTGGTGCGAACGTTCGAACGAGGTATAACTTTGATTTTCATAGTGATTTTATTTTAAGTCCAAGGAAACTTCCTAAAAATAAATTATTTCATAAGAAAATCCAATTACATGCCAATAGTTTTTTGTTATGGTACCTGAATCTTGTTGAGAAGTTTTTTGATAACATCTTCTGTAGTCATGTCTTCTGCCTCAGCTTCATAGCTTAGAATTATTCTGTGACGTAGCACATCCATCAGCACAGCGCGTACATCATCTGGTGTTACGTATCCGCGGTGCTGAAGAAAAGCATAGGCTTTGGCTGCCTGATTAAGGTTGATGGATGCACGGGGTGATGCACCGAAATTGAGCATATGTTCAAGTTCCCGAATACCATACTTCACAGGGTTACGTGTAGCAAATATCAGGTTAATTATATATTGCTCAACTTTTTCATCTATATAGATGTCGTTTACTGTTTGCCGTGCTTCAAGAATTTTGTCAGAAGTTATCACGTGTTCAAGTTCAACAGCTTTTTGAATTCCTGACATCCGGCGCATGATTTCCATTTCTTCCTGTTCAGTAGGATATCCCACTTTAAGTTTCATCATAAAACGATCAACCTGTGCTTCCGGAAGCGGATAAGTTCCTTCCTGTTCAACCGGGTTTTGTGTTGCAAGTACCAAAAAGGGTTCGTCAAGGAAAAAAGTCTCTTCCCCAATGGTGACTTGTCTTTCCTGCATGCACTCAAGCAGAGCGCTCTGCACTTTGGCGGGGGATCGGTTGATTTCATCGGCCAGAATGATATTGGCAAAAACGGGGCCTTTCTTAACCGTAAAATCACCCAGCTTTTGATTATAAATGAGGGTGCCTACGAGGTCAGCCGGCAGTAGATCCGGGGTAAACTGAATCCGCTGGAACTTGGTGTCAATTACTTTTGCAAGCGATGATACCGTAAGGGTCTTCGCAAGGCCCGGTACGCCTTCAAGCAAAACATGGCCGTTGCAGAGAAGACCAATAAGCAGGCGGTCGATCATGTAATGCTGACCAATTACAATTTTGGCCATTTCACTTCTGATGGCCTCGATAAATGCGCTGCTTTGGGCTATTCGTTTGTTGAGTTCCTGAATATCGGCTGTTTTTTGTGACATTGTTGAGAATAGATTCGAATTGAGGGTGATTATTGAAAGGCTTTTTTTTATTTTAGCTGACTATCAACAAATTGCTGTTCAGGGGGTTAATGAGATTAATAAATCCGCTGGGTAGTAGTGAATGTAAAGGCCTAAGCTGATAAAAAACTGATTTTTATGATGTTCTTCTCAGGTTTCGGCTTTCATTCCAAAGGTAGGATATTGGCGTACAAACGACAATAATCAGAATTGAGTTGAAGCCCGAATGAAATTTGGGTACCTTTACGCTCGAAAATTCACGGAATACATTATTACATGGAAACCTTCTTTTTTGTATTTGTTGCCACATTCGCAGTGGGTACTGCCCTTGCAATGGTTCTCAGCAAAAACACTGTAAACAGCGCCTTGTTTCTGATTCTTCACATGCTATCTGTGTCAGGTTTCTATTTGTCGCTGAACGCGCAGTTTCTGGCCGTTATACAGATTCTTGTATATGCAGGGGCAATCATGGTGCTTTTTCTCTTCGTTATCATGGTATTGAACATGGATGAAGATGAACAGATCATCACCAAAGTCGACTTTAAACAGATATTTGCCGTATTGGTCACAGTAGTTGTGCTTGCCCAGTTACTGTTTATTGTCGGTAATTACATCGGGGCTTTCCCGGACTTTTCTCATCAGGAGCTGATGGCGATCGGTACGGTTGAGGCGATTGGCGATGAAATGTTTACAACCTTCCTGCTTCCCTTCGAAGCTACGGCTATCCTTCTAACCGCCGCTGTAGTTGGTGCAATGCTGCTCGCGCAGAAAAACGTTAACGTTGAGGACGAAATCGAATGATAGGTCTGGAACTATATCTCGGCGTTAGCGCCGTACTTTTTGTTATCGGGGTATTGGGTGTTCTTATTCGTAAGAATGCTATTGTCGTGTTTATGTGTGTTGAGCTCATGCTTAGCGCGGTCAATATCTCCCTTGTAGCCTTTAGCGCTTCCATGGGCGATGTCCATGGTATGATTCTGGTATTTTTTGTGCTTTGCGTTGCAGCTGCTGAAGCATGTGTAGGGCTTGCCATTGTTATTGCCATTTATCGGAATAATATCACTGCCGATATCAGCAAAATCAATCTTCTCCGCTGGTAATCTGATCCGGTCAGATCTTACCCGCGGATTTTTTTTGCTTTCCCATTTGTGATCCCGGGCGATCTGCAACAGACCAAACGGGTGCAAATAGCAAAATAAAACAGGATACTAGGGGCTATCCAAAATGAATTTTATGAAAGCTTACAATACAGACAACCACTTACTAAATAAATCCAATGGCTGATTTTGTCTGGCTAATTATAGTAATACCGCTGATCGGCTTCCTGATCAACGGATTGCTCGGACTAAGCTCTGAGGGGTATCGAAAACAGAAAAGCGTTATTGGTTGGCTTGCCACCATATCGGTTTTCGTGCCGTTCCTCATCGCCTTCCAGATATTCTTAGAAATGAATGCCGGTTCCGAACCCGTTGTAGTTCGGCTCTTCACATGGATTGAAGCCGGCAGCTTCACCTCAGATATTGCATATCGCGTCGATCAGCTTTCCATACTGATGGCGCTTGTGGTTACAGGTGTTGGTACCCTGATCCACATTTATTCCATGGGGTATATGCACTCTGACGAAGGCTACTACAAATTCTTCGCATATCTCAACCTGTTCATCTTTGCCATGCTAAACCTGGTAATGGCAAACAACCTGCTCCTGTTGTTCCTTGGCTGGGAAGGCGTAGGTGTTTGTTCGTACCTGCTTATCGGGTTCTGGTATAAAGATATGGAGAAGGCTACCGCAGCAAACAAAGCCTTCATCTATAACAGGGTAGGGGATTTTGCTTTTCTCGTTGCCATGTTCCTGGTGTTCCGTACGGTAGGCAGCCTTGATTTCGACGTCATCTTCAGCAACCTGCACCTCTTCACCGGCGACATCGCTTTCTGGGTAGCCGTGCTGATGTTCATCGGTGCTACCGGTAAAAGCGCTCAGATACCCCTGTTCGTTTGGCTGCCGGACGCTATGGCGGGTCCCACACCTGTATCAGCGCTCATTCACGCGGCTACGATGGTTACCTCCGGTATTTACCTTATTACCCGTTTCTCCGGTCTGTACATGGCTTCACCGGAAGCCATGCTGCTTGTCGCGGTAATCGGGGGGCTCACCGCCGTTATTGCGGCTACCATTGCCCTTACCCAATACGATATTAAAAAGGTGCTCGCCTATTCTACGGTCTCGCAACTCGGGTTTATGTTTCTGGCGCTGGGTTCGGGCGGATTTGTTGCAGCCATGTTCCACGTTGTTACGCACGCCTTTTTCAAAGCTTGCTTATTCCTCGGTTCAGGTTCAGTGATTCACGCCATGCACCATGTAGAGCACGAACTTGAGCACGAAGGCAAAGATGTCCATTTCGATCCGCAGGATATGCGCTATATGGGGGGATTGAAGGAATACATGCCTTCCACCTACAAAACCTTCCTGATTTCGACTTTTGCGATTGCCGGTATTCCGATTTTCTCCGGATTCTTCTCAAAAGATGAAATTCTTGCTTACCTGTTTAATGCAGGTCTGGGCGAATTTGGTGCTGTCTATTTTGCACTTTGGGGTCTCGCGCTTATCACAGCTTTCCTCACCGCCTTTTACATGTTCCGCCTTACGCTTACCACTTTCCACGGAACATTTAAGCTGCCCTCCAAAATTAAAGGCGCGGAAGGTGCTGCAAAATACCTTCATGAGAGCCCGGTTAACATGACCGCCCCGCTTTGGGTGCTTGCGGCACTTGCCCTCTTTGGCGGTTTGATGGGGATTCCTGAATTTTTCGTAACGACCTTCACAAGCACAGACGCTACGGTTAACTGGTTGTATGCATGGCTGAGCGGTGTTACTGTTCGCGCGGCCATTATTCTGCCTTATGGCGTGAAATGGACGCTGGTTGCCATTGCTATCCTTGTTGCTGTTGGTGCAACTATTCTTGCCTACCGGAAATACGACAACGATGCCGGTGAAGCAACCGACGCTGCCATTCGTGAGCGTTTCGGTGCCCTCTACACGACCTGGGAAGATAAGTACAAGTTCGACGAAGCTTACGATGCCATGATTACGCGCCCCGGCAACAAACTTGCAGACCGCGTACTGGCCGTTTTTGATGTCAAGATCCTGGATGGTTTCGTGAATGCCCTTGGCGGTGTAGTGCAGTTCTTTGGAAGCCTGCTCCGGTTCGTACAAACCGGCGTAGTACACACCTATGCAATTGCTTTTGTGGTAGGGGTAATACTCATCATCGGACTGTTAATCTTTTAGGAAGCCTGCTTTTTCATGGAAACACTATTAAATTTAACGATCTATCTGCCGCTGCTGGGTGTATTTGCCATCCTGTTTGCGAAAAGTGATAAGTTAGTGAAATGGATTGCGCTGGTGTTTACCTCGCTCACCTTCGCCATTTCGCTGCCACTGATTTTCAACTTTGACGTAGCGGCTTCTGACGTTGCGCAGTACGTGACAGAATCCGGAAGCCTTGTTTTCGGCCTCGACATCAAGTACATCGTTGGGCTCGACGGCCTGAGCCTGCTGCTGTTCATGCTCACGACCTTCTTCGGACCCATCGTAGTGCTGTCTTCATGGACTTCTGTGAAGAAGCACGTATCCGGTTTCTTTGCGATGCTCCTCATTCTGCAAACCGGGTCGCTGGGCGTTTTTGCCGCACTTGATTTGGTCGTCTTTTACGTCTTCTTCGAGCTCACCCTCATTCCGATGTACTTCCTGATCGGTATCTGGGGCGGCGCAGGTCGCATTCATGCCGCCATCAAGTTCTTCCTTTACACGCTGGTCGGTTCGCTCATCATGCTTGTAGCGCTCGTTTACGTGGGCTACAATGCGGGCAATGCCGTAAATGACGGCGTGTTTATCTCAGACTGGCGCGTTCTCTCCGGTATGGAGTATCAGATTGGACTGGTAGAGCAAACCTGGCTGTTCCTGGCTTTTGCCCTCGCTTTCTTCATTAAGGTTCCGCTCTTCCCCTTTCACACCTGGCTGCCTTACGCACATACCGAAGCGCCAACAGCAGGCTCCGTTGTGCTGGCGGCGATCATGCTTAAAATGGGAACCTACGGCCTTATTCGTTTCTGTCTGCCGCTTTTTCCAAATGCCATGCTCGAGTTTGCCGCACCGATTGCCTTTCTCGCGGTCATTGGGATTGTGTATGGAGCCTTTGTAGCAATGGTTCAGAAGGATGTCAAAAAGCTCGTAGCTTATTCTTCCGTGAGTCACCTTGGTTTTGTGGTTCTGGGACTCTTTGCACTTAACACCATCGGGGTGCAGGGTGCCATCATCCAAATGATCAATCACGGCCTCTCAACCGGCGCCTTGTTCCTTATTGTTGGGATGATTTACGACCGCCGCCATTCCCGTCAGATTGAAGACTTCGGTGGTATCACAAGCATTATGCCGGTATTCGCAGTCATGTTTATGCTGGCAACTTTCGCAAGTATCGGACTGCCGGGTCTGAATGGCTTCGTAGGTGAGTTCCTGATTCTGTTGGGTGCCTTCACTTCCGACTCCATCGGAAACATCTCGTTTGCAATCGTAGCAACAACGGGAGTAATCCTCGCGGCTATTTATATGCTATGGATGTTCCGGCGCGTAATGTTCGGTCCGGTGCTCAAAGAAGAGAATAAAAAGCTGGTAGATCTTAATGCCCGCGAAATCGGCCTGCTGATCCCCGTCATGTTCTTCATCATCTGGATCGGCATTCGTCCGACGCATTTCACGCAGTTCTCGGAGCATCAGGTTAATGTACTCCTCGAACAGGCAGAGCAAAAGCGTGCTGCTGTTTTGGAAGCTTCTAACCCGGCCGAAATGCCTGCCTGGGCACAAAAGCTATACGACATCACCCCCAATTACGCTGAATTTAATCAGGAGAACAATTAGTAATGAGTACACAAGCACTAACCGAAAAACAAGTTCAGCAAGCACTTGAAGAACTGGAAGAGTGGGAGTATGAAAACGATGCGCTCACTGTTGCCTATAAATTTTCCAACTTCCCGGATGCGCTGGCTTTTATTGTCCGGATCGGATTCATCGCAGAAGAGCTCGCCCATCACCCTGAAATCTACAATGTGTACAGCACCGTAGAGATTCGGTTAACAACGCATGATGCCGGAAATAAGGTGACCGAAAAAGATGTGGAATTCGCAAAACGCATCGATAATCTCGAAATGTAAGGATTAATGGAAATCATTAACGACGTACTTCTCTTTTTACCCGCTACCATTGTAGCAATCGGGGGATTGACGGTAATGATGCTTGACGGCTACAAAGCCCGCTCAAGGACCATTTACACCACAACCATGGTGTTTCTGGCCATCGCACTGATTGTTGCCTCCTGGGATCTTTTAACCCAAACCCCTGAGCTGATTTTCAGCGATATGGCAGGGGCTGGCGGTACCGCCGCCTTTGGTACCTTCATTGTAGTCTTCGGAACCTTCTTTACCGTCATTCTGACGCATGACTACCTGATTGGCGTAAAGCACAACTTTCCGCAGGTTTATCCCCTGCTGATGTTCTGTACTTTCGGGATGATTGTCCTCGCGACAGCCAACGACCTTGTGACTGTTTTTGTAGGGCTGGAAACCATGTCGATTTGCTTGTATGCCCTCGCAGGCATCATCCGCGATAAGCGCCTCGGCGTTGAATCGGCCCTCAAATATTTTGTGATGGGTGCTTTTTCAACAGGCTTTTTCCTCTACGGAATTACCCTGCTCTACGGTGCCACCGGCTCAACTTCACTGCCCGTCATTGGTGCGTACACCGACGGCGGACTTATCTACTGGGGCGGGGTTGCCATGCTGCTAGTAGCATTCATGTTTAAAGTCTCTGCTGTACCCTTCCACATGTGGACGCCCGACGTGTACACCGGCTCCCCGACAACCATCACGGCCTACATGTCTACCGCCGGCAAAACAGCGTCCTTCGTTGCGCTTGTGCTGATTCTCGATCGTGCCATGCCGTTTATCGCGCACGACCTCACAGCTACCTTCAGTATCATCGCGCTCCTCACCATGATTCTTGGTAACGCGGTAGCGATGGTACAGGACAACGTGAAGCGCATGCTTGCCTATTCAAGTATCGCGCATGTCGGCTACCTCTTTGTTGGACTTGCCGCAGGCTCTGTTGCCGGATACAGCGCTGTACTGTTCTACCTCCTCGCCTATACTTTCATGAATGTGGGTGCCTTTGGTGTTGTAGCCTACTACGAGAAAAACCACGACGTCCACTTCAACAATGTGGAAAGCTATGCCGGACTTGGTTATCAGCGTCCAATAATGGGTGTACTCCTCAGTATATTTCTGTTCTCTCTTGCCGGTATCCCGATTTCGGCCGGATTTAATGCCAAGTACCTCGTATTTGCCGCCGGTGTTGACGCAGGCCTGATCTCGCTTGTCGTTGTCGGCGTTCTTGCAAGTGCCGCAAGCGCGTACTACTACCTTCGCGTCATGGTCTACCTGTACTTCCGCGAAGGCAAGGACAGCGTCACGCTGATGGAGCCCAAGAAAGTGTATTCTTACTCCCTCGTTTTCCTCGCTTTCCTCACCCTTTATTTCGGCGTAGTGCCCGGGGGCGTAACCGAAATGATTTTCGGCTATTTCTCCGACAGCATGCTCACGGCAACAGCGCCCTGAAATTTACCTAAATAAAACGCACTTATGGAATTTCAATCCATAAGTGCGTATATTACAAATCTGCCTGCCGCGGGAAAGTCCTGCGGCTGTTTTTTTATAAACACCCGAAGGTAATCATGAAGACAAATTATTATGAGCACCTCTTCATCGTAAATGCTGTAATTGACGATGAAGAAATCAAAGCAACCGTTGCCAAGTATGTAGATATGCTTAAGGAAAACGGCTGCGAAATCGACGAAATCAACGAATGGGGTATTCAGCGCCTCGCCTACGAAATCGACGGCAAGCGCAGCGGATACTACGTGAACCTGTACTTCACCGCAGCTGGTGAGTTTATTGAAAAGCTTGAGCGCACCGAGCGCATTGATGATAACATCATGCGGTTCATGACGGTCAAGTATGATAATAAAATGAAGCGTCACAGAGAGCTTCAGAAAAAAGGCGCTGTTCCGGAAGTATTCCCGGAAGTTGAAGAAGAAACCGAAGGCGGTTCTGACGACTAAGCCCACATTATTCATCATCATAAACCGACAGGATTCATGCTTAAAAACCCGCAACACCCCAAAAAAGGAAATCTTCGCACCAAAGAGTGCAAGTTTACCAAGTCAGGTATTGAGTACATCGACTACAAAGATATCGCATTGCTTGAGCGCTTCGTAAACGATCAGGGCAAAATTCTGCCCCGCCGCGTTACCGGCACAAGTGCTAAGTTTCAGCGTCAGCTTTCCCGCGCCATCAAACGCGCCCGCCAAATGGCCCTCATGCCGTTTGTAGCTGAAAACCTCCGATAATCTTAACCGAAAAACTATCGTACCATGAAACTGATTCTGAAACAAGATGTAGAGAAATTAGGTGCAGCCGGTGAGATCGTAACGGTTAAAGATGGCTACGGCCGCAATTATCTCGTTCCGCAGGGTTATGCTGTGCTTGCAACGCCCGGTGCCGTACGCGCTGTGCAGGAAGAAGCCCGTCAGAAAGCCCGCAAAGCCGACGCAACCAAGGCTCAGGCCGAAGAAGTCGCACGTCAGATCTCTGAAACATCCCTCACCATTTCGGTAACCGCTGGCGAAGACGGAAAAATCTTCGGTACGGTCACCAACCAAATGCTGGGCGACGCCCTCACCGATAAAGGCTTCAACATCGACCGTCGTAAAATCACAATCGATACCGATGTCAAAAACCTCGGCGAGTTCACGGCTACCATCGATCTTCACACCGAAGTTAAGGCAACCCTTAAATTCTGGGTCGTTAAGGAAGACTAAACCCTTCCCGCAAAACCCGCCACTTTTAAAAGGATACAGGCCCCGTGCTTGTATCCTTTTTTATTTTGCAGCTCATGTGCCGGTTCTCCCCCAAACCCTTTCATAGCCCGACAGCGGGCCGTAATAAAGGACGTCAGCCTGAACCCGCTGCATAGCCATACCAATCTTTTTTATTTTTTGGGGGAAACTCCCTGCACATCACGGTCTTTCGTGGCAGATCAGCGCTCCCAAATCATAATTTGAATCCCTTGCTTTTTTTGTCTGTGTGCCTGAAACTACTGAACGAGCTCAGGCTGAGCCCGGGAAGGTTCAGATATGTTGAATGGGGCTAATCTTGCTGTGTGTGACTCAGTTTGAACCTCCGAAGGTATGAACGGTGACCGTGAAATCAGCCTAAACAAGCCGTTGTGCATGCTATCCGCCGCTGACTTTAACGACTTTCCACATCAGGGAAGGAATACCATTCAGGGAGAACATGACAGGTCACGATTTTTCGCTTGTGATGACTTCTGCGTTCTTCATTCATGAGCTAAATGAGCATCAGGGAAAAGACCTTCCAAAATAGATTAAGAGCCTCATGCCTGGTTTGGAGCGAACGCTTGCAGGAGAGATTAGCCACAGGGTACCTGGCAAACTACAGAAACAATCAGGCCGAAAAAGTGTTTGATTCAGGGCGGTACTTTCGTTTCAATCTGTTTGCACAGTTCACGTATTTTGGAAAGTCCGGTATCCATCTGCCTCTTGCTCCGTTTTTTAGCTTTTGCGATTACAACAATACATATTCATCTTCACAGCGGTACAAGGCTACGGTCTCATGTCCGGGCTAAGGCGGGTGTTTGGGGGTACACTGTTGATCCTGTGCGGACTCTCGTGGAATCAGGCGCTCGCACACGGCGACGAGCCGGCTTCTTCCGCAATCCGACCTGTCATTTCCTTAGAAAAAGAAATTTCACCCGAAAATTTACCGCTTAGCTTTTTTCTGGACAGCTGGGTAATTGCCGGTTCTGTACAGCTTAAAAGCACGGACAACACCACGATCCCAGGATTGAACTGGCAGTTTACCCCTGAAACGGGTGAGCTTACGGTAGTATCTTTTGATGGAGATAGATCTGAATTTCCGGCAAAAATTATAATCAGCTATCAAAGATTGCCGGTTGCACTGCGGCTGAGTTACTACCGCCGACAGCTGCAGCCCTTTCGTGCTGACCTTGCTGAACACGACCAACTGCAGCCGGATCCATCGCAGGAGACCATACTCGTTTCCGGCAGGCGGGAACAGGGGGCTGACTTGTTTGGTCCTTCCCGCCTCACCCGAAGTGGTAGCATTACGCGGGGCATTACGATAGGCACCAATCAGGACGCCTCCCTTGAAAGTGGTTTGCGTTTTGAATTAAGCGGCCAAATCACAGACGATGTGGCGCTGACGGCCATTCTAACGGACCAAAGCACACCCATTCAGCCTGACGGCACGACGCAGAACCTGCGCGAGTTCGATCAGGTCCTCATCCGTCTCGAGCATGAGCGGGCTACCGTTCAGCTGGGTGATGTGGACGTAAGCCTGCGCAACAGCACTTTTGCACAAATCGAGCGGCGGTTGCAGGGGATTGAAACGCGCGTATCCGCCGGGAGCTGGGGCGAGTGGCAGGCGAGTGCGTCTGTGGTGCGCGGGCGTTTTCGGACCATGCAATTTCCCGGCCGGGAAGGGGTACAGGGGCCGTACCGCCTCACCGGCTCGCAGGGCGAACAGTTTATTATTGTGCTTGCCGGAACAGAGCGGGTTTTCCTAAACGGCGAACAGCTGGTCCGGGGGGAAGAAAATGATTATATCTTCGATTACGGCCTTGGTGAAATTCAATTCACCCGACGCCGCATGATCGCCGCCAACCATCGGATTGTGGTCGATTTTCAGTATGTGACGCAGGAGTATAACCGGACCCTTCTCACGGGCGAATCCGTTCAAAATGACTTGCTCGGTGGCCGGATGTCGATCGGACTCACCTTCATTCAGGAATCCGACAGCCGTGAACTCAATGCAGAATTTGGCCTTACGGATGAAGAAATCAGCATTTTGCGGGAAGCCGGCCGCGACGTAGAAAACGCAATCATTTCCGGGGCAGACTCGGTCGGGTTCAGGCCAAATCCTGATTTTATCCCTTATGCCCGGGTCGATACCGTTCAGGCAGGAACAACCTTCACCATTTTCAGGGCGGCACCGGGCGACCCGGCAGGCGTGTGGCGCGTGCGGTTCAGCCGGGTGGGAGACGGGCTCGGATCCTACCGTCGCACAGGGACCGAGCTGAACGGCATTGTGTACGAATGGGTGGGGCCCGGACAGGGTGCTTATGAACCCTTCCGGCGAATCCCTGCGCCGCAGCAACAACGGATGATGGCGCTCAGAAGTCGTTTCAGCCTCACAGAGTCGGTCGAAATTTTCGGAGAGACGGCCTTCAGTGAGCTGGATGTGAATCGCTTCGCTCTCGCCGACAGCAGGGTACAGGCGGCGGCCTGGGAAGCCGGTATAAGGCTGCGCCCGACCGCAACAAAGCTGGGCAGGGTCAGGGCCAATATTCGCTATGAAGACACCCCCGCTGCATTTGCGTTTTTCGACCGCACCCGGGAAGCCGAATTTGACCGGGTATGGAATATTCCGGCTGCGGCAGAAACGGGTCAGCAGCTGGCTGAAACGGATATTTCGGTCGATTTCACAGACTTCTCTACAGCCTCGCTTGGCGGGGGGAACCTGCGTCGAACCGACCTGAACAGCAGCCGCGCTTTTCTGCGTGTTTCCCTTGCCGAACCGGGTGCCCTGAACTGGACGCAGCGCGCCGACGCCGTACGCGCTTCCTACACGCTAAGCGGCACAGAGAGCAACTGGCTGCGTCAGAACAGCCGCTTGACCTACACTACGGGCATTGGCGCGCTTACCCTCACCCCACGAATTGATAGCGAAGCCGAAATTCGCACGCAGGAGCTGTCAGGAACGGACTCCCTGCAGGCCGGATCGTTTCGGTTTGCTGAAGTGACTCCGGGCATGCAGGCCGTTTGGGCACGGGGGCTCAGCGTGGACGTGAGTGCGGGCTATCGTACCGACGAAGACGCCCGGGATGGTCGCTTCAGGCCGGAAGCGCACACCTTCACCGGGCAGCTGCGCAGCCTTTACGAGCACAGCGATCAGCTTGATCTTCGTGCGGGCTTCTTATATCGGCAAAGGCGTCAGGCAGAAAATACAGCCCTGGAAACCGCGGGTTTTACCACCAATTCGGTACTCTTCAACGCTGCGGCGGACTACAGTGCCGCCGATCCCTGGCTGCAAATACAGTGGCAGTACGAAGGCGGCACGGAAACGCGGCCGCTTTTGCAGGAAACGTACATAGAAGTAGGTCCGGAGCTCGGTAACTATGTTTGGATCGACCTCAATGAAGACGGAGTCAGGCAAATTGACGAGTTTTTTCCCGCCGTGAACCCGGATGAAGGAACTTTTCTGCGACTGTTCATCCCCGGCGATGAGCTGATACCGGTTGTTAGCGTGAACACACGGCTGAGAACCCGCCTGGAGCCCGGAGAACTATTTCCCGGTACCTGGCTGGAAGAAGTAGCGCTGAACAGCTTGCTTGAAATCAGGGAGCAGAACGAAGGAAGCGGTATAGCCCCGATTCTCTTACTGAATCTCAGTGAGTTTATGGATGACGCTAACACCGTGGAAGGGCGCATACTCTGGCAGCAGGAATTGCAGTTGTTCCGGAAAAACAGAGCCATTGACCTGCGCCTGCGCTACACACAGTCTGACAGTAAAAACAGACGTTCCGGCGGGCTGGAGACCGCTGCCGCCCGAAATTTCACGACGGATACAAGTTACCGGGTTTCGCGCTTTGTACAGCTGGGCACAACTTTCAAGCTTGAATCAAGCGATTTGTTGAGTGAGCGCCTGAGCACCCGCGATTACCTCATCCGTGGGTTCGGTATTGCGCCCTTTCTCAGATATAATTTCAGCCGCTCGCTTCAGGCAACAGCGGGAGCGGGTATTGCGCGCCGGAGAGATGTGCTGCCCGCGCAGACGGTACGGCTGTTGCAGCACCGCGCCTACACCGACTGGCGCTGGTTTGCGGGCTCGGCACTGCAAACGAGTGCACGCATAGAGTGGCGATCGAACGTACTGCGGGGGGAAACAAGCACTCGGGGCAGTTTTGAACTCACAGACGGCGCGGGGGCAGGCGCAACCTGGCAGTGGAATGTTCAGGGCACCTATCGCATAAACCGCTATCTCCGGGCCGGGCTAAGCTATAACGGACGTACGGTTCAGGAGCGCCCCGCCATACAAACCCTTCGCGTAAACGTAAGCGCTGTATTTTAAGGTCAGGCGGTGCGATAAATCGGTAAATAATCGTTCCGAAATTTATTTTTCCCGCGGCAGGCAGAATTAAATTACTGTGATAGTTTTATTTAGGCGGCTTAGCGGTTGATATACAAGCGGTAATGCGCTATTTTTATGGTGCTAAATCTCAAGATGTGCATTATTTTAAAATGTCACTTTGACATTTAGGCATAAATAATCTATAATTTCGCCAACTCAACGCTTAATAATCAACTTAGAATAAACCGGAGTTTTGTAATATGACCTTCTCCTTTAGTGTTATCCTCATGCAGGTTTCAGCTGACCTGCAATCAGAGGGCGCATTCAGCCAATTAGTCAGATACTTTAATGAGGGCGGCCTTTTTATGTGGCCCGTACTTATTTGTGTAATCTTGGGATTGGCCATTTTCCTTGAAAGACTTGTTACCTTAAATCGTGCTGACATCAATACCAGACAGTTTATTCTTGATGTAAAAGAAGCCCTCGATAACGGTGGAATCCCAGCGGCGCAGGAGCTTTGTGCAAGCACAAGAGGTCCCGTTGCCTCCGTATTTAATGCCGGTCTTCTTCGTGCAGACGAAGGTTTTGAAGCTGCGGAAAAAGCCATTATCTCTTACGGCTCTATCGAAATGAGCTTCCTTGAAAGAGGACTTGTGTGGCTATCGCTCTTTATTGCGCTTGCACCGATGATCGGATTTACCGGAACGGTAATTGGTATGGTTGAAGCATTTGACGCTATTGAAAGCGCAGGTGATATTTCGCCGAGTATTGTTGCCGGTGGTATTAAAACCGCGCTTCTTACCACGCTTGCAGGTCTGATTGGTGCGATCATCCTTCAGGTTGGCTACAACTACTGTGTATCCAAAATTGATAAGCTCGTTGTGGAAATGGAAGAAAGCTCAATCGTACTGATTGACTCCATTTCAGCTATGGAAAAAGGCAAGCCCCTTAGCGGTGGTGAATCTTCCGAAGCATAAGACTGATTATTAAGCGTACAGAAGCCGGGCAAGAAAAGCCCGGCTTCTTCCTTACCCATTCTTATTGCACAACAGGCATAAGCTTCTTTCCACTTTATTCAACAACTGACTTATGGAAGCATTTTCTCAATTTGCACTCATTTTCACAATAGGCCTTCTCGGTATATCCATCCTTGGAATTACCGTATTCGGCCTTAAAAACATCTTCTCAGGAAAACACAAACTTGCAGCAATCCTCTTTTTCTTTATCCCGGCCGTTATTTTTGCTGTCGCGTACCTCGCGACCGGTTTTGTAGGTATTGCTGCAATTTATACCCTGCTTATCATGATTGGCCTGATGTTTCTTGGCATTCTGGTATCAGGTTCCCGCAGTTTGATTTCAAACTTCTAACCCCGAAGGACCCCACTTATGTTTAAAAAGAAAAGAGGCAGAGAAGGAGCAGACATTCCTTCTTCATCCCTTGCTGATATTGCCTTTCTTTTGCTGGTGTTCTTCCTCGTAGTAACAACTATCGATGTTGATACCGGTATTGGATTGGTGCTGCCGCCTCCGCCGGATCCGGAACAGCCACCACCGGAAGTGCGCGAACGTAACATGCTCAAAATTCTCATGAATGCACAGGGCGGTATCCTCATTAACGAGGAGCGCGCCAGTCTCATGAATGTGCAGGAGCGTGTTATTCAGTTCGTAACCAACCGCGGTGTCGATCCGAATCTGTCTGAATCTCCGCAGCAGGCGGTTGTTTCAATCAAAACGGACCGGCAAACCGAGTACGAACGATACATTGAAATGCTCGATGAAGTACGCGGAGCATATCGCGTGATATGGGACCAGGAAGCCCGGGCCCGTGGATTTCGCGACTATGCTCAGTTCAGAACAATGGAGGGTGAACCTAATGAAATTCGCCGCGAATTTCCCATGAACATCTCCCTTGCAGAGCCCGATCCGGGTAGTTAATCTCCAAACTAAATTTGCATTATGTCACATTTTAAAAAGAAGCAGGCAAGTACAAGTCAGGAGATTCCAACTACATCCATGCCGGATATTATCTTTATCCTCCTGATTTTCTTCATGGTTGTTACGGTATTACGGGAAGTTGAACTTCTCGTACGTCAGGATCTGACGCGAGCTGAAAATATCGAACGCATTGAAGAAAAACGTCTGGTTAGTTATATCTACGTCGGTCCCATTATTTTGCCCGGCGGACAGTATGGCCCAACCCGTATTCAGGTTGATGACGCACTGGTTGATCCCGATGATCTCACAGCGATTCAGAACGTTATGCGTCAGCGCAGAACCGACGAGCCGCGTCTGATTGTGTCTCTTAGGGTTGACTACGAATCTGAAATGGGGATTGTGAGCGACATCAAGCAGCAGCTCAGATTCGCCGATGCCCTGCGTATCAATTACTCTACAAGACGTGCCGAAGGCGCTGTTGAAATGTAGGCTGATATCCCTGAACGAATACAGCTTTACGCAAAAGGCTGCTCACAACCTGAGCAGCCTTTTGCATTATAGGCTTAGGCCATCCGAAAAAGTACATTAATATATTTTATGAGTAAGACTGAGCAAACGTTTACCCCCATCGAAAAAATAGGTCGCAAAGGACTGATTCAGAAAATTGCGGAAAAGTTCGACCGGCACGGGGAAGGCATGGTGTATGGCATTGGGGATGATGCAGCTGTGCTGGGTCAGCTTTCAGGTAGTCATCCTCTGATTTCAACCGAAATTTACAGTGAAGGCGTCGATTTCGATCTCACCTACACCCCCTGGCAGCACCTGGGACTCAAAGTCGTTTCGATGGCTGTTTCAGACATTATTGCCATGAACGGGAAGCCGAAGTTCCTGTTCCTCAACCTTTCCCTCACCAATAAAGTGTCGGTTGAGATGGTTGAATTGTTTTATTCGGGGGTAAAGCATGGCTGTGACCTTTACGGCGTACAGCTGGCAGGCGGTGATTTGGGTGCTGCGCATAAAGCAAGCACTGTAGCGGTAACTGTAGTTGGTACGGCTGATACACCGGTTTACAGGTCAGGCGCCAAAGCCGGAGATGCAATCTGTGTTACCGGTGATTTGGGTGCTGCGAGCTGCGGACTGATGGTGTTGCTGCGGGAGAAGCGTCACTTTGAGACGTCCGGGCAGCTTGTCTTTGAACCGGATCTCACGCCCTTTGAATATGTCGTCAGAAAACAGCTCGTTCCTGAAGCACGTGCTGACTGCATTGATGCAATGAAAATTGCCGGTATCGTACCAACATCTATGTCCGATGTATCCAAGAGTCTGGTGAGCACTTTGGTTGAAATGATGGAAAGCTCAAAAAGCGGATGCAGAATATACGAAGCGGCGCTCCCCGTACATCCCGAAACAAGGCAGACCGCGGATGATCTTGAAAAAGACATCGATACATTTGTGCTCTACGGTGGGGAAGATTTTGAGCTTTTGTTCACCCTTCCGGAGAAAGACGTCAAGGCTTTTGCGGAACAGTTTAAGGATTTTGTTGTGATAGGTAAGGTTGAGCCGCAAGCGCATGGTATTAAAATGCAAACAGCCGAAGGGCACGAGATGACGCTTACCTAAGCCCTTATGGTGCTTCTTAGGAATGCAATCTCCATGGAAGCTGTTTGAACCAATCTGTAGCTGTATTCCCTGCGGGTACTAAGCTTATACACCTTTCGTTGCAGGGCGCCTCCTAAAGCATTTTGACGGGGGATTCCTTATATTTCAAAGCTTGACCAATTTTATTCATTAAGCCCACGTATGGGCCGCAAAGTCAAAATCCCGCCGGGTAATTTATCCGCTTAATAAGCGATCATTTATTATCAACTCCAAGAATGGCAGATAACAACAAAAATACACCGAAACCATCCGAAGAAAAGAAGCCCAAAAGCCCGCGGTTTCCAATATGGATTTATGTAGCCATATTGGTTGGTCTGATACTCATTCAGATTTTTGCATTTTCTCAAGACTCTTCTTCACGCGTCGATTACAGCGAGTTTCTTAATCAGGTTCAGCAGGGATGGGTTGAAAAGGTTACTATCGTAAACGGGGTTCGGGTCGAAGGTATTTACCGTCAATCAGCTGTCGATGCGGGGCATGTCGGGCAGCTTCCCGATGAAGACGGACAGCGCTGGGCTTCCGCGCAGGAACCCGGTAACAGATTCACCTCGACCATCATTCAGGGTGATGATATTCGTGATATTCGCGCACTTCTGGATGAGCACGAAGTGGTGTATGATGCCCGGATTGATGAAAACTGGTTTGGCAGCCTGTTCATCTGGCTCATTCCTATTGCGCTGATTATTTTATTCTGGATATTCATCTTTAAGCGGATGAACCCCGGGCAGCAGGTGCTCAATATCGGGAAGAATAAAGCCGCACTTTACGACAAACAGGGCGAGAATAAGGTAACTTTTAAAGACGTAGCCGGGCTTGAAGAAGCCAAGGAAGAAGTCGAAGAAGTCGTTGAATTTCTTCGCAATCCTCAAAAATTTTCTACCCTTGGCGGTAATATCCCCAAAGGCGTTTTGCTTGTCGGACCTCCCGGTACCGGTAAAACGCTCATGGCGAAGGCAACGGCCGGCGAAGCCGACGTCCCTTTTTTCAGCCTTAGCGGATCCGACTTTGTTGAAATGTTCGTAGGGGTAGGAGCTGCCCGCGTACGTGACCTGTTCAAGCAGGCCAAGGAAAAAGCACCCTGCATTATTTTTATTGATGAGATTGATGCCATCGGTAGAAGCCGCGGGAAGAGTGCAATGGCTGCCTCTAACGACGAGCGGGAAAATACGCTCAATCAGCTCCTGTCTGAGATGGATGGATTTAACACCGAAAAAGGTGTCATCATCATGGCTGCCACAAACCGTGCCGATATTCTTGATTCAGCCTTGCTGCGACCCGGTCGTTTTGACCGTCAGATTCTCATAGATCGGCCGGATCTCAAAGGCAGGGAAGCGGTACTTAAGGTACACCTGAAGAAAATCAAAACCGGCAACGATATCGATGCTAAAATGATCGCCTCCCAAACGCCCGGATTTGCCGGTGCTGAGCTGGCGAACATGTGTAACGAAGCGGCCTTGCTTGCTGCCCGCCGTAACAAAGAGCAAGTGGAAATGGTGGATTTCCAGGATGCCATTGAACGGGTTGTTGCCGGTCTTGAAAAGAAAAATAAGATCATCAGCCCGAGTGAGCGTCGCATTGTTGCCTACCATGAAGCCGGTCACGCTATCGTAGGCTGGTACCTGGAACACACCGATCCTGTATTGAAGGTCTCCATTGTACCGCGCGGACTTGCCGCATTGGGGTATACGCTGCAGACCCCGACAGAAGACCGCTTCCTGATGACAACTGAAGAGCTTAGCGACCGGATATGTGCTTTGCTTGGCGGGCGTGCAGCAGAAGAAATTGAGTTCGGAAGAATCTCCACAGGTGCCCAAAACGACCTTGAGCGTGTAACCAAAATGGCACTATCCATGGTTACGGTTTATGGGATGAGCGATAAGCTGGGGAATATCTCCTACTATGATTCCCAAAATGAAGGCGGGATGTTCGGCTTTAACAAGCGCTACAGCGAATCAACAGCGCAGCTCATCGACGATGAAATCAAGCGGATTGTATCTGAGTGCTACAATCGCACGCTTGCGCTCTTACGCGAACACCGTGAAATGCTTACGCACATGGCAGAAACCTTGCTCAAGAAAGAGATACTCGGGGCCAAAGACCTGGTTGAAATGCTTGGTGACAGACCTTCCGGCAACTACCCGCTGAAGTATAAAGACTTGTTTGCAGCGGTTGAGACAAACGGAAAGACCAACGGCGCTGCCCTCAAATCCAAGGCAGATGAAGCGACAAGCGCTCCTGAAGATCAGTCCAAAGCTGAAGACGCTGACCCTGATGCCGATAAAGAAAAGGACGAATCCGCAGCGGATACAGCCGGAATGAAGGATAAGGACGACGCTGACGCACAGGAAAATGAGTCCACAGAAAAAAAGAACAAATCTGATAAATCCTAACCTCACAATCGTAAGGTAGTTTTAAAGAAAAGCCTGTTTTGCCCCGTCATGGAGCGCAGAACAGGCTTTTTTTTTGAGATGGTGACCCGGGTGAAAAAAAGCTGAATGTCCCTATAAAAAATCCTATACTGAAACCTTGTAATCAAAATTACCAACCAACTAAAAATCAATATGTTCAGAATTACAAATCAGCTTACAGTTGTATCTCTTCTGGCAGCCTTGACGGGCTTAATGGCTTGTAGTAACGGAGAGCAGCCGCAGGATGTGCCGGTTGATGAACCCGTGTCCGCTTACGACCTGTTTATGGATAACCTTCGTGCTGAGTGCGGAAATGCCTATGCCGGTAATCTTACCCTTGAGCCGGAAGGCGATACCATGCTGGATGGCCGCGAACTTTTACTCGTACACTTTCGCGAATGTGAAGACGATGTCATTCGCGTGCCTTTTCATATTGAGCAGCTTGACGGGGAATGGGACCGTTCACGTACCTGGATATTTACCCGTACGGAAGACGGCATTGACCTGCGTCACGATCACCGGAAACCGGATGGCAGCGATGATGACTTCACCATGTATGGCGGGCCTACCTACGGCGAAGCCGATCCCAACCAAATGGAGTTCATTTCCTTTGAGCGTACCGAAGAAACAGGCATGTACCGCGGCTGGCGTATCATCATTGAACCGGGTGTGCGCTACGTGTATGGCACACACCGGGGTGGTGAGTGGTCATGGCGGGTCGATTTCGACCTGACAGAAGCTGTTGATGCACCACCCGCACCCTGGGGGCATGACTGAGCAGCATATCAGGCTTTTGTGCCCGAGTTCCTGACCATCAAAACATAAACCAAAGCCTTACAAAAAAGCCGAAACCTGCAAGCAATGCGGATTCCGGCTTTTTTGTGGTCAGCAGTTTCTTGTACGTCCTACTTTTGCCCCGGAGCTTTGAACCGGCTAATGCCATCGGAGCGTTTTTTCAGGTGTTTGGTTACCCTCCCGCCAACACGCTTCCGCCACATCCTGAAACTCGAAGCTTTCATGTGGCGGCGCATGAGTGCGCGTACGTCGTTTTCTTTAAGTCCGAACTGAAATTCTATAGCTTCAAAAGGAGTACGGTCTTCCCAGGCCATCTCGATGATGCGCGAAATATCTCCGGGCGTTAAGTCTTGTTTGTTATCCATGTCAACCGAACAGACAGGCCCTTTACAGTCGTTCAGCCTGCCCGTTTCATTTTGCGGGATTTTCGAATTTATCCCGCATTATTCACTAAGAAATTTTCTTGCTGGCAAGGCGAAGCTGAAAACTCAGCGGAAGGGTACCCAAGTACCCTGAGCATGAGTTCTCAGCTTCAACGCAGCCAGCGGGGAAATTTCACTTCGTGGGAATCGCTTCGCTCGGTGCGCAGTCTTTACACCACACTCAAATTTGGACTACCGCTGTTTTTAGCTAAGCAAATTGTAAACTTACACTTAGCAAATAAATCCTGTTTAACTGTGAATAATGCGGGTTATCTGAATCGGAGAGATCAGTTTGGCGCGCACGGAACATTTAGTGCAGGCGGGCTGTTTAGAGCGCTGAACTAACACAAACAAAAAGATTACTATGAAAGATCAGGTTGTATTAATTGTTGGCGGGTCAGGTGGCGTAGGAACTTCAGTTGCTAAATTATTTGCGAAAGCAGGCGCTAAAATCGTTCTTGCCGCCAGAAACCGTTCCAAAGCAGAAGAAGCCGCACTCGAAATAAACAACGGCGGGGGAGAAGCATACGTAATTGACGTGGATGTGACAGACTCATCATCCGTTTTCAAAATGACCGATGATATCATCAAGGAGTTCGGAAAGGTAGATATACTCGTAAACGCCTTCGGACTTGGGATTATTCAGCCGTTGCTTGACGTTGATCCCCGCAAAGCCAAGGAAGTTTTTGATGTAAATGTTTATGGCACATTCTTAGTGACCCAATCCATCCTCAGGCACATGGCGACAGCTAAAAGCGGAAAGGTTGTGATGTTTCCCGGCATTTTGGGCAAAGCTGTAATGAAAGGCTCATCAGTGTATTCGGCAAGTAAATTTGCAGTAACGGGTATGACCAAAGCACTTGTAGACGAGCACCGGCGTTCCAATGTGAAATTTACCCTGATGTACCTCGGTGGTATTGATACCGGCTTCTGGGATAGTGATCTCATTGATATGCGTGTTCAGCGCGACAAAATGCTGACCGCGAATGAAGTAGCCAAAGCTGTCTATTATGCCTGTTCACAACCCGGCAATGCTGTACTTAATGAAATCGTCATTCAGCCTGACAGTCATCAAATGGTTTAAGTAAGGGTCCGCCACATCATAAAATGAGACCCTGAATGCTGACCTGTTCCCGATTTTAAAATCAAGAGAGCGCTGACGTCCTGCGCGACGTCAAATATCAGAAACAAAAAAAGCCGGTCGCGAGACCGGCTTTTTTATTGAAACGCAGCTTTGTTACGTACTGATCAGGCCTTGCCGTTGGATGCTTTCACATTGCGCATGTGAACAACAGGACAACGGGAGACGGCAGCTTTGTAAGAGCGCTCGATGATATCCATGCCTTCGTCGATTTGCGCAGCGCTAATGGTAAGCGGTGGTCTGAAGCGTACGGAGTGTGTACCGCATTGCAGAATAAGAAGGCCGTTTTTCATGCACTCATCGGTGAAGGCCTTTCTTGAATGATGATCCGGGAAATCGAAGGCGCACATCAGGCCTTTGCCGCGGGCATTGGAAACGTAGGTATGCTCAGCGGTGAACGCGTACAGCCGGTTAAGCAGGTGTTCGCCAACCTTAGCCGCATTATCTACCAGATTTTCGGCTTCGATGATTTCCAGGTAGCGCTGGAAGCGAACCATATCGACCAAATTACCGCCCCAGGTTGAGTTGATGCGGGACGACACTTTGAACACATTGGTTTCCACTTCGTCAACACGTTCGCTTGCGAGAATACCGCAAACCTGCGCTTTCTTTCCGAAGGCAATAATGTCGGGCTTCACATAGTGCTCATGGCACCAGAATTTTCCGGTGAGACCAACACCTGTTTGCACTTCATCATAAATCAGTAGTGCTTCATGGCGGTCAGCCAGCTCGCGCAGCGCCTGATGGAACTCAGGGCGGAACTGATTGTCGCCGCCTTCCCCCTGTATAGGTTCAAGGACGATACAAGCGATGTCATCTTTGTACATTTCGAACCAGCGTTCTGCCTGCGCCAGGGCAAGCTTTTCGGCATGCGCTACCTTCATGGTATTTTCCTCATTCATGGGGAAAACCATTTTAGGATTGTGCATACGGGGCCAGTCGAATTTCGGGAAGCGGGCAACCTTGTTGGGCTCGGTATTGGTGAGCGACATGGTGTAGCCGGTACGTCCGTGAAAAGCCTGATCAAGGTGCAGTACTTTATGGCCTTTTTCGTGGCGGTAGCCTTTTTGATGGTTTTTCTGAACTTTCCAGTCGAAAGCTACTTTCAGCGCATTTTCAACCGCAAGTGCGCCACCGGCTACGAAAAATGCATGGGGCAGATAAGAAGGAATACCAACGCGATCGAAGGTGTCCACAAACTCAGCCATTTCGCGGGTGTACACATCCGAGTTGGACGGGTTGTTGACCGCTACGCGCGTAATCTTATTCAGAAATTCAGGATCGCCCATCATCGGGTGATTCATCCCGATCGGGTTGGAAGCAAAAAAAGTGAAAAAGTCGAGATAGTTGCGCTCGTGCTTTGAGCAGTACAAATAAGGGCCTTTGCTGGTTTCAAGATCGAGTACCATATCGAGGCCATCAGCCAGAATGCGACGGCTCAGTACTTCGTGAACCTGAGCAGCGTCGATGGATTGTTTAACAGTCATGCGCAGTAAAAGATTAGGATGTTATAAAATTGCTCGCAGGCATTAAATATGCCGAAATATAGCCAGAATAGCCGTTTTTCAACAAATGGCACAAATCAGCTTTAAACCGTTTAAACCCTGATTCGTACCTTAGAGCTGAAATTAAAATCCCTTTCGGACGACATTTGCAGGCGCTGCGTCGCCGCTTTTATGCCCTTTTTAAAAAAATCCCGGTAGCAGATACTTATCCGCCGATAAGTTTCACCGAAGGCTTGGGGCCTTGCAGAAATTGGGTCTGTTTGATTCACAGGAGATGAGCACCGTATGCCGGACTGCCACGGTACACATCCATCGAAAAAAAACACAGGGTATAATCAGAGCAGCCCGAGCGATTCGGACAGCTCCTTATAGGATTTGAAGGCTTCGCGATTCGCCGCGGAAAGGCGGAAAGCGGGATGTTTCCGAAGGTCATTTCTGATCAGGCTGTACCAGTAGTAGCGAAGGGCGTTGGGCAGGCTGTTGCGCAGACGTCGGCGGAAGTGCGTGAGTGCCCAGGTGTTATCGCCATGGTAGCAGCGCATGAACAGGTGCGCGTAGGTTTCAGGCAGTTTATAATAGCGGCGTTTCATCCAGGACTGAAGGTAGTGGGTGTCTTCAGCTTTGCGGGTTTCGGGATAGCGAATATCAGTACTACGCCGGTGCATGATACTACCCGGAATGCCATCCGGCAGTGAACCCGTGAAGGGTGCGTCTCGAAAAGCAGGTTCATTGATGTGCATGAGTGAAGTGCTGAGACAGCAGGCGTCGTAACCGCGCGCCAGAATTTGTGCCTGCACCTGAATGCGTTCAGGGTGATACCAGTCGTCGTCGTCCCACTGAATCAGATATTCACCGGCTGCGGCTTCGAGCGCCAGGTTGCGCAGACTGCCCAGCACCAGGCCTTTGGGGACATCCCGTATGTAGCGAACCTGTGCAGGCGGCAGGTTGTTGAACAGCGCGGAATAATCCTGATCCCCGTCGTCAATAATCACAAGCTCCTTTGCAGCATAGGTTTGTTGTTCAAAACACCGTACCGCTCTTGCCCCGAGCTTCCTGCGGTTGGCCGTAACCATCAGACAGCTGACAAGAGGGAAATTTGAAGGAGATGTATTTGCCATTGCTACATAAAGTAACTTTAAAATTCCTTAACTTGGAAAAAATTACAAAAACCATGAAGGATTAAGTTGTGCAAATTTATGCAGAAGAGCCAGCAAAAGAACTGGGGGCTAAAACCTTACTTTATATTACCCAGGATTTCCCGCCGGGATTTGGTGGAATCAATACGTATAGTGCAGAGTTGTGCGTCCGCTTTGCGGAGTATTTCGGACGGCTTACGGTTGTGGCACCCTATCAGCCGGGCTGTGAGGCCTGGGATGAAATGCAGCCGTATAATGTAGTCCGGATCAAGTGTAAATCCGCATTTTTGGGATGGGTAGTGAAGTCACGAATACCAAAATTATTGGAAGAAGTGCAGCCCGACATATTATTCCATGCGCAATGGACAAGTCTTGCAGCTGCTAAAAAAGCCCGAAAAAGTGGTTTTAAAGGTTCTGTTGTTTGTGCGGCCCATGCCCGTGAGCTGCTTCGTGAACCTGGTTTGCCTTTTCCGCTGCCACAACTATTCCGCGCTTATCGTCAGGAATATATGCAGCTCCCTGATCTTTGGCTGCCCGTAAGTCACTTTGCGGATCAGTTGCTGGAAGCACTGGGCATAGCTGCAGCAAACAGGCAGATTGTGCACAACGGTACAGATCCGTTTCATTTCCGCGATGATGACGACGCTCAGACGCGTGCTGAAACCCGTCGCAGCCTGGGGCTAAAGGCCGAAGATTTCGTACTTGTTACAACAGCGCGTATCGTCGCCCGAAAGGGGATTGATACGGTTATTGAAGCCCTAAAGCGGCTGTTTCCCGAACATCCTTTGCTCAGGTATGTTGTGATTGGAACAGGGGATCAGCGCGAAAATCTGGCGCAAAAAGCTAAAGAAGCGGGTTTGGGAGCAATCGTACAGTTTATTGAAAACGTTTCCCACGAACAACTCCCCCATATTTATCAGGCTGCGGATCTTTTTGTGATGGTTCCGAAAACCATACCGCCAGATGTTGAAGGATTTGGCCTTGTATATCTCGAAGCGAATGCCTGCGGGCTTCCCGTGATTGGGAGTACTTCCGGCGGGGTGCCGGATGCCATCGCGCATGATGAAACCGGATTACTGGTATCCGAGCAGAATCCCGCCGAACTTGCTTCTGCTATTGAATATTTGATTAAAGACCCGGGCAAGCGTAAACTATATGGTGAAAAAGGAAGGGCGCGGGTGCTTGAAAAACTTAACTGGGATGATGTATCGCAACAGATGCTTGGACTGTTCCAGGAAATCCAAAAGTGAAATACTTAAGCGCATAATTTATGTTTGAAGACCTATTGCTGGCCATACGGGACTGGTTTTATGCTGTGGAAGGGGAAACCATTACCGGATTTATCATCCTGCTGAGCCTGTCAACGACGGTTCACATTTTTATTCGGGTTTGGGTCATCCGGCTGCTTCATAAACTGGATGAAAAAACTTCGAGTGAGTGGTATGCAGAAATCATAAAGGCCCGGCTGCCGCAGCGCGCACTTATGATGGTACCGCTGATTTTCTTATATCTCGGCGTTGACTTTGTGCCCGGTTTAAATGAAGCATTTGAAGGATTCGTCATGCGCTTCACGGCAGCGCTGATGATTCTGGTTACGGCGCGGGTGATTGATGCCCTGCTTACATCGGTTCATGCGATTTACCGCATGCTCCCGAAATCAGATCTCAGACCGATCAAATCTTACATTCAGCTCGGCAAGCTGATCGTCTATATTTTTGCGCTTATTTTTATCATCGCGAGCCTGTCGGATCAGTCGCCCTGGTATTTTTTGAGTGGTATCGGAGCGATCATGGCCATTCTTCTGCTCATCTTCAGGGATACGCTGCTTTCTCTTGTGGCAAGTGTGCAGCTCACGAACAATGACCTGATCCGTATCGGAGACTGGATTGAAATGCCGAATTTTGGCGCCGACGGGGATGTGGTTGATATATCGCTGAATACGGTGCGCGTGCAAAATTTCGACAAGACGATTACCGTGATCCCGACCCACAAATTTCTCGATCACAGCTTTCGGAACTGGCGGGGAATGAGTGAAGCCGGAGGCCGCAGAATCATGCGCGCGCTTCATATTGATCTTACAAGCGTTCGCTTCCTGAACTACAAGGAAATTCAGGAACTGCGCAAAAGTCATCTGCTCAAGGCCTATATAGACGGAAAAATGGAGCAGATTATGGCCTATAATGAAACGCACTTGGGCGATCATCCTGCCGTGCTCACCAATGCGCGGTGGCTTACCAATCTCGGTACTTTCAGGGCGTATGTGATTGAATACCTGAAGCGTCATCCCCGCTCGAAAAAAGAACTCCTTATGCTGGTACGGCAGCTTGAGCCTACCGATCGCGGCCTGCCCCTTCAGGTTTATGTGTTCACCAACACAACCGTCTGGGCTGAGTACGAAGCCATACAGGCCGATATTTTTGATCACCTTCTCGCCGTACTGCCGGAATTCGGCCTGCGTGTGTATCAGCAGCCTTCAGGGGCGGATTTCAGAAGCCTGGACCGTAAAACAGATCAGCGTCCGCGCTACTGATTCCGGTTAAATATGGTCACAGCATGGTCTGCGGAAAGCATGGCGAGCGGAATGCCGCCCCCCGGATGTGTTGAGCCCCCAACGAGATACAGCCCGTCAACGTAGGGCGATTTATTACGCGGACGCATAAAGGCAGAAAACTGATGGTTGGATGAGGTGCCGTAAATACTGCCGCGGTTGGAGCGGTACAAATCATAGAAAGCCTGCGGGCTGATGTGTTCCCGCACTTCGATTGCGTCTTTCAGTCCTTCGAGTCCGAAGTTTTCGAGCTTGCTGATGATAAGGTCTCCGTAATCCTGAATCCGTTCATCATCCCACCTGACTTTTTCGGTCAGGTAGGGCGCATTGATGAGGATGAAGAGGTTTGAACTGCCTTCCGGTGCATGATCCGGGTCACTGAAAGAAGTGTTGGCGACATATATGGTTGGATCTTCCGGGAGCACCTTGCGATGGAAGATCTCCGCAAATTCTTTCTCGTAGTCGCGGCTGAAGAAAATATTGTGGTGCCTGAGCTGTGGGTAGGTTTTCTTTACGCCGAGCAGCAGCACAAAGCCTGAGCAGGAGGGCTCAATGCCGGTAATCCGTTTTTTGACTTTCGGCTTGAGGGTGCCATCTTCGATCAGGTTGTTGTAGGTAAAGGTCGCGTCAGAATTTGAAAAAACGGCGTCGAGCTGTTCCGTGCTGCCGTCAGCAAGCGCAATGCCGGTCACGCTTTTGTTTTGGGTGATGATACGGGCGATGTCCGCATTGTAGCTGATTTCCACGCCGAGCTCAAGGCAGAGCTTTTCGAGCGCTTCGGCGATTTTGTAGAGGCCGCCCTTTACGTAATAAGCGCCGAGACAGAGTTCCACAAAGGCAATCACGTTAATGGTCGCGGGCGCAAGATAGGGTGAAGATCCGTTGTATGTCGCAAAACGCTTGAATACCTGCCGGAGATAGTGTGATTTGAAGCAGCGGTCAACCCTTGTGCTCACGGTCGGAAAGGCGTCAATCTTGAAGACATCCGATTTCTTGAGATTCTTCAGATCCTTAATGGTTTGCAGCGGATTCATGATGAAGGTGTCCGCTGTCTTTTGGTACAGGTCCGCTGAGTAGCCCAGAAATTTTACATATTCTTCGATGTCTTCCGGCGCGATTTCGGTGAGTTGGCTCAGCGTTTTCTGCAGATCGGCGGAGCAATCGAATACGGTGCCGTCATTCCAGGCGTAGCGGCATAGCGGATCAATGGGTTCAAAGCTCAGGTAATCGCGAACGTCCCGACCGCAGTCGCGGAATAGCTTTTCGATGACGAAGAGCATGGTGAGCAGGCTCGGCCCGGTGTCGAAACGGTAGCCGTTCTTGGCGATCTGATTCATCTTGCCCCCGCAGCTGCCGGTGCGTTCCCATAATTTTACGCCGTGCCCTTGTGCCGCAAGCCGCGCAGCCGTGCTCAGACCCCCGATTCCGGCACCTATAACGCCAATTTGTTTTTTCATAGCTGATTGTGAATTCTCAGTGTATTGATGATTGCCCGAAGCAAGGCATAAAATCTATCCGTATTAAACCATGAAGCAAGATACATGATTTCCGTCATTAAGCATTTGCGCGGATTTGTCAGCTGCGGCGCGTAAGTTTGGCCACGGTTTCAATATGATAGGTTTGCGGAAACATATCGACGGGCTGCACCGCATCAATACGGTAAACCGCACTCAGCTCCGCTAAGTCCCGGGCCATGGTTGCGCTATTACAGCTCACGTACACAAGCCGGTCGGCGGCGAGCGTACACAGGGTTTTCACCACATCCGGGTGCATGCCGGCACGGGGCGGATCGGTGATGATGACATCGGGTTTGCCGTATTTTTGCACAAATTTTTGGGTGAAAACATCTTTCATATCCCCCGTTTCGAAGGCGCAGTTGGTTACCCCGTTGGCCGCGGCATTCCTGAAAGCGTTCTCTACCGATACCGGGTTCAGTTCAATGCCCACGGCCTGCCGCACCGCATCCGCTGTGTACAGGGTGAGTGAGCCTACCCCGCAGTAGAGATCGAAAAGGAGATCGTTCGGGCGCAAATCAGCAAAGTGACGCGCTGTTTCATACAGCCGCTCAGCCTGCAGGGTGTTGGTCTGGAAAAAAGTATTGGCGTCAATCCGGAAAGCGTTTCGACCCAGTTTTTCGGTGATATAGCCCGGACCGTACAGGATTTTTTCGAACCGACCTTCCGAGCTGGGCGATGGCGTATCGTTTACATTATTGACGATGGTTGTAATCTCCGGAAAGCGCTCAAGCAGGGCATCGGCAAGCGGCTGAACAAGGTCGTCACGGTCGGCAAAAGTCACAAGGTTAACCATCAGGTCGCCGGTGTGATGACCGGTACGCACCATGACGTGACGAATAAAACCCTGTTTTTTGATGGGATTGAAGGAAGGGATATCGTGCTGAAGCGCGTAATGTCGCACAAAGTTCATGATTTCATAAGAAACGGGAATCTGC
The DNA here is from genome assembly GCF_003353065.1 of Cyclonatronum proteinivorum. GTDB lineage: Bacteria > Bacteroidota > Rhodothermia > Balneolales > Cyclonatronaceae > Cyclonatronum > Cyclonatronum proteinivorum. The sequence continues at coordinate 3,455,237 of NZ_CP027806.1, read as the reverse complement.
AGATGGCATTCATCCAGGTTCAGAATCCGGTCGAAGCGTCCGGGGGCGTGCATTCCGGCTGCCACATCCTTATCGGTAAAGGTGACGCCGCTGTCGATTTCTTCGCGGGTAAGCCACCGCCGGTCGCCGAAGCTGTATTCCATTTTGTTCCGGTAGTACAGCTCATGCGGGGCCTGTAGCACGGGCAGTGGCGTAATATCCCGAAGTCCGCCAATGCGTTGCAGGTGATCTTCCACGTGCTGACGCTTGAACCGAAGCTGTTCGGCATAGGTCACATGCTGCCAGGTGCAGCCCCCGCAAACGGACGCGTGCCTGCAAACGGGCGTCACCCGATCCGGCCCTTCTTCCAGCACTTCTAAAAGCTGCCCTTCAAAAAAGGCTTTCCTTTTTTTGATGATACGGACCTTCACACGGTCGCCGGGTGCGGTATTTTTCACGAAACAGGCGCGGTCTTCAAGCCGGCCGAATCCTTTGCCTTCATAAGCGGCGGATTCAATCGTCAGTTCGGCAGTATGTCCTTTTTTGACAGCCATGAAACAGGTTTAGGAGTGGGAAGAGAAAAAAGTGGAAGAAACGGCTGAAGTACAGGATAGGGCTCAGATGACCGGCGAATCGCTGTTTTGGGCGTAAAAGGTTTCCGCCTGAAAATACATCGACTGAAACTCCCCGATATGATTTGCCAGCTCCAGCATGGTTGATTCGAGCTGTTGCGCGAGAACCCGGTTGATCTCCGAAAGCAGTTTGATGGCAATCTGCGGGTGCCGTTTCTCCAGGGCTTCAAAATCAGGTTTGAAAAACCCGAGCACAATGGTCTCATCAACGGCACGGGCCGAACTCATCCGGCGCATGCTGTGCGACAGGCTCAGGTTACCAAAAGTATCCGGACTACTCAGGCGGAAAGAGCTGCCGATTTGCGTGCCTTTTTCGTTCTGCACGAAAAGCTCTACCGAACCGCTCTCAATAATGTAAAACCCGTTGCCCGGATCCTTGATGTGATAAATCATCTCCTGATCCTGATAAATCCGCCGGTGACACAGTTGCAGGAACTCGTAGGTCTCGGTGTGCGTCAGGTTTTTGAGAAAAGCTGAATTGAAGACGATGTTGGTCTGATTGCGCAGGGTTTTGAGAAAGCCGGTTTTTTTAAGCATAGCGGATCAGGTGAAGGGTACGCTTCGGGAAAATGTCCGAAATAAATTTAAAAAGAGTGACCAATACCGAAATGGATATTGCGGCGGTCCAGCACAGATGTGCCGGGTTCGTTGCCAAGGTCGGTTACGCGGTAGGCAAAATCAATCCGGAAAACCACAAACTCCCAGTCAAGCCGCAGGCCAATGCCGGAACCTACGGCAATTTCGCGCCAAAATGAATTCATGCTGAATTTGCCTTCATCCAGCTCATTCCGTGGACCCGTCCACACATTTCCGAAATCGGTAAAAGCCGCGAAAATCCAGTTGGTGTTGAGAAAGTTTCGCGAAAAGGTGTTCCGAAATTCAAGAAAGCCCGCCAGTTTAATATCGCCCCCGTTGATGGGGTTCACGGTGCGGTCGTTGGTGCCGGGTCCCAACGTGAGCGGGTTCCATCCGCGGATATCATTTGACCCTCCGGCAAAAAAACGACGGTTCAGCGGTATGGTGCGGCTCAGGCCGTAGGGATAAGCCAGACCCACAAACCCGCGCCAGGCAAATACCGAGTTGTTGCCCAAGCTGTAATACCGGCGGAAATCTAAGGAGCCTTTCACAAACTGACTGTAGCTGAGATCGCGCCCGCTGCCGCTCAGAGATGGGAAAGTGCCGCGCAGGGAGTCAGGCCGCGTAAACAGGGTCTCTTCAATCAGCCGGGGCAGGTTCCCGCCCAGCTCAAAACTGGTTTCCAGGAAAAACCCACGGTCCCGCCTGATGGGGTGCGTAGCAGCGTTCCGAAAAGTGTAGCGGGTGAGAGAATTGATCTGTGGCCGGTAGTCTTCCAGAATCAGCTGCAAAAACAGCGGATCGGTTGTCGTTTCTTCCAGCACTTCCCGGAATGCAGGGGTGATGTTGGCATCGAACCATTCGAGTTCGATCAGATCGAAAAAGCTTGTCGTCGTTTGGTCGTGATTCGCCTGAAAGCGCGTGCTGAAGCGCACGTTGTCATCAACCGTAAAATTGATCTGCCGGATTTGTCCGTAGCTGAGCTGAAACCGGGTACGCGGATTCAGAAAACGCGGATCATTGTTGAAGCCGGCAAAGGGAAAGGCAAAACGGGGGAAGCTGTAGTTCACAAAGGTTTCTATGCTGCGCGGGTTTTCCTGATTGCCCTCAATAAACTCATAGCTTGTATTCAGACCCAGCTCGAACCGCTCAGCCGAGCCGAAAATATTGTTGTTGCTGTACTGAAGTCCGGCACCCAAACCCAGCCCGATACGCTGCATCCCAAAGAAATCGGCGCGAATCTGATGGCGGGGAAGGGTTTCGAGATCAAAAAAAACAGGTACGTTCTCATCGCTGAAATCCGGCAATCCGCCCCCTTCACTCAGGCTGAACTGCCGCAGACTAAGCATGCCAAGCGTCTGAAACTGATTGACTGTCGACAGGTAGAGCTGATTGTTGAAGCGCTCGCCGGGGGTGAACAGAACCCGCTGTTCAAGCAGACGGCTGCGTGTGCGGGCGTCCGGTTCGACGTTAATAATCATCTGCCAGGGCTCAAGCGTAACCGGCGGACCGCTCAGCGTGTCAGATTCAAAATTGCCTTCTGTTGACTGCGGGGCAGAAAGGTTAATGCGCACATCCCCGAAATAGTAAACCTTGCCCGGCTGAACCCGGAATGCCAGATCAAGCTGTTGCGGGTTTTCCCGGTCGCGCTTCACCTGTACAACAATCGAATCCCGGCTTGCCGAAGCATAGCCGTTGTTATGCAAAATGGTGAGAATGCGGTTTCGCTCATTGCTGATGAGATCAACCGAATAAATGCGGTTTGAGACAAAGGTTGTGTCATTCACAGCTTCGTTTTCGCGAATGAGCTGACTCCTTGCAAGAAAGCGCTCCATCACACGCGGGTCTTCAAACGCAGGCAGACCTGAGAAGCTGACCGTCTGCATTACGGATGGCTCCCCTTCGTCAATTCGGAAAATGACCTGCCATCGGTTCCGCCGCAGCTCCCGCACTTCCGATTCAATCGTAGCTTCAAGGTAGCCGTTGTTGTTGTAGAAAATCCGGAGTCGCTCTACATCCTGCGCAATCGTTGCGGTATTAATCATGCGCGGCGCCTCACCTAACCTTGAGCTGATCCGGTTAAGACCAAGCCACAGGGTTGCGCCCGGAATACTGAATATCTCCCGATTCGTACGGGTACGCACAACCGTTTGGAGTACCCCGTTGCTGATCGCGTCGTTTCCGCTGAATCTGACCGATCGAATCAGTCCCTCCGGTTCATCACTGCTCTCCTGATTATCGGAGCCTGAAGCGGGGGCTGCACCGGTTAACAAAAGAAGGTATACAAACAACAGCCCCGCCGTAAAGGCCTTACAAGCAAATATGTGCGAAAAGCGGGCGGTGATCAAAAGCGGAGAAATTATGCTGTAAAATCGTGGAAGCTTAAATATACGGTAATCTGCCCTGTAATATGTGTCAGGAAATAGGCGAATGAGCAAAGTAAAAGTCTAAATAAAACAGCGGAAAGAGCGCCCGGTAAAAGCATGATGACTATCTGCAACGCAGCCGCTGCGATAAATTTCGCAGTTATTGGATGAAACCCAAATTAATCCGCGTTCTGAAGCACGATTACGGGAAATTCCGCTTTGCAGCCTTACAAGTTTGCGTTGGTGATGGCTCCTGCGGATGGCGCCAATGCTGTCTTGTCATCCATCCGGTATCTTAAAAACAAAAACGGCTGCACGTTACCGAACAGCCGTTCATGCAGGATTTCTTTACCTGTGCCGTATGACCGTTTTCGGTAACGGCTGCGGGGCATTAAACATCGTCGTAATCAAAGCCGTCGTCGTCTTCACCATGAAAGAAATCCTCCTTCATGATGTAGTCGGGCCAGATTTCCTCAATATTTTCATAGGGTGAGTCGTCTTCCTCATCGAGTTCGTAGAGATTGTCGATAACTTGCTGCGGACAACCGTTGCGCTCGGCCCATTCAATGAGCTCTTCGCGGGTCGCGGGCCAGGGAGCTTCTTCAAGCGTCGCAGCTAATTCAACTGTCCAGATCATAGCGTATCAATATTGGCGGTTAAGTGAAAAAGAATAAGAATAAGGGGAAAAACATATCGTGCGTTCATCGCAGAAACGCAGCTTTAAAAGGCTAAGTATCAGTGGTATAAAATGTTCTGAGTACGTGTATAAGTCTGTATTGAGCAAATAAAATCAAGCTACCACAACACTGCAAAGCGGGTCTGCGCTTACCGTTAAGAAACCTAAAAAGCCGCTAACTGTAAACAGCAGGGTTACCCGATTGAATGCGGTTATTTCGCCGCAGCTTTAAACGGATTCGGCTTAAACTGTTACAGGGAACGGGCACGAATATAAAGCATTTTTGGCAATTTCAATGGAATAATTCAGCCCCGTAAAACAGGCCTTAACGCTTCGGAAGCGCCGCTTTTGCACTTCCGTAATCACAACAGGCGCTGCAGGAAGCGGGCAAAGTTGGCGTCAATTCTGAATGTTATCAAACGCCAATTGTTTGTATATTTAATGCTAAGGCGATTCACGCCTTGAAATCATCATTACATATTTTTGGAGACACCACATGGGTTCATTTGGCGGACTTGAAATTGCCGTTATCGTCATGGTTATTTTGTTGCTGTTCGGCGCAAAAAAAATTCCCGAGCTTGCACGCGGTTTGGGGCAGGGCATTAACGAATTTCGCAAAGCTTCCAACGAAATCAAGAGTGAAATCGAGCAGGGCGCGCGCGAAAGCGACAGCCGCAGCAACAGCTCAGATCAGAAAGAAAAAACCTCAAACGGAAATTAAGCGGCTACTTTTCAGGGATGGTGAACACCCCGCCCTGAACCGTAGTCAGCGGTGAAACCTACCTACCCCTATTTTGCAGCCAACTGGTATCCGGGAAACACAGCGTCTCATAGCAGAAGGCGCCCTCACAGCTGAGCAGATAACAGGTCATTTTCTCGAAACCATCGAACGGGATAATCCTGAACTCAACGCCTTCACTACCATTGCCGGCACACAGGCTATGCAACAGGCCCGTGAAACGGATCAGCAGTTTTGGGATCGTAAAGCCGGTCGCCTTGCCGGCGCGGTTATTGGCATCAAGGAAGCCATCGTAGAGCGCGGACGCGTATGTACGGCAGGCTCCAAAATGCTCGCCGGTTTCGAAAGCGTATATGACGCCACCGCTGTGCAGCGCCTACGGGATGAAGGCGCCATCCTGATTGGCCGCCTCAACATGGATGAGTTCGCAATGGGCTCTTCCACCGAAAACTCGGCTTTTGGCATCACGCGAAACCCCGCCGATAAAACGAAAGTCCCCGGCGGCTCCTCAGGCGGAAGCGCCGCTGCCGTAGCTGCCGGCATGTGCCATGCCACGCTCGGCTCCGATACCGGCGGCTCAGTGCGTCAGCCGGCTTCCCTCTGCGGCGTCGTCGGCCTCAAACCCACCTACGGTCGCATCTCACGGCACGGACTCATCGCCTACGCCTCTTCTTTCGACTGCATCGGCCCGCTCACGCATTCCGTCGAAGACGCCGCGCTCTTACTGAGCGTCCTCGCGGGCCACGACCACAGCGACGCGACCTCTTCCCGCAAGCCCGTGCCCGACTACCTTGCCGAAAGCGAGACCCTGCCACAGGGCCTGCGCGTCGGCCTCCCCGTCGAATACTTCGGCGACGGCCTCGATCCCGAAGTCAAAGCCCTGGTAATGCAGCAGGTCGAAGCCCTCAAAGCTGCCGGTGCGGTACCCGTGCCGCTCAGCCTGCCGCACACGCCCTACGCCGTTGCCACCTACTACATTCTCGCCACGGCAGAAGCCTCGAGCAACCTCGCCCGCTACGATGGCATCCGCTACGGACACCGCACCGACCGCGCCCAAATGATGGAAGCCCTCGCCAACGAGAAGAAAATGCTCCAAAAAGCCGGTCAGGATCCCGCATCGGTCGAGAGCGCCCTCATCCGCCTTTACAAACAAAGCCGCACCGAAGGCTTCGGCCCTGAAGTCAAGCGCCGCATCATGCTCGGCACCTACGTGCTCAGCGCCGGCTACTACGACGCCTACTACGGCAAAGCACAGCGCATCCGCCGCCTCATCCAACAGGATTTCCTGTCCGCCTTTGAACATTGCGATGTCATTCTCTCGCCCACCTCACCCACTACAGCCTTCGGCATTGGCGAAAAAACGGATGATCCGCTGCAAATGTACCTCAGCGACATCTACACCATTTCCGCGAACCTCGCCGGCATCCCCGCCCTGAGCCTGCCCGCAGGCACGCATCCCGCTGATGGCCTCCCGGTCGGCGTACAGCTCATGGCCCCGCACTTCCGCGAAGACCTCCTTTTCGCGGCAGGCCGGCAGCTCGAACAGCATCAGGCCACCACCACCCGGGCCTGAAACCCGCGTCCCTGCCCGTCGGATTTTTTTATTTTTTTTTAGGGAAAATCCCGAGAGCATCAAGGTCTGCGGTCTTGGTTCCCGCATCCCAAAACGGTCTCAAGGGTCCTTGCTTTTTTTCTCAGTATGACAATGTGGGCAGAATGACTGTGCGTCGCTGTTTGGGTTTTTGTTGTTGCCGTTTAGCTACTCGAAGCAAGACTACAGCTCAAGTCCGGTAAAAACGACATGGTAATACCTGAAACCGGGTGAAAAACTGATTTATTTCAAGGTTTCCCTTAAGGAACTAAAGCACAATATTGGTATCGACAAGAAGCTTATTTCCATGCATCGCGGAGTTTCTTTTGGTACACCATGGGATCAATATCCGCTTTTAAGGTTCCGGCAAGCTTCATAAGCGCTTTATTAGGGCGGTTCCCTGTTGCTTTACGAATACTTTTGACGATCTCAGATTTTGATGTGCCTTTTTTTATTACAGTAGCCATGTTGTTGGGTCTATAGCTTTCAGATCAGTTTCGTATGGTAAATGATACCGTTATTCGGGCATTTAGTAAAGCGCAAGCTTATTATTTGGTTTCCCGACTAATTAGCTACCCGAGCGATCTCACCAAAACGCTGCCCATGAATCCGGTACTGACAAAGCGCCCGTGGAAGAAAAAAATGGCTGCACCCCCGCCCTCAAACCGATATAAGTAAAATACCACATGAAAATGCAGGAAATTAGTTTGTAAGTGTGTCCCAGCCTGGGTTGAAATCAGAAAGTAGTCGTGCGTTTCGCGGTTACCGGCATGACCCGCTTAAATGTGTTTTGTTGTACTACATTTGCTCGCAGGGGAACATAATCGTACTATTTGGGATTACTTCGGGACTGATTGTGGCCAACTGTATTTTGTGAAGTACTTTTGATCAGTCGCATGGCCCAACCAAATAAAACAACTTCAAAAACATAAACCCCGCCGAACTGCATGGATACAGCTCAACCTGCCTCTTCCCAAAGCTTGCGAATGCCTGTGTACTGGGCCGCTGCCGGTCTTGTGCTTGTGCTTTGGGTGCTCGCCATGCTGCGGCTCGACTGGTGGGGGATGTTTGCGGAAACCTGGCCGCTGACCCTTACGATGGTGTTCGGTTCTTTCATCGCGGGTGCGACGGCGGAAGGGGGCGGGGCGGTTGCGTTTCCGGTGTTTACGAAGGCCTTCGGAGTGGCGCCGCACGATGCGAAGGTTTTTGCGTTCATGATTCAGTCCTTCGGCATGACGATGGCCGGGCTTGTGATTTACCTCCGGAAGATTCCGGTGCTCTGGCACGTGATCGGGTTCGGGCTTGCCGGCGGGGTGTTCGGTCTGATCGTTGGTGATACGTTTCTCGCACTGCCCAATCCGTACCCCAAACTCTTTTTCTCCCTCGTGGCGGGGGTGTTTGGCTTCTTCCTGATTTACAACCGCTGGATCGTCAACAACGCGCCCAGTGAACACATCCGGCTGCGGCGCAGCGTACAGCTCACCCTGTTTACGCTCACCGGATTTCTGGGCGGGATGATTTCCTCGGTTATCGGCGTGGGCATTGACATGATGACCTTCATTCTGCTTACGCTGCTTTTCGGCGTAAATGAAAAAATCAGCACGCCCACAACGGTCGTGATGATGGGGCTGCTCTCCGTATTCGGCTTTTTATGGTTCGGCGCGGTCAAAAGTGAAATCAATCCCGTGGTGTGGCAATACTGGATGAGCTGCGTGCCGGTCGTGATTTTCGGCGCGCCTTTCGGGGCTTGGGTGTGCAGCAAAATCAAACGTGATCACCTGATCTGGCTCTTGCTGTTGCTCATCGGCGTTGACCTCGGCTCCACGCTCTGGGTCGTGCCCATGACGCCCGAGCGGATTCAGTTTCTGTTGGTCTCCACCCTGATTGCTTCCTCCTTATTTGCACTCCTGCTCTGGCTGCGCCGCTTTGTGACGGATGAAGCCTGAGCCTTAAATCCCAAACAAATATTTCCCTTAAAGTTAGCCGTCCTTTGTATATTCTGAAGTGAAACGGATTATGGGAATCCGTTTCCGGTATGAAATAGCTGACCGGAAGGGATGACCGGTATCCGGTAAACGGGCTTAAGAACCAGCACATGGCTTGTGTGTTGCAGGCTCAGGTTGCCCTTAAGGTCAGTATCAACCGCACATTTGATTTAGACTGACCTAAGACTTATGAATAAACGATTACTGCCCGTACTCGGGCTTATGCTGCTGTGCAGCTTCTTTGCGGCGGAACAACTCCGTGCTCAGGAAACCGGTTGGGAAATCCGCGCGAGTCAGATTGATCCCGCCAACTATTACGGCATCACCGTGGCCAACGGCATGGTCGGGCTGGTGACTTCACACGAACCGCTGCGCGTGAGCGATACCGTGCTCAACGGCATCTATGATCACTACGGGCGGGGCCGGACGTCCAACATTCTGCGTGTCTTCAACTTCGCGGGCATGGAGCTCAATATTGATGAGCAGTTCATCACAGCCCGGGAAGTTTCCAACATGCGGCAGCGGCTGGATATGCGGCGGGCCTTCGCGGAAACCACCTTCGATGTCGGCAACAAAGCGAGCGTACGCTACACCATTCGTGCGCTGCGCAATCTGCCGTTTACCTCCATGATTGAGCTGGAAGTTACCGCGCTACAGAACATAACGATGCGGGCCGCAAGCCGGATCGAAGCCCCCGCGCACCTGCGCGATGTGCGTCAGTTTTATCAGGAGGTGGACCGTCCGCACGTGAACATCCCGATTATGACCTCCGTGGCGCAGAGTCCGACGGGACGGCACACGGTTGCTGCGGCATCGACCTTTCTGTTCAGCGAAGAGCAGCGTCCGCACCTCGTACATGAGGACTGGGATCATGACATGCATCGGGTGCATTTCACGAAGGAGCTGCGCGCGGGGGAGACCTACCGCTTCACCGTGCTGAGCAGCGTGATTGGCACCGAGCATGTATCGGATCCGCACAACGAAGCCGAGCGCCTTAGCCTGTTCGCCATGCTCGAAGGCCGCGACCGCCTGATCACCCGGCACGAGCGCGAGTGGGAGCGGCTGTGGGAAAGCGACATCATCATTGAAGGCAACCTTCGTGATCAAATTGATGTGCGCTCTGCCCTGTATCATCTGTACAGCTTTGCGCGGGAAGGCACGGCCTACAGCCTGTCGCCCATGGGCCTCTCCGGACTTGGCTACAACGGTCACGTTTTCTGGGATACCGAGCTATGGATGTATCCGCCCCTGCTCATGCTACAGCCCGAAATCGCGAAATCGCTGATCCGCTACCGTTTTGAGCGCATGGAGGCCGCCCGGCAAAAAGCCTTCATGAACGGCTTTCGCGGGGTGATGTTCCCCTGGGAATCGAACGATACCGGCGAAGAAGCGACGCCGGTCTGGGCGCTCTCGGGACCGTTTCAGCACCACATCACCGCGGTTGTTGGCATTGCGTTCTGGAACTACTTCCGCGTAACCCAGGATATGGACTTCCTGCGGGAAATGGGCTGGCCGCTGCTCCGGGAAGTGGCCGAGTTTTGGGTCAGCCGCGTGGATGAGGGCGAAAACGGCGCCTTCCACATTATCAACGTGATGGCCGCCGATGAGTGGGCCGAGAACGTGGACGACAACGCCTTCACCAACGGTGCGGCCATCAGCGCGCTGCGCTTTGCGACGCAGGCTGCGGAGCTGCTCGGCGAAACCCCCGATCCGAAATGGATGGAAATTGCCAACGGCCTCCCCATCCTGCAGTTCCCCGACGGCACGACCCGCGAACATGCGACCTACGAAGGCGAGCTGATCAAACAGGCGGATGTGAACCTGCTCTCTTTCCCGCTCGATATCATCCGCGATCCTGATCAGATCCGCAAGGATCTCGAGTACTACATCCCGCGAGTTGGAGACGGTCCGGCGATGACGCATTCCGTGTTTGCGACGCTCTATGCGCGTCTTGGTGAAGAGCGCCGTGCTTACGAGCTCTTTCACCGCGCCTACCGGCCCAACGAGCTCCCGCCCTTTGGCGTAATCGCGGAAGATGCGGGCGGCACGAATCCGTACTTCGCAACCGGCGCCGGGGGTATGCTTCAGACCGTACTTTCCGGGTTTGGCGGCCTTGAAATGACAGATACGGGCATTATGCAGCTCGATACGCCCCTGCCGCGGGAGTGGCGCAGCCTCACGATAACGGGCGTTGGGCCTAAACGCGAAACATTCACGAACAACCGCTAATCCGGGTTACTACTGCGCGGGCAGTTTGTGTGACCTGCCCGCGCGGTAAAGCTCTTTTGAATAAAAATGAGTTCGCCTGCCATGATTTCGTGCTGTTTCGTCAGCATCCGCTAACCCTCATACCCTGATATGACGCAATCCGCTCAGCAGCTAATTGGCAGTGTTGCCCTTGTTGTAGAAAACTATGATGATGCGATAGCTTTTTATACCAAAAAACTTTTGTTTACCCTTATTGAGGACACAGATTTGGGAGGGGGCAAACGATGGGTTCAGGTCGCGCCGCCGCATTCAACCGGCACGAAACTGCTGCTTGCACAGGCCTCAACCGGGGAACAAAAAAAGGCCATCGGGAATCAGTCCGGCGGCCGCGTTTTTCTGTTTCTGGAAACCAACGATTTCTGGCGCGACTACACCTGCATGAAATCAAAAGGGGTCGTTTTTCTCGAAGAACCACGAAGGGAAGCCTACGGTACCGTTGTGGTTTTCCGGGATCTTTACGGCAATAAATGGGACCTGCTGCAGCTCAGCAAAAAGTCCAAACCTGCATCCGAACCGGATCACTGAACGCCGTGGCATTCCCGGCTTTTTCTTTTTTTTGGGGGGAAATTCCGTGAGCATCACGGTCTTTCGTGCCTGCTCCTTTCATCCCAAATCAACACATAACGCCTTGCTTTTTTAATTCGGCGCTTTAGGTTCTAAATTAAACTTAATCATACATTTACGGCTTTCCGACACACTGAAATACTGAAATACTGAAATACTGTTCCACTGAAAATAAACCACGGGCTTATGAGACCGATTTGGGATTTCAGAACAAGCACGAAAGACCGTGATGCTCACGGAGTTCTCCCTAAATAAAAAAATGCCCGTTTTTAATGCGGGGCCGGAGCAGGGCTTGGGATGCTGGTTCAGCAAAACCATCGAAGCACAAAAAAAGGCGCACCAACTGTCCAAATTCAGCGATGCTGAATAAAAGCGGGATCTCGTGGTACGCCTTGCTTGAAATATAAGAAAATAGGCACCCCCCCTTCAAGGAGAAAGAGGGAAGCTTTTTTTTGGAAACGAATCAAGAGAAGAGTTCGAGGCTTCGCATGAATTCGGCGTTTTTGCGCACGGCATCAGTTGGGGTGGTGCCGTCGTATTCTTCCTGCTCGACGAAGAAGTATTCCATGCCGTTTTCTTTGGCTGCGGGCAGCAGCGTTTTGAAATCGACGGTGCCGGTGCCGAGTACGGTAGAGGCGCGGAGCACGTCGGGGGCGACGTCGGCGCGGTCTTTTACGTGGCAAAGGGTGAAGCGGCCGGGGTGGTTTTCGATCCAGTAGAGGGGATCGGCGCCGCCGGTTACGACCCAGTAGATGTCGATTTCGAAAGAGACGAGATCAGGATCGGTGTCGCGCATGAGGACTTCCTGCGGGAGCTGCCCGTCGAAGGTTTCGTCGAAGGTGTATTCGTGGTTGTGGTAGGCGAAGCGGATGCCTTCGCGTCGGCAGATTTCGCCGCGCTCGTTGAAGATTTCGGCGTAGCGCTTGTAGTCATCAATGCTTCCCTGACGGCCAATAAACGGACTCACGAGGTAGCTCATGCCGATTTCGGCGGCTTCGGCGGCTTTGCGCTCGAAGTCTTCCATGATGTTGCAGTGCCCGGCAACGAGCTTCATCCCGAGGCTTTGAATGTAGCTTTGCATTTCGGTGTGGCCCATGCCCCAGTACATGCCCTGCGGACCTTCGAAGGTTTCGATTTGCCGGTAGCCGAGCTCGGAGAGCATGCGGAGCACGCCACGGGGATCGGCGGGGAAGGCTTCGCGGAGGGTCCAGAGCTGAATACCGAAGGGCAGGGTTTCGGCGGGGCTTGCAGCGCTGCCGGTGCTTTCGCTGTCGGGACGCGAACAGGCGAGTTGCGGGGCAACCATGAGGCCGGTGCCGAGCAAAGCTGCGGTTTTGAGGAAAGATCGGCGGTTGGTGGGTTTCATAAGATGAAAGTTAGGGGTTGAGGTGTTTTACCAGAACGCGATAATGGAGGCTGCGGTGAGGAGGAGCACGATGACAGAATGTACGCGGTAGTCTTGCCAGAGCGGCATGGGCTCGGAAGGACGTGCGTCAGCGGGCTTCCAGGTGATGTCGGCGAACTCACCGGTTTCCGGGGCTTCACTGCGGATGCTTACTACATAAAACACGCCGAAGCTGATGATAGTGAGTAAGCCCGCTGTGATGGTGAAGTGCAGCTGGAAAACACCCATGGCAGAAAGGATGAACAGCACGAGGGAGAGGCCATGACCTACGACCAGCGTAATGAAGGCGGCGTTGCGGCTGCCGCGCTCCCAGAGGATGCCCATGAAGAAGATGGCGACTACGGGGGGCACAATGTAGGAGAAAGCCTGCTGAATGTAGGCAAAAATGCCTTCAAAATTGGCGATGTTCGGCGCCCAGAGTACGGCAACGACCATGAGCACAAGCGTCGTGATGCGGCCGATGCGCGCGGTCTGCTCGTTGGTGATGTTCGGATTCTTGGCTTTCACGAAATCCATGGTGATGAGCGTGGAAGCGGAGTTGAGGGTGGAGTCGATGCTGGAAAGGATTGCGGAGATGAGTCCGGCGAGGACTAGCCCGGTAATGCCGATCGGGAGCACGTTGGCGACCATGGTCGGGAATACCATGTCGGGATCATCCAGATTGGGGAATACGCTGAACGCCATCACGCCGGGCAGCACCATGATGAAGAGCGCGGTAAGTTTGAGCGTACCGCCTAACATCGCGCCCCAGCGGGCATTTTTGATGTCCTTGGCGCCGAGCACCCGCTGCACGATGTACTGATTCGTAGCCCAGTAGTAAAAGCCCAGCACGGGGACGCCAATCAGAGTGCCGAGCCAGGGCAGGGCGGGATCGTCGAGCGGTCGGATTTTGGAGAGTTTTTCGGGCTCAACGGTGGCTGTGACTGAAGCCCAGCTGAAGTCGAATTTGCTGAACATCAGGTAGGTAAGCACGGACGCCCCGAACAACAGGATGACGGCCTGAAGCACATCGGTGTAGACTACCGCTTTAAGTCCCCCGGCTGCGGTGTAGAGTCCGGCAAAGACGCCGAGCGCGAGAATGGTCTGCCAGATGGGGATGTCCGGGAAGAAAACGTTTACGACAATGGCCCCGGCGTAAAGGCCGCCGGCGGTATCAACTACAATGCTCAGGAAAATGGTGATGACCGAGAAATACTTGCGCGACCGGACATCAAAGCGGCGTTCGAGGAATTCCGGAATGGTCGTAATCCGCGATTTGATGTAATAAGGAATGAAGAAAACGGCCATAACTACGAGCACGACAGCCGCCATCCATTCGTAGTTCGCCACGGAAATGCCGGTCATGTAGGCTTGCCCGGAAAGCCCAATGAGGGTCGTGCTGGAGATATTTGAAGCAAAAAGGGAGAAGCCGATGGCAAGCCATCCGAGGCTGCGTCCGGCAAGGAAGAGGTCGTCGCCGGTTTCGGTTTTCCGGGATACGAAAAAACCAATGAGTACAATAATCACGAAATAGCCAACAATGATGGCTTTGTCGAGATTGCTGAGCGCAATTTCAGTCATGAGAAGTTTAGTAGTAGTAGTTAGTGGGCTTCCACAGGCAAGGGCAGTGGTACATGTAAACCATGTTGGATGTGCATTTAACCGTATTACGGCTTATGACCAAACACCCTGTAAAAAGCGCTTACCTGTTCTGTTACAAGCAATTCGTGAAACTAACCATTTTGAACTTATTATAAAACTGAAACACACCCTGTAAATTGAAGGGTGATTACAAAGGCATTTCGAATGCCGGGTTCATCCATTTTTTAATACAAAAATCGAAGTTTTCTATTTGAATTTAGTTGATGTTGACCTTTTTTTTTGTCAAATTGAAGTATGAATTCTGAACCCACTTCACTTAAAGGAGCAAGCTATGAAAAACCCAAAAATTCTCGTTCCGATTGACTTTTCAGACCTTAGCAAGAAAGCGCTGCACATCGCCAACGAGGTTGCTGAAGCGATGGACGGCAAGGTGACCCCTTTCCACTCGTATATACCCATCACAGACCTGGACGGATTTCACTACATGAGTTCCGGCACGGCAACCCAAAAAAATCTTACTGATATTGAGGACAGTCTCCGCAACAGGCTGGATGATGTGTCTGCTGAGATCGTCGGAGCCAAACATCTTGAAAAAGGGATGATTGGAATAGGTAATCCGGCCCATGCTATCGTTGAGATGAGTTCAGAGCATGATATTATAATAATGAGCACGCACGGGCGTACGGGCTTCAAACGTTTTTTACTGGGGTCTGTAGCTGAGAAGGTGCTCAGAATGGCAGACAAGCCGGTCATGATTGTGGAAGACAATACGACTTTCACCCCGGTTAAAAGAATCCTGGTAACGACGGACTTCTCCGAAAACGCAAGGGCTGCTTTCCCGGCTGCGCGGGCATTCGCTGAAGCTACCGGAGCTGATATCGAGCTTTTCCATGCCATTCTGTATGATAACTTTGATTCACTGGCTAAAGCGGAATCAACCTATGAAGCCCGTAAAGAAAACATGAATCTGCTCGCAGATAAGTTTTTCAAGGGGATCCCGGGTAAAGTTCACACTACAGTAATTACGACCAATAAATCGGCGCACGAAGCTGTACTTAAGCACACGCAGGAGAACTACTACAGCCTTATCGTTATGTCAACCATCGGTCGTACAGGCCTTGATTATCTGATGCTGGGAAGTACGACTTCCAATGTAGCGCGCATGGTAAAATGTGCGGTACTTAGCGTGAATCCTACTAAGCATGCTGAGATGAAGCGCGAAAGCTTTGAAAAAGAGTATAGCTAAACCGCGTTTGAGCACGGATAACTCTGTAACTGATAAAAGTTAATTACCAATAAAAAAGGCCGGAATCCATCAGGAGTCCGGCCTTTTTATTGTGGGAAAGGGGATTTGTTGCGGTCTGGTATCAGAAGCGGTACACGATGCCAACGACTGCGTGAAAGCGTTCAACAGAAGTGCGGATGGTTTCTGCGGCAAAGCTGCCGTCCCCGGCTTCATAATCAAAAAACTCATAGACGATCTGCTCGTCGTCGAAAAACATGTACTGTAATCCTGCATCGAGGCGGAGGCTTTGGTTCACTCCTACCGATACGCCCGCGCTAAGAAGCTGACGCGCATTACCCGCTTCCCGGCTGACTGCCGGCAGGTATGCATACCCGATGCTGGGAATTACCGCTTCTGTAATGTTCAGCGAAGCTCCGAACCGGAAATTAATGACATCCCGGAAATCTTCGCGCATGTTTTCGTTTTCCTGTACTTCAAAGGAGAGATCATCAAAATCTCTGAACTGAATACTGCTGTTTGAAACGCGCTCAGCTGCAAATGAGAGATTTACAGGTAAGCCTGTTGTAGCAAAACCTGCGGTGAAGCGTGCAGGAAGTTTCACCTGATAAGAGGTTTCTCCGCGAAGCTGTGCGCTTTCAGAGGTGCCGTCTTCATATTCGGTTTGAATAAAGACAGAGTAGCTTTCGTCAATGTTCAGTGTAGTCGGCAGGCTGTAGCTCAGCCCGACCTGGAAATTAGGCAGGGGTCGGTAGATCGCGCCGATACGTGCCGAGAAGCCGATGATATCTGCACTGATGCGCTCCTGTAACAGTACACCGTCGGGCGCTGGTATGGTGAAGGGCTCCCCGCCGATTTCGGTATCAATGGGCCCGAAAAGACCGTCTATATCACGTTCCAGAAAATTACGCCGGTAGGTATAGGAACCTACGGGAATACCAAGTGAAGCACCAATGAAGAGATTTTGTACGAATTCTGTCGCAATGGCTGCGGAGAACTCTCCGAGCTGTCCGCTTTCCCGAACGGTTGCGGCCTGCGTAATACCGCGGAAGGGGGCGTCAAAGTCTTCCCGGAAAATGGGAAACTGACCGAAATCGTTTTCTTCAATCGCGAAGGCGTTGAAGGCGGTGTTGAAGTAGAAGCTGTTGTCGAAAAATAAATCAGTGATGGAGCTTCTGGGGTTGAATCCGCTCAGCCGGTAGGCCCGGTTGAAGTCGGCCAGCTGATTGTAGCCAAACCCGGCTACCAAACTGCCCTGCACGGTAGGGGCAGCGTACAGGAAGCCGGCATTGGTGAAAGCTGTCTGCGCGTCATCATAGGCTGCGGTGCGGTTCAGAAAGGTTGCGTCTTCATTCACATCGCGCATGCCGATGCCAATGTGAAATTCAGATTCCCGCGCGAGACCAAGGGTTGCGGGGTTGATGATTGAGGAGCCAAAACCTGTGAAGGTCGCAACGGATGAGCCGCCTGAAAATATGGTGTTCGGATCGGAAGCTGGCAGCTGTGTAGAAAAACGCAGGGCGTCGAATCGGTTTTGCGCTTCAGCTTCCGGTGTGAATAGTCCGCTAAGGCACAGCATGAGCGGCAAAAGGCTGAGTAATAGTTTTTTAGTCATAGTGCGCTAAAAAAAGAGGCTGATAAATAGTTGATCGGGCTTATGGATGCAATCAGGTGGTCCCGTTCAGGACACCGGATCATTCATTTTTTGTTGGATGGGGCAAAAAAAAGCAGCCACTGTTGGTTAACAGGAAGCTGCTTTTAATGAATAGGGTAGAAGTCAGCTTTATGCTAAGATAAGGGTGAAATCCTGACCCTGATGATTTACGGTTGTGCTAATCATGGAAATTGTGCTTTCCGGGCTGTCATTACGGTCGCGGTTCCGGTTTCTGTTTCCGGAGCTGTTGCTGCCGGATGATGATCGCCGGGGTTCAGCTCGGGTACCTGAACCGGTATTGGAGCTGCCGCGTGTACGGCCGACGTTGGCTGGTTGCGGATTATTTCGGGTCCGGGAAGGGGAAGCCTGTGAGCTGGGTGCCGGACGTCGGTTCACGGATGGAGCCGGAGTATTGGTCTGACGGGTACGCCGGTCAACGGAAGCAGGCTGTGCGCCGCCACCCCTTGAGCGGACTGATGCAGGTTGTGCGTCGGGTCCGAAATTATTGTCACGCATACGAACACGCGTATCACCGGCAATGCCACGGGATGTTGCGCGGCTGTTTCTGATGTTGTTGACATTTCCGCGGTGAACACCGGATGCACGCGGGCCGCGTACGATGGTTTGATTATTGGGATTCACCTGCCAGTTGTTGAATACAATCAGATTGCGGCCACCGTACCACCAGGGGTTGTAAAAGTGTCCCCACTGCCGGTATCGCATGTGTGGCGGAAAGGCATAAGCCCCGTAAAAGCTGAAGAAGAAGGGATCGTAAAGCATGGCATGGTGCCAGAACGGATCATAAAAATGACCGTAAGCAAAGCCGAACCCTACAAAAGGTCTTCCCCAGTGAAAACCAATGGATGAATGATGCCGGTGCCAGTTGTAGCTGCGGAACTGAAGATCGGCGTCAAAAACACCGTCATAGTACCCAAGCGCGTAGGCTTGCTGTTCATCCTGCGAATAAAAAGACGAGTAGGCGTCAGTTGTATAGGGGCTCAGGGGCTGAACACTGGTATTAAAACCGCGTGGCCTTTCAATGGTTTCGAGTTGTGTGTAGCAGCCCGACAGCAAAAAGATGGCTGAAAGTGCTCCTAATAATAATTTCGTTTTCATAATGATACCTCAGATTGTTTATACAGCCTTCAACCCTAAAAGAACAAACTTGTTCCCTGTTCCAGATCTAACGCATAGAAGCTGTTTATAATGCATTAAATTCTTAAAGACTATAGCATTTATATCAGATGAAATCTACCTCTTTCAGCAGGTAAAAGCAAAGGAAGCCGAACACTCGTATAAACAGAAAAAGGGTCCGGATAAATCCGAACCCTTTTAAAAGGAATAAGTGTATGCGTTGCAGATTGTAAGGCTTAGCCCAAATAAGCGCGTAGGGCCATACTGCGGTTGTGATGACGTAATTTGCGGAGCGCTTTTTCTTTGATTTGCCGTACGCGCTCGCGTGTAAGGTCGAAGCGTTCGCCAATTTCTTCCAGGGTGAGGGAGTGTTCACGGCCTATTCCGAAATACAGCCGGATGACTTCGGCTTCCCGTGTACTTAGCTTGGAAAGCGCCCGCTCGATCTCCACTTTGAGCGACTCGCTCATCAATTCAAGATCAGGATTCGGGGTTTCTTCATTTTCGAGTACGTCGAGCAGACGGTTGTCTTCACCCTGCGCAAAAGGCGCGTCAACAGAAAGGTGCCGGCCTGAAATCTTCAGCGTATCTGCAACTTCATTCACAGACATATCGAGGGATTCAGAAAGCTCCGCAGCTGAAGGCAGGCGTTCGTATTCCTGTTCAAGCTTTGAAAGCTCTTTTCCGATTTTGTTCAGCGCACCCACTCTGTTCAGCGGGAGACGTACAATCCGGCTTTGCTCGGCGAGCGCCTGAAGAATGGACTGACGAATCCACCATACCGCGTAGGAGATAAACTTAAATCCGCGGGTTTCATCAAACCGCTTGGCCGCTTTAATGAGGCCAAGGTTTCCTTCATTAATCAAATCGCCAAGTGAAAGGCCCTGATTCTGATATTGCTTGGCTACGGATACCACAAAGCGAAGGTTGGCCTGTGTCAGTTTTTCAAGTGCTTCCTGATCGCCCGCCTGAATCCGCTTTGCAAGCGTTACTTCTTCATCAGGTGTGATGAGACTTACTTTTCCGATTTCCTGTAAATAACGATCCAGCGATTGAGATTCACGGGTTGAAATGCCACTCGGTGCCGGGTTCTTAGGATCTTTTTTCTTTTTCTTTGCCACGAAGATATCCGCTTTAAAATTGATAATTGTGCTTTGGCGATTAACCCGTTAAGATAACATCTTTGGCAGGGCTAAACAAACGGAGCCCTGAATGCCTGTTTCCCGGGTTTCACCTTTTAAATGCCTTCAGCCTGCATTTCTGTTCCGGGTAAAGCAGCGCTCACATTGGTTTTGACAGGTAACCCAATGCGTACAGTTACTTTGAAATATGCTTTTTACCGAAAACAGAGGCAGCAAACAGGTTTATGTTGTCATTCGCCAGATAGATTAGGGTGTATTTAAAAAAGACTGACCCTTAAACGGGTTTTGTAGATCGGCCCAGTCCATAACGGCGGCTGCGACATCTGTAAAGGATTCCCGTGTGCCCAGCGTTTTGCCGGCCAGACTTTTGCCGTAAACCAGCAGGGGAACGAACTCACGGGAGTGATCGGTACTTGCCATGGTAGGGTCGTTTCCGTGATCAGCCGTAATTACCAGAACATCATCTTCCCTGAGGTTTCCAAAAATAGCGGGAATCGCTCTGTCAAATTCTTCGAGGGATCCCGCAAAGCCTGCAGGGTCGTTGCGGTGTCCGAACAGCTGATCGGTATCAATCAGGTTTACAAATACGAAGCTGTTTTCAACGGCATGCATGATGGATAACAGCTGTGAGATTCCTTCTGCATTGCTGTTGGTTTTTCGGTACTGTGTGAAACCGACGCCGCCAAACAGGTCGACTATTTTTCCGATGGAGTAGGTTTTGATACCAGCCCGCTGCAATTCAGACATGATGTTGGGCTCCGGTGCAACCAATGAAAAGTCCTTGCGGTGATCAGTGAGGCGGAAATACGCACCCGGCTGACCTGCAAAGGGGCGGGCGATCACGCGCCCTACACTGTGTGCCCCGGTCATGAGCTCGTCACGGGCAAAGGTGCACCAGTCGTAAAGTTTCTCAAGGGGGACGATATCTGTGTGCGTCGCAACCTGAAACACGCTGTCCGCCGAAGTATACACAATCGGCTTGCCTGACTGCAGGTGTTCGTCACCATAATCCCGAATGACATCTGTGCCTGAGTAGGGTTTATTGGCCAGTACCCCCGCTGTACCGGTGTGCGCAGCAAAGGCTTCCGTGATCTCAGCCGGAAAACCCTTGGGGTAAGTCGGAAAGGGCGAAGGCAGCTGAATTCCTGCAATTTCCCAGTGTCCGGTTGTGGAATCTTTTCCGCCCGAGACTTCCCGCATTTTGCCAAATCCGCAAAGCCCGTCGTGTACCGGCGGCACCGTATCAAGCGGGATGATGTTTCCGAGGCCTAATCGTGTGAAATTCGGCAGTCCAACCTTTGTTTCAGCGATGACGTGACCCAGGGTATTGCTGCCAAGGTCACCATAATCTGCGGCGTCTTCCTGATGTCCGCAGCCCAGGCCATCAATGATAATCAAATAGAAATTACTCATGGGTAGTCCTCTTTCATATTGAGGAGGGTTTGATGTGCTTTGGTGGCTGCATTCAGTTTTTGCCGGACGGCCTGAATGCAGGTGTATACGTCTTTCTCAGTATCCGGGATACGGAATTTTCCGGCTAAATAATCGATGTCGTCCGGATACGTTTGCCCCGATAAACCGGCTTCTCTGCACTGCCGGGCAAACCTGAACAACCATTCGTCCACCTGTTCTTCGCTGCCACGCAGGTAAACGAGATTCATGCTGTCAGAGTGAAACGCAACCAGACCATAGATTCCGCTCAGGGAAGGCAGCAGGTCCACAGCCATTTGGCGCTGAATTTGGTTGGTTTTCTTCAGCGCATGACGCGTACGCAGGGCATGAATGTTAGCAGGGGTGACCAGCACCAGCCATGCCGGCCCGGCCGATGAATTCCCGCTGCCCGCTAATGAAAACTCCTGTTCAAGCACATGCTCCAGCATTTCCAGGTTGAAGGAGCCCGTCGGACTTCCCAGTAGCGGGGCGTCCGGATGTTGCTGATGACCAAAACGCGGCTGACCAAGCTGAAGCCCTATGGTGCGGCACATATTGCTGAACATGTGCCTTTGGGCTTCGGTGAACCGGAGCGGGTCTTCATCCCAAACGAGCAGCAGCCCCTGCCGGTACTCGAGCACGTCTATGGGAATCGCTACGGAAGCACCGGTAGCCGGCTTTTCGGCAGGATGAATACGCTTGGGGTTGCCGTTGTAATGCAGCGAAAAACGCGCCTCACCGGACTGAAGCGCAAGCCAGGCCTGTGAGTGATCCGTCAGTTCGATACCCGCAGGAAGCGCTTCAAAATCTGCCCCTGCCCGAAAAGCAACCTGCCAGCAGCTGCCGTTTTTCACAGCGAGTGCGGCACCCCCTTTCAGAGTAAGCGCTGCGGCCTCATCAACCAGCCTGCGTAAAAGCTG
This sequence comes from Cyclonatronum proteinivorum, assembly GCF_003353065.1. GTDB lineage: Bacteria > Bacteroidota > Rhodothermia > Balneolales > Cyclonatronaceae > Cyclonatronum > Cyclonatronum proteinivorum. The sequence continues at coordinate 3,433,351 of NZ_CP027806.1, read as the reverse complement.
ACAGCTGTTCATTCGATCCAAAAGGTGTTGCATGCGCTGTTCATGGCGCGCCCAGCGTTCTTCCTGTTCGAGCATAAAGCTCAGGTTAAGGTAGGTCTGCAGGATGTTTTCAACCGCATCATGATAGGCTGTTACTGCCGTATCACTTAACTCTCCATCGGCTACGGAACGCGTGAATTCGGCCACGGTGAGGGCAACGGTCTCGCCGTTATTTACAAATGGAATCAGCAGCAGGTGCTTTACCGCCTCGGCCTGTTCGCTGATGTGATGGGTAAGCTTGAGCGCGGGTTCCGGGCCGTTTTCAATGAGTGCCTCCTCTTCGAGATCGATCAGTGAAGTCAGAAAGTGCGCATCAAAACCGATTCTGTCCTGAAAGACGACTTCCTCCAGGTCCGTATCAGCGCATTCCAGCACCAGTTGTTCCCGGCTCCGGTTCACCCAGTACATATAGCTTGTCTGAGCGTCAAGAGCGGTTCGCAGCAGCTTAAGCAGATTCCGGGCCGCCTCTTTAAAGCGGCGTTTTGCTTGTTTCTCAAGGGTTTTGTCGCGGTGGATATCGTTTGAGGTCGCCAAATTAAAGTATGAGCCGAAGCTCGTTAAGGGTGAAAAAAGATGGTTCTCGGGGGATGGCTTTTGTGCCTTGAAATCCCTCCGCAGCTGAATAAAGCTGTTAGGGAAACCGGACTATTCCTGAAATCAGGCCCCGAATTGAACTTCCGCTGCCAGGGACTCCGCTTCATCGATTAGCTTGCCGATCAGAGCCACACCGGCCTGCCAGAACGCTTTGTCGTTAATATCCACGCCCATACGCGCGGTCAGGGCTTCCGGAGATTCCGAGCCACCCGCGTGAAGCAGTTCGAGGTAACGGTCAGCAAAGCCTTGCGGCTGTGTGCGGTATTGCTCGTAAAGCGAAAGCACAAGCAGCTCGCCAAAAGCATAGGCGTACACATATCCGGGGGAGTGCAGAAAGTGCGGAATATAAGACCACCAAATGCCGTAATCGTCACTGAGTTTCACCGAGTCGCCATACAGGGCGGTTTGTGTTTCCATCCATAGCTCGCTGAATTGCTGTGTCGTCAGCTCCCCTTTTTCGCGCCTTGCGGTGTGAATGGCGTTTTCAAAACGGTTCATGGAAATCTGTCGGAACACGGTTGCAATGCTGTCATCAATTTTGCTGCACAACAGGGCGAGACGTTCTTTCGGATCGGTAAGCGTACCCATGAGATCGCGGAAAACGAGCATTTCCCCGAAGACGGAAGCCGTTTCCGCAGTTGTGAGCGGTGTGCCAGCCTGCAGCGGTCCGCGTTCGCGGGATAGGTACTGATGTACGCCGTGCCCAAGCTCATGCGCGAGGGTCTGCACATCGCGCACGCGTCCGTCGTAATTCATGAAAACATAGGGGTGTACGCTTGCTGCGGTTGAAGCCGAGTATGCGCCGCCCCGTTTTCCGGGTCTGATGGCGGCATCAATCCAGTTGTGCTCAAAGAAGTAGCCGGCCACTTCGCCCATTTTGGGGTGAAAGCCGCTGTAGGCGTCGAGCACCATTTTCCGCGCTTCCTGCCAGCTCACGACCGTTTCGTTCTGCGCCAGCGGGGCGTAGCGGTCGTAATCGCGCATCTCGTCGAGACCGAGGAGCTTCGTTTTCAGCCTGTAGTAGCGCTGCACCAGGGGATAGGCTTCGGTAACGGCCTCAACCAGGGCATCGACGGTTTCATCTTTAATTTCGTTGGAAAGATTGCGGGATGTAACCCAGCTCGGGTAGCCGCGCAGTTTGTCGTTGGTGCTTTTGTCGGCCAGGAGCGTGTTAAAAATAAAGGTCAGCGGACGGCTCAGTTCCCTAAAGCCTGCGGTCAGGGAGGCGGCAGCTTTTTGCCGGGTCTCACGCTCGGGCGCATGCATTTTGCTCAGCACCTGTTGTTCGGTCAGGGGTTCGCCTTCAAATGTGAAGCGTGCCGCGCCGAGGGTTTCATCAAAAAAGCGCACCCATGACCGTGCACCGGTCACGGATTTAGCCGAAAGGATTTTTTCTTCCGCCTCTGAAAGCATGTGCGGCTTGTATTTACGGGAGCTGATCAGGTAGTGCCGGTAAAAAGCAAGTTCAGGCGCATCAATATGTTTGCGGGCTTCAGTCTCCTCTAATGCAAGCCACTCAAGATCAAAGAAAACAAGTTTTTGATTGAGCTCAGAGCCCAGCTCGCTACTTTGTTGCAACAGCTTGCCCAGGGCCGCATCTTCGGTATTTGTGCTCCAGTTAAGGTAGGCATACGAGCCTATTTTGCTTCCCAGATCCATGAGCCCTTCGTAGGCTTGGAGGGCTTCCCGGAATTCGGCCGGGCTGAGGCTTGCAATCCGGCCTTTCCACTGACTTGCAAATGAGTCGGCCCGGGCTATAATGCCGTCCATATCGCGGATTAAAGATGGGTCATTCGGACCTTCATAAAGATCAGACAGGTCCCAGTGAATTGATTCAGCTCCGTGTGCTTTACTCATGTGATGAAATGATGAATGATGATGTTTTTGATTTTGAATGAATTCCGAAAAGGTTGTTGCGGCCTTAGAAGAAAGAAAATATAAAAAGGCTTGGTGTTTTGAACCGGGTCAGGCACAGTCACCTTGATTCAATCCGGTGCAGTGCCGCCCTTTTTGGTCAAACAGGCAAGCCTGAAAATGAGTACTTAAAAATACTAAATCAAAGAGAGGTATCTATTTTTAAATAGTCGTATTTAAGCGGCAGATTAATTATTTTAGGCTGATGAGTTAGCATTAAAAGCGCTTTCAGCGGTAATGGTTTTTTCTTTTATTCAAACACTTGAATCCTGTTTGGTCGTGACCGTTTAGGGGCGCAGCTTTCTTTGTTTACTTTCAATGTATTTACACAGATTCGGAAATAAATGAAACCTCGTTGCGGGGGATGAAAATTTCTCAGGTGTATCCTCACTTACCAATGGGGTGCGCATCATCTGTGTGAAACGCTGTATCCGCTATTATTAACCCTCCCTTACTCACACAACTCTACTACTGCCTTGAAGTCACTTGAAGAACTATTTGGCCCGAATGCAGCTCTTGTTGAAGAATTATTAAAACAATATCAGGAAAGCCCGGATTCGGTTCCTGAGTACTGGCGCAATTATTTTAATGAGAACATTCACAAGATGGATACCGGTGTCGTAGCCGCAACACCGCCACAGCCTGCCACAAAACAAGCCGCTACCAACGGTGCCGCGACGGCAACTCCGGCTGCACCCAAAGCGGCTCCCGAAAAGCCGAAAAAAACGGAAAAGAAAGCTGATCAAACAGCCGCAAAGCATGAGGATGTAAAAACAGAACCCCTGCGCGGTGCTTCAGCCAAGATTGCCGAAAACATGGATCAGAGCCTTGAGCTGCCTACGGCAACCTCGCTGCGCGTGATACCGGTAAAAATGCTTTTCGAAGACCGGAATATCATCAACAAGCATCTCGTTGAGCGCGGTGAACCCAAGGCGACTTTTACACACTTCATCGGCTGGGCCGTCATTCGCGCCCTCAAAGAAGTGCCTTCCATGAATGCCTACTACGACACGGACGAAAAAGGACGTCCGGTGAAGGTGTATCCTAATGATGTCAATCTCGGAATTGCCATCGACCTCCCCGGAAAAGGCGGCTCCCGAAATCTTGTAGTAGCCAACATCAAGAAAGTAGACAAAATGAGCTTCCGCGAGTTTTTGCACGCGTACTATGAGCTTATTTCGCGGGCCCGTAACGGTCAGCTTGATGTGCCGGACTTTCAGGGCACAACCATCAGTATCACCAATCCCGGTACGATCGGCACGGTTTCTTCCCTGCCCCGACTGATGAAAGGTCAGGGCACCATTGTGGCAACCGGCGCGATGGATTACCCTGCCGAGTTTCAGTCCATGTCTGAAGAGTTGCTTAATCATCTCGGCATCAGCAAAGTGATGACGATGACGAGCACCTATGATCACCGTATCATTCAGGGCGCGGAGAGCGGCAACTTCCTGGCTAAGGTGCACAGCCTTCTCACGGGTAATGAAGATTTTTACGATTCCATTTTTGCGGACCTCGACATTCCCTACGATCCGATTCCGTTCGGACGCGATAATTACTCGGGACTGATCGGCGGCAATGCCGATAACCTTGCCGCTACCAAGAAGGCGGTTTCGGTGCTTAACCTCATTAATATGTACCGCACGCACGGACACGTGCTTGCAAACATCAACCCGCTGAAGCACGGGCCGGGTCACCATCCGGAGCTGGATTACGAGTATCACGGCCTCACCATGTGGGATATGGACCGCGAGTTTTACTGCGGTGGCCTGGGCGGTCTGGAAAAAGCTCCGCTGCGGGATATTGTGAGCTTGCTGCGCGATACCTACTGCGGCAAAATCGGCGCGGAGTACACGCACATCCTCAACCTCAGTGAGCGCAACTGGCTCACCGATACCATGGAAAGCACGCTGAACGTCCCGGCCCTTGACAAGGACGACAAGCGCCTCATTCTGAAAAAACTTAATCAGGCGTCAGCTTTCGAAGAGTTTCTGCACAAGAAATACATCGGTCACAAGCGCTTCTCACTCGAAGGTGCCGAGTCGGTAATCCCGACTATCAACCACATGCTCGAGCGCGCCGGCGGGTACGGCGTGGAAGAAGTTGTATTCGGGATGGCACACCGCGGCCGCCTGAATGTGCTCGTGAACATCATGGGTAAATCCTACAAACAGATTTTCTCTGAGTTTGAAGGCAACATCGATCCGGACAGCGCACAGGGCTCCGGCGATGTGAAGTATCACCTCGGTACCCGCAGCGTTTTCACGACCGCCGAAGGCAAGGAAATCAAGCTGGAGCTTATGCCGAACCCGTCTCACCTGGAATCGGTGAATCCGGTCGTAGAAGGCGCGGTTAGGGCGAAGCAAGACCTCATCAGCGAAAACAACGAAGACAGCGGCAGCAAGGTCATCCCCCTTCTTATTCACGGGGACGCAGCTTTTGCAGGACAAGGCGTTGTGGCCGAGACCCTCACCATGTCGCAGCTGAAGGGCTACAAAACTGGTGGTACCATTCACCTGATTATCAACAATCAGATTGGTTTCACCACCCTGCCCGGTGACGGCCGTTCAACCCGCTACGCTTCCGATCTGGCCAAGATGATTCTCGCGCCCATCTTCCACGTGAACGGCGACGATCCCGAGGCCTGCGTTCATGCCATGAACCTTGCGCTCGATTACCGTCAGCGCTTCGGCAAAGATGTGGTCATTGATCTCATTTGTTACCGTAAGCACGGGCACAATGAAGGGGACGAGCCCGCATTCACACAGCCCGGCCTGTATCGCGAAATTAAGGATCACTCGCAGGTGCGCGAAATTTACACCAAAGAGTTGCTCCGAAAAAAAGAGCTTAAGCAGGAAGAAGTCGATGAAATCTTCAAAGAGTTCGATGACATCCTCGAAGAAGCTTTCACCGGTGCCAAGTCGCTGCCGAGCTATGAGATTGGTGAGAAAGACACCCTCCGCAAACACAGCAGCCAAAGCGAGCGGCATGAAGAAACCGATACCTCTGTCGATACCGAAACCTTGGTTGATATTGCCTACAAGGTGAACAAAGTACCCGCTGATTTCGACGCCAATCCGAAGCTTCTCCGCATTCTGGCCAAGCGCAGCGAAATTGTGGAAAAAAATCAGAAGAAAATCGACTGGGGCTACGGCGAAGCCCTCGCCTTTGGCAGCTTGCTCGTTCAGGGCGTACCGATTCGTTTGGCCGGTCAGGATTCCGAGCGCGGTACTTTCTCGCACCGACATGCCGTGTTGCACGGTACCGAGACGAGTCAGAAATTCACGCCGCTCAATCATCTCGATGAAGATCAGGCGAAGTTTCAGGTGTACAACAGCTTGCTGAGTGAGTTTGCGGCCCTGGGTTACGAATTCGGCTACAGCGCTTCGCGTCCGGAATCTCTCGTGCTTTGGGAAGCGCAGTTCGGCGATTTTGTGAACGGTGCGCAGATCATCATCGATCAGTACATCTCCTCCTCTGAAACCAAGTGGCGGCAGACCTCAAGCCTGATGATGTTGCTCCCGCACGGCTACGAAGGTCAGGGCCCTGAGCACTCATCGGCCCGTATGGAGCGCTTCCTGCAGCTATGCGCGGAAGACAACATGCGCGTCTGCAACTGTACGACCCCGGCACAGCTTTTCCATCTGATCCGCCGTCAGGCGCTTTCTGCCGCGAAAAAGCCGACCGTGCTGTTCACACCCAAGAGCCTCCTGCGTCATCCGCTTGCGGTATCCAATACTGAAGAGCTGGCCAACGGACGTTTCAACTACGTGCTCGGCGATACGGAAGTGAATGCCGCTGATGTACGCAAAGTCGTGTTCTGTTCCGGTAAGGTGTACTATGATCTGTACAACAAGCGGAAGGAAACCGAAGCCAACGACGTCGCCCTTGTGCGCATTGAGCAATATTATCCGTTCCCGGATTCAGACGTGCGTGCGCAAATTGAAGCCTACCCGAACGTCAAAGAAATCGTGTGGTGTCAGGAAGAGCCGCGCAACATGGGCGCATGGACCTACATCCGCTCGCGCTTCGAGTACGACCTCAAAGACGATTTCCAGATCAAATACGCCGGACGCTTCCCGTCGGCCTCCCCGGCTGCCGGAACCATGAAGCTGCACACAGCCGAACAGGAAAAACTCGTTGCCGAAGCCCTGAGTTAATTCCGGTCTGTGAACACATCCATCGAAAAAAAAGCCCCGCTGCATTCGTGCAACGGGGCTTTTTTAATGCTACTCCAAAAAGACCGGGTTAACGGACCGCCTCAATGAGCGCGCGCAGCGTGATGTCTCCGGTAAGCACATGGCCCGCAATTTCCGCAACGGGAAACGCGACCATTTTTTCCCCGTTCGCATCAACCGTATAGGCGCCCGCTGCCGTCACCTTGCTCCACATGAACTCGAGGCTGCGTGCATCCTCGGTGTAGTAGCGAACGGGCCGGTTGCCGCTTAACCGGAGCATTTGTTCGAGCCGTGCACAGCTTTCGCATGCCCGAGGACCCCAGATAAAAACCCGGTTTTGGGACAGGATTTGGTGCCCATCCGGAAGCATCTGACGCGAATCATGCTCAAACCGATAAATCAGCTCATTTACATTTTGCGGATCAAGCATGATACGCTTATCCATTTTTACCAGGGCAAAATTCGGGCGAATGTTGCCATACTCGGCCATTTCGAGTAACAAATCCGTTTCCTGCCTGTACCCCGACTCATTCCAGTTGTAGGCATAAGGGCCGTTACCGGCTGCAAAAATATCATTCAGCAAGGGCTGCGTACGCGGATCGTCATAATTGGCATACACCGTAACCCGCTTGCCCCGAAGCCGCTGCATTTGTTCAAATCGATCCAGCTCCGGGATGGTACGAATTGCGCCGGTTCCCCCGACCGGATTGCGCGCAAACTTGGCCGTCCAGTAAATCCACTGATTTCCGGGCCGGTATTCCGGATGAAGGGCATGGGCTCCGACAAAAGCGTACTGTCCGCCCATGATAATGCGGCAGTGCCCCGGACTCCGCAGCCACAGGAAAACCGCGGCCTCAGGGGAGCGGCCACCATAGGCAAGGATTTCAGCCGCCCCGAAAAACCGGTCTGTCACCCGCCGGATCCGGTCGCTCGGACTCGAGCCGTCGCTCCCTTCGTGTCCGCGGAAACCGTTTTTGGACATATCCTCGGAATGCACCCGGGCTGCACGCGCCAGATCTTCATCCCAGCTCACCGGCGGCGCAGCCGGCATATACTCCTCCCCGCACATCCGCCCCTCCGCCCGCGCCTCATTGAACAAAGCGGTCAACGCCCGGGCGTAGGCATCGAAATCGGGGGTGTCATCGCCGGCTAATGGTTGAGCACTTACCTGGGAGTTCGTTACAGCGTGCAGCGAAAAACAAAGGGCAAAAATCACCACGAAACAACGGATTGAAGAAGCCATCAAAGGATAGGTTAGGTTCAGCTATAAGAGAGGACAGAATACCGATTTCAAAAAAAAATGATTGATTCTTTTACAGCGTTCTGGAAAATATACTGTTTAGAACTAAGTCAAAAAGATATGGGTAGTTTAATATATTGCGCTCCTCATACATTATTAAACCAGTTGGCGCACCTCGTTTTGAATCAGCTGGAACGCGGCATATCAGCTCCCGCCGCTGAGGCGGATACAAGCAATCCCGCCAGGTTAAAAGGGTGTTTTTTTTTGGGGAAAACGCCGTGAACATCAGGAGTTAGGGCGACAGTCTCTGAACCCCCAAACCAAAGATAAGCTCCTTGCTTTTTTTCTTCGAATCTAAGGATGAAGCATACACCGGACAGGTAAAGCGCGTCAACTTGTCAAGGATATTCGTCAAATCCTGTAGCATTGATGACGCATATGTATTGGACTAAAAAATTTAAATAAACGGCAATATGCTCAATAATAATCAAATATTGAAAATTAAAAACCCGCTAATAACACCATAAGCCAGAAATGCTGATATCGTACCGGATGAGCTTAAATTTTGCACAGCGGTTTTTCATTTAAGGATGAATTAAAGGCCTTTCATTAGAAGAGAGCGTGTAATATTGCGCCTAGGTTTCCCATGAATACAGCTTATTCAGTCTGAAAATGAGAGGGAGGTGCAGTGCTGAGATATAAAGAGAAGCCCGGCCTTAATTAAAAAAAGTGATAATATTCTTATTTAGATAACATCTGTTTCAAGGACTTGGCTTATTATTAAACAAACCTCAACCTAAGAAACAGATCAAAGCAAGAAGCAGGTAATTTTTGGCAGGTAATTCCAAATACTTGAAATCTCCCGAAAGCATGATTAAAGGACTGCGGAGAGGCAACAAGCAGGCTTTCGAAGAACTGTTTTTAGCGTTCTTTGAGCCCCTCTGCGGCTATGCGCTGGGCATAACGAGCGACAGACAAGCTTCAGAATGTGCTGTGCAAGAAACCTTTCTTCGCTTGTGGGAAAGGTGCGAAACCATCACCGATGATATGAATATTAAAGCATGGTTATTCAAATCGGTGCGTAACCGCTGTCTGGATCTGCTCAGGCACAGTGCCATGCGGGATAAGTATCAACAAGACATCATCACCGATATGAAGCTGGAAGAAAGTCTCAACACGTATGAAGAACGGTATGCAGACGATGAAGCCCTCATTGCTAAAGTGAACAGGGAAGTACAGCGCCTGCCTGACCCCATCCGGGAAACATATCTGCTGCACAGACAGGATGGTCTCACCTATTCCGAAATTTCAGAGGTACTCGGCCTGCCACAAAAAACAATCGAATCAAGGATATCTAAAGCGTTGAAATTACTGCGAGAAAGGCTTGACAGAGGGAATCTGTATTCCGTAAAAACAAAAAAAATTTCAGGGTAAAGGGTTTTCCGTTCGTCATACCGGTATACAAAAACATTATACCGAACCCATTCAATGACGATCACAAATATTCACCGATACTTATCAGGCGAAGCAAATGCTGCTGAAAATAAAGCCTTTGAGGAATGGCTGGCAGCCAGTGCGGATAATCGCGCACAGTTTGAGGAATACCGGAAGATTTATACCGTAAAAATTGAGAGAACAGAAAGATTCGATACCATAGCTGCGCTTCAGACCTTTCGGAAGAACCGGACTGTACAACTTCCTGAATCATCTGAGCCACAAGCTGTCCGGAAAACAAAAACTGCCACCTTCAGAGCTTTACAGGATAAACGGAATTCCGGAATCTGGCTAAAACTTGCGGCTGTTCTGCTCATCGTTTTTGGCATTTCGATGTATGTGCTGTACCCCCGCTTTATTGAAAATCCGGCAGAAGTTACGGGCATAGATACAGGCGTATGGTATGAAACAGCTTACGGCGAACAGCGCACCTATCGCCTGCCCGACGGGAGCCGTATTCGTTTGAACGCAGATTCCCGTCTGTTTCTGCCCGATGTGTATGGTCAGGAAACCCGCAGTATTACGCTGATTGGTGAGGGGTTTTTCGAAATAGAATCTGATACAACGCTGCCGTTTGTGGTACAAACAGCTGAAGCCACCGTTGAAGTAATCGGTACAAGTTTTGGGGTTCGCACCCGTCCGGAGCAGGGGGTTTCCTACATAGCGGTTCAAAGCGGCAGGGTTTCCGTGCAGGGTTTTCCCGGCATATCCGATGAATCTGCAAAGGGGGTTGAAGTTGGGGCGGGTGAGTTTACCCGTGTGACCTATGGTGCCAAACCTGATGCGCCTTCCCCCAATGGTGCCCACGCTTTGTTGAGCTGGACCCGCCAATATTTTTTGTTCAACGATACCCCGCTTTCAGAAGTGATTTTACAGCTTGAGCGTCATTTCAATGTACATATCACGCTAAGCGATAGCAGCCGTGCAACGCAACCCGTAACGGCACGCTACGCATCCGAATCCCTGAATGAAATTCTAAGCATCACCTCGCTTACCCACGGGCTTAGTTTTGAAGTGTCGTCCCGTAATTCAGATTCTCAATAACACCTATCAACCACACCAAAACGCTAAAATCCTCAACCAAAACCTCACTGAAACGCAAAAACATAAAGTTGCAATTCATGAATCACACCATGCTACTACTATCCTCAATCGGCAAAACAGCAACACTGCGCGCAGTGCTTGTCGCTGTTTTCATGCTGATGCTCGCTTTGTTACCTGCGTTTACACCGCAGGCTGAAGCGCAGCTGTATCAGCGGGTTTCAAACCAGCTGCTGACCTCGGTATCTGGCCAGAACAGTGCTGTTGCCAATATGCTTCAGTCGAATATTTCGGTTAGTTTCCGAAGCACACCTGTTTTGGAAGCACTTGAAAAAGTTGCCAAAGAAACCGGGCTTCAGCTCAACTACAACCGTAGTGATATTGATACCAAGCAGCTGGTTACAGGCACCTATCAGCAGCGCTCGCTTGAGTACGTACTTGATGCGGTCACCAGTCAGTCCGGGCTTTTTTACTATGTAACCGAAAGCGGGCAGCTTGTACTTCTAACTGCTGAGTTGCCTGACACAACGGGTACGCTGACTGGTTCCATTCGGGATGCAGAAACCGGCGAGCCGCTAACGGGTGCTACGATCTTCATCGAAGGTCTCAATGTTGGCCGTGCTGCTGACATTGATGGGACGTTCGAACTTGCCAATTTGCCTGAAGGCAGCTACACAGCACGCATTTCGTTCATAGGGTATCAGACCAAGCGCAGGGAAGTCACAGTAACTGCCGGTGAAACCCGTGAGCTTCACTTTCAGCTGACACAGGACGTAGCCTTTTTGGATGATGTGGTCGTTACCGGATATTCGGTGCGTCAGCGCAGCACCCCTACCGGTGCACTTTCTCGTATTGAAGGTGCTGATATTCAGCAAAGCCTGATTCAGTCGCCTGATCAGGCGCTTCAGGGCAGAATGACGGGTGTTCAGGTGTCTCACACCAGTGGTCAGCCCGGCAGTGGTCTGTTGATTCGTGTGCGCGGTCGCGGTTCCATCAATGCTTCAAACTCACCCATTTATATTGTGGATGGGGTTCAGGTGCGTACTGATTTCACTTCGGTAGTTGTAGAAGACAACGCGCTTACCGGCATCAATCCGAATGATATTGAAAGTATTGAAGTGCTCAAAGATGCTTCTGCCACAGCCTTGTATGGTGCGCAGGGTGCTAACGGTGTGGTACTGATTACCACGCGTCAGGCGCGCAGGGGACAAACCCAGATCAATATTTCCTCTCAGGTAGGCTTTAATGCGCAGCCGGAGAAAATAGATGTCATGGACGGGCCAACCTGGACCGATGTGATGATTCAGGGTTTCGTAAACCGGGAAGTTGATCGCGGGCGTGATGAAGAGCAAGCCCGTCAGCAGGCCATTGATCGTTTCGGTGACCCGGCTACAGCTCCAACCTATGACTGGCAGGATGCCATCTCCCGTTCAGGAGCGCTGCATAATTACAGCATATCTGCATCAGCTGGCTTTGATAACACCCGTATTTTTCTCTCAGGTTCGTACGATTTTGAACAAGGGGCCGTAAATGGCAGCGATTTCAGTACTTTACGCTTCCGTTCCAACATTGATCATAGCTTTAACGATCGCTTTACGCTGGCTACACGTCTCAGCGCATCAACGTCAGAAGCAAACGGTGTTAGAACCGGTAGTGCAAATATTCTGAGTCCCTTTCATGGCGGCATCACGCAACGACCGATTGATGCCATTTTTACTGAAGACGGGGACTACAATCACAATGATATAATTCGGGTTAATCTTGTTCATCTGCTTGATGTAAACACCCGGGAAGCAACCACACGTCAGCTCCGTGGTAGCCTTACAGGTATTTACCGTATTCAGGATAACATCTCTTTCCGTTCTCTTTGGGGGGTTGATTACCGTACGGTGCGCGACCGCTCCTACACCTCGCCCCTGCTGCCGCGCTATGCTGCAACCGGCGGTTCGCTCACAGAGCGTTTCCGGGAAACGGTCGCTTTCAACACCAATCAGCTCATTGAGTACTTCCAAAACTTCGATGAGCACGACATCACGGTTGTAGCCGGGGTGGAATACCGCGAAAATCAGTACCAAAGCTTTGCCGCTGCCGGTGAAATGTTCCCTAATCCGCTCTTTCAGCAGCTTGATCTTGCTGCTATTGAAAGCAGCATTTCCGGCCGTACAACCGAATCTAAAAATGCAGGAGCGTTTACCCGTGTCGATTACAGCTACATGCAGCGCTATTTCGTAAGCGGCAACATGCGCTACGACGGCTCATCCCGATTCGGTGAAAACAACCGCTGGGGTCTTTTCTATTCCGGTGCCCTTGCATGGGATATAGCGCAGGAAAGCTTTATGGAGCGCTTCACCTTTATTGATCAGCTTAAGCTTCGAACCAGCTACGGTATAACCGGGAATTCCGGTATCAGCGATTTTGCTTCCCGCTCCCTGTTCGGAAGCGGTGGTACCTACGAAGGCGCAACCGGCCTGCGTCCAAGCGGCCTCGGCAACGACGTACTGACCTGGGAAGAAGCGGAAACCCTTGACCTTGGTTTTGAACTCTCCCTTTTTGAAGGGCGCGTATTTGCCGATGTAAACCGCTATCGTACCAACAACCGAAACCTGCTGCTTAATGCGTTTCTGCCTACTGACAGCGGTTTCTCCAGTATCGCCCGCAACGCGGGGGTAGTACGGAATACCGGTTGGGAAATCGAACTTGGTGGCCGGGTCATAAACGCACGCGACTTCAACTGGACAAGCGCATTTAACATCACTTTCCAGGAAAACGAGGTTATTGAGCTGGTTGACGGTCTCGATATTCTTGGATCATCCGTCCGCGTTGGCTTCCCGCTTGATATTATCTGGGGCAACAAGTTTATCGGTATCAACCCTGCCGACGGTAGGGTAATGTGGGAGGATGAAGACGGCCATGTCACATACAGGAGAACCAGTGCCGACCAGCAGCAGATTGGTTCCTTTTCACCTGACTTCTTCGGGGGCTTTGTGAACACCTTCCGCTACCGCAATTTCCAGCTCTATACCTTCTTCCAGTATGAGCATGGCCGCGATGCATTTAACCAGACCATCGGGCGTCGGATGCATAGCGTAAGTTCTGAACGTGGTCTGCATGCCCGCGTCGCCCGCGATGCCTGGCAGCAACCCGGCGATATGACCTATCTGCCACGTCACTATAACTCAAGTGCATTCCCCGGCAGCAGCAGTCACAACACCAACTCGGTGTACATCAATGATGCTTCTTATATCCGCCTTAAGGAGGTTCGCCTCGATTATCAGGTTCCTTCTCAGTTTCTGGAGCGCGTAAGCCTTTCACGGGCAAATGTATTTGTTCAGGGCAGGAACCTGCTCACATGGACCAACTACATGTTCGGTGATCCCGAATTTGTGGGTCAGGGTACCGGTGTGTACCCGCAGTCCCGCCAGATTACTGCAGGCGTAAACCTTCAATTCTAACCAGGCATCCGAAACAATATGAAACGAATTCTCTTAGCAATTACAACAGGTACCCTGCTGATGCTCCTCATCAGCGCCTGTGACCTGCTCGAAACGGAACCTACCATATCGGTCAGCTCTGATCAGGTAACGACTACCGTGAGCGGCATGGAAGCCATCCTTATTTCCGCTTATGACCGCCTGCGCGCTGAAAACCTGTACCGATACTGGATTATGGGCGCCCCTGAAATCCTCGCGGATAACTCGCAGCTGCATCCGATCAACTCCGGGCGCTTCAGCGGACAGGCCGAAAACCAGGTTGGTTCTCACTTTACTACAGGTGTGTGGTCAACAGCCTACCGCCTCATCAATGAAGCCAATATTATTATTGATGCCATTGAGCGTACCGAAACAACCCAGGCTACCCGTGACCGCATTAAAGGAGAGGCTTTCTTTCTGCGGGGTATGGCCTACCATGAGCTGCATCGTGTGTATGCCTATGAGCCAAACCATCCGCGGCTCAGCACATGGGGCGAAGGCGTGATTATTCGTACCACGCCGACACTGGGGCTGTCACAGGCCGATTTGCGTGCCCGTTCTTCAGTTGCGGAAGGCTATCAGCTGATGGAATCAGACTTTTTGCAGGCCATTGAGCTGCTGAATGGCAACGACCGCGGCAGCGTACAGTTTGCTAATCTGGCAGCGGCCCATGCAGGACTCGCACGCGTGTATCTGTACTGGGAGCGCTGGGCCGAGGCGTATGAGCATGCCGGTTTAGCCCTGGAAAACGCCATCGGAAACCTCACGGACTACAGCAGCGGTGCAAATATCTTCGATATGCTGCCCAATCCGGAAGCTATTTTTGAGCTTTCTTTCGATAACACCCACGGTAGCAGCGGTTCTATGAATGCAGTTACCAGCCCGCCTCCGGGCTGGTTCGACCTGCTCCCCTCAGATGAACTTCTCGCCCTTTACAGTGAGGATGATCTGCGCAACAACCTGTTCGCGGTACATACCGATGGCTTTCCATACATCCTCAAGTACCCCGGTACGGTAGGGCAGAACACGGATAACATCGTGGTGTTCCGTATCCCGGAAATGATGCTGATTCAAGCTGAAGCAGCTTATGAGCTGGGTCAGGAATCCGCAGCTATCGGTCATCTTGAAACCCTGCGTGCAGCGCGTGGTCTTGAAGCATATGAAACCGCGCTTACCGGTCAGGCCCTGTTCGATGAAATATTCGACGAACGCCGCCGCGAGCTCGCATTTGAAGGGCACCGCTGGTTCGATCTCAAGCGCCGTGCGATGGAAGTCCCGAAGCCTTCATCAACCTTTTTGTCACCGATCGGCTTTGATGACTTCCGCATTCTTGCGCCGCTTTCCAGCACACAGGTGGAAAACAATCCGCTGCTTAACCAAAACCCCGGCTACTAAGCCAACCTGAAACCTATTTTATCATGAAAAAAAGTTTAACCCTCGTTCTGATAGCCGCCGCTATAGGGCTGCTTATGCTCTCAGGCTGTTTTCCGGATAACAAAGTGATTTACAGCGGTCCGCTGCAGGTTGAGTTTAATCCGGTTTCCGATACCCAGCGAATGAGCAATGGTACTTCCTATGAAGCTAAAATTCAGCTTATCGGCCCGCATCAGGATACCGACATCGTAGTAACGTTTGAAATTGATACCGAAAACAGTACCGCTGTGCTCGGCGAACAATTCGAACTTGGTGCTTTCACAACCGTTATTCCGGCGAACAGCAGTTTCGGCTTTATCCGCATCGATGCCATCCCGGAAAATGTGACAAGTGATCGTCCGGTCCTTGTTCTCCGCCTGCTTGGTGATACCACAGGGGAAGTAATGGTTGCGCGTAACTACAGTGAGTTTGAGCTCACACTCAGACCATGATCCATAGCTGATGACCTCGCAGGGAAGTCTCCGCACAGCTTCTCTGACTCAGCAAAAGCTGCGGGTTTGCAGGCTCTGTTCCTGTCGCCCGCAGCTTTTTTTTTGAGATTTCGCAATTAGCCTGTAGCAGGTTTCCGATTCCCGGACCAGTGTTTTTGAATGCGACAAAACTATTACGATGATGTTAAAAATGACGGATACGAAGCAATCTGAATATGGTATAAAAAATACCTTCATTTCCAGGAGTCTATCGCTACCGCTCCTGCTCCTCTTTTTCCTTTTCGCCTGTGATTCTGGTCCATCGGGTCCCCAATCTGAACCACCTGACCAGCAGCCCCCGCCTCCTCCACCCGAAACAGACTGCCGTCCTATGCCCGGAAACAGCCCGGGCTTTGAAGAAACATGGGCCCAAACCCGCAGGTCTGCCGAACAGCTGCAGCACCGTCTCAATGATGCTGACGAGCGGTTTGCGGGCATTTTTGCTGATGATGCAGGGCAGCTTACGATAAGGCTTACAGGTTCAGCCATGCAGGCATCGCCTGCGCTTGAGGCAAGACTTCAGCGGGAATTACAGCACGGCTCGCTGCGTCACATCTCCGCACGTTCAGCCGGGATAACCGCTCAGGTTTATGAAGCTGCCGCAGATTTTACGTTCCGTGAACTTGCCGCATGGCGGGAACAGGTAACGGCCCGCCTGCTGGGCAGTAGCCGCTTTCCGGCGGTTATAAGCGTATTTATTGATGAAGCGGAAAACCATATTGCCATAGGGATTGACGCGGGACAGTTTCATGCACGATCCCGTGCGGAAATTCATGACTTCCTCACCCATACCCTTGATATCCCGCCTGACGCCGTGCATTTGTTCGCGGATGAACCTGATGTGGAGGATGTATTCCTAAACCACACAACGGTACCCGATTTCCGCACAAAACAAATTGCGTCACAAGAGTTTGGGTTGTTGACTGAAGACACTGATCCGGGCAACTGGTCGGGCAGCATTCAGGACCGGCAGCGCCCGCTGGCTGGCGGACTGCGGATCAGGTATGGCAGTTCCAGCCTGTGTACCATGGGGTTCTTTGGTACAAGCGGAGACCGCGAAGTGATGGTAACCAATGCCCATTGTTCCGAACTGCCGCATCGCACGGGTAATACCATCTACTGGCAGGGCGCACGTGACAACGATGATGATGAAATCGGTATCGAATACGACGGGGGCGATCCTTCCATGGAGGCCTGTGTGGAGATCAACGACGATTGCTGGCCCTGCAAGTGGAGTGACGCATCTCTCGTGCAGCTCAATGTGGAGGTACCGCGACTGCCAGCCAATATTGTAAAAACTACGGGCGTAAGTGAAGACTGGATGACCAACGGTTCCCTGGTAATCAATCCGACCGATCCTGTGTTCACCGTTGTGGGGCAGGAATTGAGCTTTATTCAGGGTATGGAAGTGCACAAGGTAGGAGGGAATTCGGGATGGAGCGCCGGGCTGGTTACGCGCGTTTGTTACGACAGCCGGCGCAGCAGTCACAGATTTATGCTGCAGTGTCAGAACCGCGCGCGGTATTCGACCGACGGCGGCGGCACAAGCGGGTCGCCCGTATTCGTTCGCCTGCCGGAAAGCAGTTTCCCTGATGTAAGCAATCCTGTCGCAATCGCGGGTATTCATTGGGGCAGCAGCGGACGCGACACGCCCGGCGGATACAGCGTATTCAGTCCGATGAGCGGCATACTGGCCGACTTCCCGGAATTTGAAATTGCACGGGTGGAGCCCCCTGTGTCTGCCATGATGTGGGATGAATAGACAAGGCTAAGCGTCCGGATATCAAAAAGCAAGGTGCCTCGCTTAGCCCGCAGGAAAATTTCTTGGTGAATAATGCGGGTTAGGTTTGGGATCACCCTGCCCTCACGAAAACAATGATGTGCACGGTGTTTAGTCAAAAAAACGCGGAACGGTAAAAAACACGGTGGGATGGGTTTCTGATTTTTTGCTTGCAATCGCAGCGCAGTTTCAGGATTATAGCGGGCGAAAAAAGATTCATAGCATATACAGGCACCGCAGCCCGATCGTGGCGGGAGCCTTTCACCCGAAAACATCCCATGAAAATTTTACACACGGCGGACTGGCACCTGGGCAAGCGCCTCGACCGGTTTGAGCGCCTCGATGAACAGCGCCTCGTTATGGCGGAAATCTGCGACATTGCCGAGCGGGAGCAGGTGCAGCTTGTGCTGATCGCCGGCGATCTTTTTGATACCTATAATCCGCCGGCGCAGGCGACGGAGCTGTTTTACAAGACCGTGAAGCGGCTCGCGGCTGACGGGCGTCGGGCCGTTGTCGCCATTGCGGGTAACCATGACTCTGCCGACCGCATCGCGGCGCCTGATCCGCTGGCGCGGGAGTGCGGCATTTTGCTCGCGGGTTATCCCGATGCTGTGGTTCCGGAATTTGAGCTGGGCAGCGGGCTGCGGGTCACCCAAAGTGAGCCGGGCTTTGCGGAGCTTGCCCTGCCGGGGGAGGCGGCGCCGGTGCGTTTGCTGCTGACGCCGTACGCCAACGAGCAGCGCCTGAAGACGTTTTTGGGCATGGAAGAGGCCGAGCAAACCATGCGGGAGCTGCTGGCGGAGCGCTGGAAGACGCTCGCGGACAAATATTGTGATGAGAGGGGCATCAATCTGTTGGTTGCGCATCTGTTTTTTACGCCCGCAAGCGGGGAGGCCGTGGAGGAGCCCGAGGATGAAAAGCCGGTGCTGCACGTCGGCGGGGCGCAGCAGTTGTATGCCGACAGCATCCCGCCGCAGCTGCAGTACACCGCACTCGGACACCTGCACCGCTGCATCGAAATCCGCGGCGGCGCGCGACCGGTGATGTACAGCAGCAGTCCGCTGAGCTACAGTTTCAGTGAGGCCGAGCAGCAGAAGTATGTGATGATTGTTGAGGCCGAACCGGGGCAACCGGCAAAGGTCAGGCGCGTGCCGCTGCACAGCGGACGCCCCCTGAAGCGCCTAAAAGCAAACGGGCTGGAGGAGGCGTTGGCGCAGCTTCGCGAAAATCAGGACGCGCTTATTGAGCTGAGCCTCACGACCGAAACCTACCTGAATGCCGCGGAAACACGCATGCTGCACGACACGCATGCGGGGATTGTCACCATCATTCCGTACGTGACGCAGCAGGCGGGCGAACCGGCTGAGGAGGCCGGGCTGATTGACCTGCAGCGCCCGATGCACGAGCTTTTCGCCGATTATTTCCGCAGCAAAAACGGCAACCAAGCGCCCGGGGAGGCCTTAATGACGCTGTTCCGCGAAGTGCAGGCCGGCAGCACCGAAACCGAGGAGGCGCCATGATTCCGCAAAAACTCACGATTCAGGGCCTGTACTCCTATCAGTCGAAGCAAACGATTGATTTCACGCGGCTTGTGGAGTCTCAGCTCTTCGGCATCTTCGGCACGGTCGGCTCCGGAAAATCGACCATACTCGAAGCCATCGCCTTCGCGATTTACGGACAAACCGAGCGCCTCAACCAGCAGGATAGCCGGAATTATAACATGATGAACCTCAAATCGGATCGGCTGCTGATTGATTTTGAATGCATCAACGGGCGATCCGAGCACTGGCGCTTTGTGGTGGAAGGAAAGCGAAATTCGAAGCAGTTCGACAAAGTAAATACCTTCTCAAGGAGGGCTTTCCGAAAGGATGTTGATGGAAAGTGGGAGGCGGTTGAGGAGCCGAATCCCGATGAAATCATCGGGCTGAGCTATGATAATTTCCGGCGGACAATCATCATCCCGCAGGGAAAGTTCCAGGAGTTCTTGCAGCTTGGTCCGACAGACCGCACGCGCATGCTGAAGGAAATTTTCAGCCTCAACCGCTTTGAGTTTAGTGCGCAGACGGCAGCGCTCATCAGCAAAGAAAAGGGCCTTGCTGAAAACCTGCGGGGGCAGCTCAAGCCGCATGAGTCGCTCGACGAGACTGCAATCGCCGGGCAGGAAGCGCTGGTGACCGAACTACAGGCCGCGGTGCGGGCTGCGGCTGAGGATCTTGAAACGCTCAGAAAAGAGCAAGCCCGGATGGAGGCGATTGCCGAAAAGGCGCGGGAGCGGGATGCGCTCAAGGTCCGGCTGAATGAGCTGGAAGCGCAGCGGGCCGAGACGGAGGCGCGTGCGGAGCAGCTTAAAAGCTATGAGCGTTGTGTCCGGGTTTTTGAGTTACCAGTGAATACGGCTGAAGATCTTAGGCAAGAGCTTAAGAAAAAGACTGAGAAATTAGAAGGGCTGCAACGTGATTCGCAACGGCTGGAAGGCAAACTGCGAGAAGTTGAGACGGAACTTGCGGAGGTCCGGCCGGAGTATGAGCAGCGGGATGCGCGTCAGCAGCGCGCGGACGAGCTCGGACGCATCCTGAACATAAAGGAGATTGAGACCGGGCTTCAGCAGAAAAGCGCGGCGCTGAAAAAGAAGCAGGATGAAGCTGTCGGGCTTGCGTCCAAAGCGGAGCAGGAAGAACAGGCGCTGACCGGGGTGAAGGCGAAGCTCAGCGCGTTGGAAGAAAACGAGCCGGATCGCGGACGTTTGGCTGATATCAAAAACTGGTTTGATCAGCGGGCATCTTTGGAATCAGCACTCAATAATGAAAGGAAGGAAGCGCAAAAATCGCAGGAACAGCTTCGCGATAAGGATGCGTCGTTTCAGCGGGGCAAGGATAAGGTGAAGGCGCAGCTGGGACTTGATTTGGGTGAGGCCGGTACTCCGGAAGCAGTGCTCGAACAGCTGCGGTCGCATGAGACCGCGCTAAAAGCGGCACGGACCGAAGCGGAGCACAGGCGGCACGAACTGGCGGTCCGGGTGAAGCTGGAGGATTTTGCGGGGGAGCTGGAAGACGGTAAGGCGTGTCCGTTGTGCGGGGCCCTGCATCATCCGGCGCCGCTGCACGGGGAAAGCGCAGATCAGCTTGCGAAAATAGAGGCGGAGCTTAGCGCACAGGATAGAAGGCTGGCAGAGATCGGCAAGTTTGTGGAAGGTTTTTTGGATCTCTCGGGTAAGCTCGAAAATAGCGCAGCCAACTATCAGGAGAAACTTCGCCGGGTGCAGGCAGCGGAAGAAAAGCTGCGAGCTCATGCCGATATTTTTGTGTGGCCGGACTTTGACTCCGCCGACCGCAGTACGCTCGATGCAGCGGTGAAAGCGGCAGACGCGCATGACCGGGAGATCAAGGGGCTGCGCAAAACCCGCGATGCCGCGGAAAAGAAGCTGCGGGAAATGCAGGATCAGGTGAAGGCCGTGGAGGAGGAAGTCCGAACCCTGCAGGGCCGCGTAACGCAGGATGAAGCCGATATGCGGGCCGCCATCAAGGAGCTGAAGCAGCTACAGTGGCCGGATTTTGGGTTGGTGCCTTCTTCCGAAATTGAGCAGGAGCGCGACAAACTCACGGCTTTGATTGAAAAAATAGCACAGCGGTTTACCAAGCTGGAAGAAAACCGGCAGCGATTCGCGAAGGAACTTGACGTGTTAAGCGGGAAGCTGAACGAAGTCGAAACCGACCTGAAAGCCAAAACCGAAGACAGCGAACGGGCCGAAGAAACGCTACGAAAGCTCGTGCTTGAAAAAGGCTATCCCAAGCTGCAGGCCGTGCAGGATATTCTGGCGCAAAAGCTCGATACTGAAAAAGTCCGTGAGGCGATTGAAGCCTTCCGGAATACCTTCAGCACAGTACAATCCAACCTCGAGAAACTCGAAACGGAACTCAAGGGTCAGGACTTCGACGCAGCGGCCTTCGATGCGCTGAAGGAGCATGTGAGGGCGAAAGAAGAGGCGCTCAATAAGCAGCGGGAGGACTTGGGTGCAGCGCAAAGGGAACTGGAACGGCTCCGTGACAATCTGATTGAAAAACACAATCTTGAAGCCCGGCTCAAAATCTCGGAGGAGCGCCTCGGCAACCTTGATACCCTGCGAAAGCTGTTCAGCAAAAGCGGGTTTGTGGAGTACATCTCGACGGTGTATCTGCGGCAGCTGTGCGAGGCGGCCAACCGGCGCTTCTACAAGCTCACGCGTCAGCAGTTGCGTCTTGAGCTTGCGGGAGATAACAAATTCGAGGTGCGGGATTTCCTCAACGAAGGACGCCTGCGCAGCGTGAAGACGCTCTCCGGCGGACAGACCTTTCAGGCCTCACTCTGCCTCGCGCTTGCGCTTGCCGAAAGTGTGCAGAGCCGGAACAAGAGCCGGCAAAACTTCTTCTTCCTCGATGAAGGATTCGGCTCCCTCGACCGCGAATCGCTGCAAACCGTGTTCGAAACGCTCAAATCGCTGCGTCAGGAATCGCGGGTTGTCGGCATCATCTCACACGTGGAAGAGCTGCAGCAGGAAATCGACGTCTTCCTGAAAATCACCAACGACGCGGAGCAGGGAAGTTCGGTGAAAGGCAGTTGGGAGGTAACATGATGATTTGGCCGAGGCTTGAAATTTCAGGTGCTTGGGCTGTAGAGGGTGTCAGTTTTCCAGGTGTGTGGGTTGTGGAGGATGGCGTTTACCTGCATCCCAATCTACCCAAATCCCATTTTTAAAATCCAAAACCAATACCTCATGCAAGATCAAACCTTTTCAAAACTATTTCTCAGCAACATCCGCTACATTTTGATGCGGGATTTAGACCGGCTTATGGCGGAGGTTCAGGCGTATGAAAATGAAGCCGACCTTTGGGAGCTGCGCGGTGATATCAGCAACAGTCCCGGCACGCTGTGTGTGCACGTTGCGGGAAACCTGAACCATTTTATCGGGGCAAGACTGGGAAATACGGGCTATGTCCGCGACCGGCCCCTTGAGTTTTCCGAGCGGGGGGTTAGCCGGGCTGAAATCTTATCCCGACTCGAAGCCACCCGCCGCATGGTTGATACCGTGCTCAGCACCCTGCCACCCGAAAAAGTCACTGCCCGCTACCCCGAAGACAAATTCCCCGAAACCCCGGACACTGCGTTTCTGCTGACGCATCTAACGGGGCACCTGACCTATCATTTGGGGCAGGTGAATTATCACCGGCGGATGATGTGAGGGGGGGATTGAAAAATAAACCTGCACAGCCGATTCAGAGGAATAACTGCATGCGAATCAGGTTTCATTTAAAATTGAAGTTGGTCGCCCGGTAGCAGTAACACCTGACTGTTAGTGGGCTAAATAATTATTGCATATTGAGGCTAACAAGTGCATCTTGCAGACAAGTTTGCGCTTGGCGGCTCGACTTTTGTACTGGTTGCCTCGCTGCATATACCCAAACCGTTATGCTTCTTCAGATTTTTGGCTTGATATTAAGTACGGAATGACGTACGTTAAAATGAAAATACATTTAACCCACTATGTTATTATGAAGACATTAACTGCCACACAAGCCCGGAAAGAGATTTACCGGCTATTAGATGAGGCTTCTGAAACCCACGAGCCAATTCAAATAACCGGCAAGAGAACCAATGCGGTACTCATAAGCGAGGATGACTGGCGATCCATTCAGGAAACACTCTATCTGTCTTCTATTTCAGGAATGCAGGAGTCTATTATTGAAGGGCTACGAACTCCTGTCGAAGAAACCGATGAAGAGCTTGACTGGTGAGTAAATACAAACTCGTTTACACAAAACAAGCAAAAAAAGATGCTAAAAAAGCGGCTTCCTCGGGGTTAAAGCCTAAAATTGAGGATTTACTGGATATTATAAAGGAGAATCCCTCTCAAGATTACCCTCCGTATGAAAAACTTGTCGGTAATTTGGAGGGAGCTTATTCCAGGCGCATCAACATCCAGCACCGCTTGGTTTACCAGGTCCTTGAGGAAGAGAAGATTGTAAAGGTGATTCGTATGTGGACGCATTACGACTAAACCACCAGCATAACAAGCAAATCAAGCGAACGTGTTTGAGTTTTGCTGCTTACATTCGAAGTTTATCCGCGCCGCCTTTTTGCCGCACATAAAATCAAATCATTACGGGTAAAAAACTCAATTAACCCACTTAGCCCCCAAAAAAAAGCAAGGTACTCCCGCCGATTTGGGATATCTAAACCACCTCCGCTGCCAGTGATGTGCACGGGGTTTTCCCCAAAAAATAATAAAGTCTAAAAATACAAAAGAGGCCGGGATCAGGGCGATCCGGCCTCTTTTGATTGTATGCTCTATCAGTAGAAATGGCTGTGTTTGGGCTTAGCCCGTTTAGCCGAAGTTCCATTTTACGCCGCGGCCGATTTCGGGGTCGGGGTAGTGCCATTCTACGGCGCCTTTGTCGCATGCGTACATGCAGGTGCCGCATTCGATGCAGTCTTCAAACTGGAAGTGCACCTTGCCGACTTCGTCGAGGGTGTAGCAGTTGGCCGGGCACACGCGGGTCGTAGCTTTGTGGCCGCACTCGGTGTTGCAGATATCGGTGTTGACGAGAATGTGGGGTTTTGCTTCTGATTTGCCCTGGTTCAGGTAGTTGACCATCCCCAGGCGTTCAGCGATGCTGAGTTTTTTCATAGTGAGCGTGCTCCTTTAAGTCCTAATTTCAGTAAATCCCAGTAGCTGGAGTGTTTTTTGATGGATTTGGTTAGCATCTCGCGGGTTTTCGGGGTGGGTTCGTTTTTGATGGAGAAGAACTGTTTCCCGAAATCACAGACCAGCCCCGGGACCGATTCGAACATCTGCTTGCTGTGCAGAAACTCGACCGCGCCCTGGAAGTTGCGCATATCCTGCAGCACGAAGCTTTTTTCAAGCTTGTCGCGGTAGGATTTCATGGTGGTTTTGCTGTAGTCGCCTTTTTGTTTGGCTTCCACGATGGTTTCGGCGGCGAGTACGCCGGAGTGCAGGGCGTAATCCATGCCCTGAATGGCCTTGCCCGAGTTCATCAGCAAATTGGCGGCTTCACCGGCTACGAGTACACCGTCGGCGTAGATTTCCTTCGGCATCACCTTCATGTCGCCGGTGGAGACCGCATGCGCGGAGTATTCAACGACTTCGCCATCCCGCAGGATGTCGCGGATGACCGGATGGGCCTTGAATTCGTTCAGGATGTCGTAAGGCTTGAGGCCGGAATCGCGGAGGCTGATCATGCCGAGCACGAGGCCGAAGGAGAGGGTGTCGCGGTTGGTGTAGAGGAAACCGCCACCTTCAACGCCCTGCGTGGCCGTGCCGATGAATTCGTTGCTCATGCCGCTGAGTCCGTTGAGCTGAAAGCGGTCTTCCAGCACTTTCTGATCGAAGCGGATGATCTCTTTCACGCCAACAGCCAGGGCGTCGGCGGGGACGTACTTGTCCTGCAGGCCGATCTGCCGCGTGAGCAGGTTGTTGACGCCCTCCGCAATGATGACGGAATCGGCGTAGAATTCGTCGCCGCCTGCTTTGATGCCGACCGCTTTGCCGTCCTGCATCAGCACTTCTTCCACGAGAATGTTCGGGGCGAGAAAGCACTCGTCGGCGTGCTCGCTTTGGTCTATGGCTTCCTGCACCTTCTCGGCAAGCCAGTTGTCGAACTTCGAGCGCAGCACCACAACGCCCTTGTAAGGGGTGCCGTTGAAACTCTCGCTTTTGAAGTCGATGCTGAAGGTGGAGTCCGGGTCCATGAAGGTGAGGCGGCGGTGATTGATGAAGCGCTCGAAACCGGCGTCTTCTTCCTCCCAGTAGTTGGGCACGAGCTTGGAGAGACCTTCACCCCAGAGCACGCCGCCGGAGACGTTCTTCGCCCCGCTGAATTCGCCCCGCTCGATGAGCATGAACTTCATGTTGTTGCGGGCGAGCACCATGGCCGCGCTCAGCCCCGCAATGCCGCCTCCGATGACGATACAGTCAAATTTATCTTCCATGATGTATCCTTAGCCTGCCTTCACGCTGCGGATTTGCTCAGTGAGCAGCGGCAGGATTTTGAAGAGATCTCCCACAAGGCCGTAGGTCGCATACTGAAAAATCGGCGCGTCGGCGTCTTTGTTGATGGCTACGATGACCTTGGAGTTGGCCATGCCGGCAACGTGCTGAATCGCGCCGGAAATACCAATGGCAAAATAAAGCTGAGGCGAAACGACTTTCCCGGTCTGACCGATCTGCAGGGTTGCGGGGAAGAGTCCGGATTCGGTGACTGCGCGGCTTGCGCCAATGGCTGCGCCGAGCGCATCGGCCAGGTCTTCGACCAGCTTCACGCCTTCGGCATCTTTGATTCCGCGACCTGCCGCAACCACAACTTCAGCTTCGGAAAGATCAACTTTGTCGCCGGAGCTTGAGATCACTTCCTTCAGGATGTTTTTCAGTCCGCCTTCATCAAAATCAAAGGCGACTTCCTGTACTTCGGCTGAGCCGGCCTGCTCTACGGCATCGTAAGAGCCGGAACGGACAGAAACCATCACCAGCGGACTGCTGCTTGAGGTCACACTCAGCACTTTGGCCGCCATTACGGGGCGCTCGGCTTCTACGCTGTCGCCATTCAGGCTAAAGGAGGCAACGTCCGGAATCGCGCCCGCCTGATGACGCGCAGCAAGGGCGCCCATTACTTCTTTGGCGGATTCGGTGGAAGCAAACGCAACAAGTCGCGGATTGCTTTCAGATATGATTTTGCTCAGTCCTTCAATGAGGGGTGTGTTCAGGTGATTCGCAAATACGGGTTCCTTCACCGTGAAAATGGTGTCCGCGCCGTACTGATTGATGGTATCGGTGTAGCGGGAAGGATCAGCGTCAAGTACTGCGGCGCTGAGCTTCAGGTTGTTATCCGCGGCCAGCCTGCGGCAGTAACTCAGCACTTCAAGGGATGAGCGCTTAACTTTGCCGTCGGTAGCTGCGATGTAAACTAAAATGTGTGACATAAATTCGGAGAATAAATCGGTAATAATTTCGGATTAGGGAAACGTGCGCCGCGGGGCGCAGGAGGCGGTTTTTACAATACTTTGGCCTCGTTATCCAGCAAATTCACGAGCTGAGAAACCAGTTCTTCGGCATCGCCCTCAAATTTTTGGCCGGGTTCGCGGCCGGGTACTTCCTTATAGCCTTTCCCTTCGGTTTTAACTACGCTGCCTTTCACGGCGTCGAGTGTAAGGCCCAGATCATCCAGCGTTACGGTTTTAACCGGCTTCTTCTTGCTCTGCATAATACCTTTCAGGCTCGGTATGCGCGGCTCGTTCATGTCGTTTGAACAGGTGACCAGGCAGGGGCTTTTGAGCGCAACCATTTCCTGACCGGTATCGCCCTGACGTTTCACCAGGAAGCTGTCGTTTTCGTAGGTGAGTCCTACGGCGTTGGCGCAGTAGGGCAGCTCGAGTTTCCAGGCCAGCATGCCACCGGTGAGGCCGGCATCCGTATCCTGACTTTGCTTGCCGGTGAGAATGGCGTCGAAGCTGCTTTGCTTGTGCCAGGCCGCCAGAATTTCGGCAAAGGCGCCGGAATCCAGTCCTTCCATTTCTTCAACCTGAATGTGTACCCCGGATGCTGCGCCCATAGCCAGCGCTTTACGAATGGTTTCCTTGGCCTTATCCGGACCAACCAGCACAACTTCGACTTCCCCGCCGTGTGCCTGTGTGAGTACCAGGGCTTCTTCAACGGCCGAGGCAGAGTAGGCATCCAGCACCATGCGGTCTGAATCCTGTGATAGGGCTCCGTCTTTAATACTTATCGGAGCGGATACGTCCGGGACTTGTTTAATACAAACACTGATTTTCATAAAATTCACTCTTGTAAGTTTGATAAAAATGGGCTGTGAAACCGCTTTTCTGATTAGCTAACCAATATACGGAAAAGGAAACAGACTTGCTGTACACGCGCAGGAAGTTACCGGTAAAACGGCCTTTTCTCAAATTAAATTCAGCCCGTGCTCAGGCCGCCGCAGGGCCCGGTTTGCCGTTTGTGAGGTGCGCGCGGAGATCCCGCCACGCGGCTTCCATCCTGCTGCCTTCCATACATTTGTGCGGCCAGCCTTTCAGACATCGATTGCGGTATCCGGCGGGAGCGTGCTGTCTGATGAAGGCTTCATAGCTGACCATGAAGGAAATAAATTCTGCAAATTCCGCATGATACAGCGGCAGAGAAGACCTTGGTATGCGCTGCATGTGTCCTTCAAATTCGGATACTTCATGAATACAGTCAGGGGAGATTTCACCCGTGAAAAGAGAAGGCTGCCGGTCATAGCGCTTCAGGCAGAGTGCAGTTTTGTTGCCGGATTGCCACAGGGCGCCGAAAGCCCATAAGTGAATCTGAAGGCCGTCCCGCAACAGCGTATACCGGCTGCTTCCGCAGTCCGGGCAGGGACGCGGACTTTTGGTGAAGCCATATTGCAGGAGATAGTTCGGATTGCCGTTGCGGATATCCGCTCCCCAGCACCAGCACTGCTGATGAAATAGTTTTTCGATCTGTCTGCCTGTTTTACTCATGCCGGAATATATGCAATTTAGTTGCATTTATTAACCACCACGTTCAGACATATCAGTTTTATATTGCTCAACTAACCGGCTGTACGGCAATACGTTGGGGATATATCATGCTGATATTTAATTATATAGGAACGATTTTTTTTTTGTTCATAGTTGAAATGGGTGTTCATCAATCAGAAAACCAAATCCCTAACTATGAAAAAACTATTCACAAGTATAGCATCAGTATTGCTGATGATATTTGCTGTGGGGCTGACGGCTCAGGCACAGCAAACTTTCGATGTTACCGTTGAGTCGGTTAATGAGAGCCATCCGAACTTTGGCAATACCTTTCCCGTCGTCTATGTCATTGATGGCGTGCAGGGGGCTGAACTGACCCTGCAGCGGGGCGAAACCTACACCTTCAATGTTGATGCGAGCGGACACCCTTTTTTCCTGTCGGTTCAGGAAGAATTTAACGGCTATGAAGGTGAGATTACCGACGGCGTGGTCAATTCACGCGTGCAAAACGGCGTACTGACCTTTACGCCGGGCGACGATCTTCCGGATGTCATCTGGTATCAGTGCGGATTTCATGCTGATATGGGCTGGAAGATCAACCTTACCGATGCGCCTGAATTTCAAAACTTTACCGCTTTCCTGAGCGGTTCAAGTGAAGTGCCGCCTGTGTTTACCGCTGCAACCGGAATGGTTGAGGCGAGCCTGAACGGCAGCGAGCTCACCCTCACCGGAACATTTGAAGGCCTAAGCACAGCTATTATGCCGGTAGGGGAAACCGGTGTGCACATTCACGCAGGCTTCACCGGCGAGAATGGCCCGGTCGAGGTCATCCTGAATCCGGTGCTTTCTGCCGGAAATACTGCCGGTACGTTTGATGAAACGGTTACGCTGACTCCCGATCAGGCTAATCTATTGCAGCAACGTGGCATGTACATCAACATCCATACTGAACGCCATCCTGCAGGTGAGCTGCGCGGACAGCTGCTGCCTTCCGACCGCACTATTTTTCAGGCCTATGCTTCCGGCGGTTTTGAAGTCCCGGCCAATACGAGCACGGCACAGGGCGGACTTTCGCTGGAGTGGGACGGCAGCACTCTGGTTGTCACCGGGGCCTTCTCCGGTCTGATAGGCGATTATATCGAAGAAGTCGGCAATACCGGCAGCGGGGCACACCTGCACCGCGGCTTTGCAGGTGAAAACGGCGGGGTAGATGTTTCCCTCACCCCAACTGTCGATGAAGACGGTCGCTCCGGCATTTTTGAAGCCGCCAACAATACTTTTGAAAACGTACCCGCAGAAATCGTGTCGCGCCTTGCCGACCGCGGACACTACCTGAATATTCACTCCGAGGCCTTTCCTGCTGGTGAAATCCGCGGACAGGTATTGCCGCAGGCCAACATTTACTTCTACGCACCCCTGTCCGGTGCGTTTGAAATTCCGCAGAACACGAGTCAGGCAACCGGCGCCGTCTTCGTAGAATGGTATGCTTCGGACAGTTCCATTGTGGCAACCGGCTCATTTGCGGGCCTGGAATCAGACTACAACCTTGATATCGGATCGCATTTTCACAACGGACCTGCCGGACAAAACGGTGGCGTTGATCTTGTGCTGAATCCCGTGCTGGGCGATGATAACCGCAGCGGGACCTATCTGCCGGCTGATAACACCTTCACCCTGACCGCCGAAGATGTGAATGCGCTCGTATCCCGCTCGTGGTATGTGAACATCCACAGTACGGATATTCCGCCGGGCGAAATCCGTGGTCAGGTCCTGCCGCTGGCGCAGCACTATTTCTATGCCGCACTCACGGGACTCACAGAAGTACAGCCGGTTCAGACCGAAGCCTTCGGGGGTATTGCTGTTGAGCTGCGCGGCACCGAGCTTACCCTGAGCGGAAGCTTTAATGACTTGGAAAGCAACTTCCTGGGTTCCCCCGGTGTCCACATTCATGAAGGTGCTGCCGGAACCAATGGCGGTATTGTGTTTGATTTGAACCCGCAGCTCGACAGCGCGGATGACGCCCGCAACGGCATTTTTGATGCAGGTGAGAATGTGTTCAGCCTCAGCATGGATGAACTCGTTCAGCTTGTCAGTGGTGAGTTGTATGTGAATGTGCACTCGGTTGATAACATGCCGGGCGAAATCCGGGGGCAGCTGCTGCTTGCGCCAAACCGCGCTCCGGCTACCGCACCTGAAATCACTTTCCCTGCCGATGGTGCAACGCTGGTGCTGGAAGGCGCTGGGTCAACACCTTTTGAGCCGGAGTGGACTGCCGCAGAAGATGCGGATGGAGATCTGCTCGTCTATGTGTGGGAACTCGCGCTTGATGCTGATTTCGAAGACAGCGTGCTGCAGCTCAGCACCGGGGAAGCAACCGCAGCGCCCCTCACCTTTGGCACTGTTGACGCCCTGCTCGCCGACCTTGGCGTAGCTGAAGGCGAATCGGTAACTGTGTGGCACCGCGCTTTTGCTACCGACGGCAGTGGATTCAACACCGGCGATGGCGCATCAGTGACCTTGCAGCGCGGTGTGGTTACTTCTGTTAATGAAGGCACCGAGCTTGCGGGAAGCTTCCGCCTCGAGCAAAACTATCCGAACCCCTTCAACCCGGTCACCAACATCCGGTATGAGCTGCCCGCAGCCGGAAACGTACAGCTCTCGGTGTATAACATGCTGGGACAGCGCGTAGCCCTGCTCGTCAATGAAACACAAAGCGCTGGCATACACACCGTGCAGTTCGACGGCAGCCGCCTTTCAAGTGGCGTGTACCTGTACCGCCTCGAAACAGAAGGCACACAGCTTACCCGCAGAATGATGCTGGTGAAATAAGCCTGCAAAGCCGGATCAGGCCCGCATGGGTTGGATCACACTTCTGCGTTAAAAGCTCCAAATTCAAAAAGCACAGTCCTGTTATGTATGGGCTGTGCTTTTTGTGTAATGGGAGGGAGAAACATGTACGCCCCGGGAAAAGAAATCAAACCAAACACCTGTCATGGAAGCAAGTACATATTCAGCGCCGGATTAAACCTATTGCATTGTTTCGGTTAAGTACCTTCTTCAGGACAAGCGCGCAGTGCTGGATGGGCTTGCAAAACGACTTTGATACCGAAGAACAACAGACCGCGCAGTAGCCCATTCCGAAACAGGACACGCCTGTGCAGATGAAGTCCCGCGTCTATCAATCATAGGAGTACCTGCCGATGTGCCTACGCTTGGACCGGTTCAAGCGATGCCCTGTCAAATCGCTTCGCCCCAATTCTGCCTGCACCTTTTGCGGGAAGGAAATTCATCCATCAAAAAAAAAGCCGAAGCCGGTGCCGTTGCTTGATGTTGATATGGTGTTCTGACAAAAGAGATCGTAGCAAAGCGAATGGCCAAGAGCCAACCGCAAAAAGCCAACCGCCAAATCCCAGATTTACTTCAATAGCAAGAATTTGCGGGATACCGAGCGGTCGTTGTGGGTGAGGCGGTAGAGGTACACCCCGCTTGCGAGACCCGTAGCATTGAAAGGAATGCGGTAGGTGCCCGACGGTAATACGTCGCTTACGGCAACGGCTACTCGTTGACCCAGAACCGTATAAACCGACAATTCGGTGAAACCTTGGGACGGTATGGTGAACTCGAAGATGGTGTTATTATTGAACGGATTCGGATAGTTCTGCATCAACTGAAGGGCGCGGGGCTGCTCTTCCGGCAGATTCACGAAGTCTGATCCGTTAAGCCGGTACTCAAAGGCGATGTTGTTGAAGGTCACCCGGTTGCCATCATCTACCGACATATCGGTACCACCGAAACCGATGCGGACCTTGAAGTCCGGGTTTTGGTTGGCTTCTTCAATCAGGCCGAGATCGATGGTGTAAAGCTGATAGCTGTCCTGCAGCGGGAGCTTGTGCTGGTTTAGGCCGTCGGTGCGCCAGACCGGTTCCCCGTTGGCGACGGAGTAGCTGATATCGAGATACTCAGCGGCCCCTTCGTCCATGGCGGCAAAGCTCAGGATGAGTCCGCCGGTTTCGGAGGCAGGCAGGTGCAGGATGAGCGCATTCTCGCCCCCGTCGCCCGCGAAGGGCTGACGTACCTGAATGCCGCGCATATCAGCATCATCAAAGGGGATGTGCGCATTGCCGCGCTCCCGGTAATTAAGGTCGGTCGGCCTGTTTCTGCGCTCGAGGGCTGCACGGCGCCAGTCGGGATGATCTGAGATGAAGGGGTAGCCGCTGAGGGCCGATTCAAACGTAAGGTGTGCGACATCAAAAGCGGCATAGCGGTTGCCGATTTCCTCCAGCGGGGTGTTGTTGGGAAGCTGTTCGCCGAAAAAGAAAAAGTTGGCAAGGCGGGCTTCTTTGGGTTCGCTGTCATCATCCAGCTGCTCATCAATCCAGGCCAGGCGGGTCATGAGCCAGTCCCGCATCCATTCAAGCTCTTCCTCCCAGGTTTCGGCCACGAAGTAATTGGGCCATACGTACTGTCCCAGAATGGGCCAGCGGATGAAATTACGCGCCTGCGCTTCCTGCAGCTCATCCTGCAGGCTGCTGATCAGCTCGTTCAGATAGTCTTCCGACAGCTGATTTTGCCGGTGCATCTGCCAGCGCTGACGAAGCTGTGCATCAAAAGCGGGATCTTCCAGCATGCGCACGTACCAGTCCCGCACGCCGCAGCCGATGTAACAGTGATTGCCGTTGGAGGGCTCTGTGTAATACCAGCCTTCCGGGTTTTCCCCCGTGAGATAGTTTGCATTGCCGAGACTCAGGTTGAAATCCCAAAGTGGCCCCATACGCAGTTTTTCGTGCCGGTTTTTGGTGAAATAGGTGCTGAGGCGGTAGCCGTCAATTTCTTTGAGCAGCTCAGTGAGGATGAAGTGATCGATAAAGGTTTCGGTATCAATCCATGCGCGGTATCCGGTCGCCGGGTCGGTAAAGTCGTTGCCATAGAGGGCAGATTCAAAGCTGCTCAGGTAGTTCCTGAGATAGTCTGTGCGGGCCGGTGTCATGTCCCGTTCCTGCGGTCGCACAAAGGCAAACATCGTCCCGCGTTGTGTCGTGAAGCCGCTGTCACCTTCATTCAGACGGTCCTTCTTGAAAATGTAGCCGCCGGTGAGCGCACCGGGATCGCTGTTGTCGCGTCCCGGAACCGGAATATCCACGCGCCCTTCGCCCCACTTGATCCGTTCGGTGAGCACATAAACGCCGTGATAGTGTCCGTCATTGAGGGCACCGTTGCCGGGGTTGAGGAAGAGTTCGACAAAGCGGGTGCGGGGGGCGTAGCCGTGCAGCTCCGCGCCAAGATGATAGGATATGACGTTGCGCATCAGCGACTTATCACTGTAAGGCGCATACAGAATCCAGTTGTGATCAGCGGGCATGCCAAAGAGGGCTTCGTTCCGGCTTCGGTCAAAATCATCATACAAATGAAAGCCGAACATTTTTTTGGGAAACATCTGCGAACTGTTGCCCCGTATGTTGGCAACCCCGCGGCTCTGAATCGCGGGCGGGGAGCTGAAACGCGCCCGGCCGTCCGAACCCGGTTCAAGCATGAGGTAGCTCACCGGGCTGCGGTCGCCCGGCGTAACTTCGGTGCCGTGCTCGTGCATGACCATCACCGGCAGATTGGAGCTGAAGGCTTCCACGGCAGGCGTGATACGTGTGAAGATTTCAGTGACCGGCTCACTTGGCAGATAGTCCGGCCATTGTGCTGTTGCCCGAACGATTCGGGTGCCGTCAATGGTAAGCGGGGTGTCATAAACGGCGGTGTCTTCCCCCTCGCCGGGTTTGTTATGAGATAAGGTGTAGCGGATGGTGCCACGCCCTGCATCACCATTTCTTGTCTCAGGCGGACTTTCAAGACTCAGGCTGAGGCTGACAGGACCTGTGATGAAGCCGCCCGGCTGTGAAAATTCGGGCTGAGGCGTTATGCCTGCATAGGCAGTGGTAGTATTGCTGCTGCCCGGCGTGGGCGTTGCGAAAAATCCGAAGCCGCTGCCGGCGGGCAAACGGCCGTAGGAAATGTCAGGATACAGCTGCTGCGCGGGGATGAAATCGGCTGTGCTGCCATTTGGACGGGTGATGAGCAGCGGCTCGCCGGAAGCCGAAATGCTGAAGTTGGTATGAAGTTCCCCGCCCGGATTGCTGCGGTCTTTGCCGGAAGCCCAGACCAGAAGATAGCCACCGGCAGGAATGCTTACATCCGGCAAAATCCACTTGAACGGATTACCGTCATTATCTGAAAGCCCGAAGCCCCCCAGGCTGATGGGTGCTGTACCGGGATTATGAAGTTCAATCCAGTCCTCGTAATCGCCGTCTTCATCGGCTATTGTATTTTGGTTGGAGGCCTGAAACTCATTGATAACAACCAGTCCCTGTGCCTGTGCCTGCGCATTCATGCCATCAAGCGGAGCTGTTGATAAGCTGATGCCCAATATCAGGGTTAACAGGAGCGTCAGTTTACGGACGTGTCGCATGGTTGAAGGTACAGTGGAAACCGGCAGATGGGGGCATTCGAAGTCGTTACGGCGGGAAGGCATAGATAGCTTAAAACAATAAAGTGAGGCATGTTGCGGATGTAATCAACCGCTAAATAAAATGGCCGCTCGCACAAAATTAATTGATGAAGATATGTGCGGAGATGGAATTAAATCCATTATCAAAAATAGGTTATGCGGCAAAGGAATACAAATGGGGTATAGCTGAGGCATGGAAGTCCGGCGCATGAAGATTCATCATCATATACACCTGCACTGAACCGCAAATGATTAGCTGATGGCATCGAAACATAAATAAGTGCCAAACAGAAACCCGGGTGTTTTCAGAATCGAGGGCTCAGAAGACTAAACCGTAAAAAGGCCTGGTGCAGACGGTCGGAACATTTGTTGCCCATGCGTCAAAACTTCGGGAGCAGGAAGCCTCCCTGAATTATATCCCTTCACACATTCTTCTTCCTGTTTCGCACATAATCCTCAAGTACGAAACCGCCGAGCTTGTTCAGCCCTGAAAAGTAGGCGCGTCCTTTATTCGCTTCGGTCATCTCACGGACAAAATTCTGCAGGTAAGGGTCCTGCGCAATCATAAAGGTAGTAATCGTAATTTTTTCTTTGCGGCACTGCGTCGCTTCGTTTAGTACTTTGTTAACGATCTTGCGGTCGAGGCCAAAGCTGTTTTTGTAGAGCTTGCCGTTTTCGTACATGGCTGAGGGCTTACCGTCGGTAATCATGAAAATCTGCTTGTTGGCGTGTTTTTTCCGCTGCAGGAGGTGCCGTGCAAGCTCGAGTCCGGCGAGCGTATTGGTGTGATACGGGCCTACACTCAGGTACGGAAGCTCATCTATCGATACTTTCCACACATCGTTGCCGAATGCGATGATCTCGAGGCTGTCTTTGGCATATCGGCTCAGGATAAGCTCAGCAAGCGCCATGGCGACTTTCTTCGCCGGGGTAATCCGGTCCTCCCCGTACAAAATCATCGAGTGGCTTAAATCAATCATGAGCACAGTTGCCATGCTGGTGTTGTGATCTGTTTCGTACACGCGCAGATCATTCTCGGTAAGGCTGAACTGATCGATCGGGCTATTGCGCAGGGCATTCAGGAGGGTGCCGGTGCTGTCGAACTGATTGGCATCGTCGCCGAATTGCCAGGCGCGTGTTTCAGGCTCACGCTCAAGCCCCTTGCCCTGATGTGCCGTCTTATGCTGTCCGGCCCCGCCTTTACGCAGGTTGCGGAAAACCTCTTCCAAAGCCCGCGTACGAAGGCTGCGCTCCATTTTCCGGGTGATCACGACTTCTACCTCTTCGGCATCATACTTAATGTACCCCCGCTCCTCCAGCTCTTTGATAAAATCAGCAATGCCGTAATTGTCGTACTCCGCTGTCAGATTGTACTCCTTATCCAGCTCTGTCAGCCATTTCAAAGCCTGCCCCACATCACCGCTGCTGATATACAGTAGCTGCTGAAAAATTTCGTTGAGGCGGTCAAAAGCCGGTTTTGACTTAGACTGATCGAACCGGGGGTCCCATTTTTGATAGAGAAAACGCATGGAGGCAGTTAATTTGAGATGATATTGAGCTGTTTCGGTAACAGCTTGATCTGTTGAATCATTCTGTAAAGCGCTTCATTCGAGAGCCATGCCTGCGGATGAAGGCAGAAGTCTTGCTGTGTTAGCGCCGCGGTAATTTGTTATTTTTGTTTTTTCGATGGATGGCTTTGCAGACCTGCACGCAGCACCTTGCACGATCCGAAGTACTTTTTTCTTTTTAAGCACGCGACCAAAACCTTAGCCCAAGTTTCTCATGAAGAAGAAGAACAGCATGCCAATTGATATGCTTCATTTTGAACAACAGCTTTGGAAGCAGGGCTTTAGCCGTGTGATGGGGCTTGATGAAGTCGGCAGGGGCTGTCTTGCCGGTCCGGTCGTAGCGGCAGGGGTGATCTTACCGGATGATTTCAATTGTGCCGGAATTACCGACAGCAAGCAGATCCCGACACATGCGCTAAGGTGTCAAGTCGCGGAAAGAATCCGGAAGGAAGCCGTGTTTTATGCAGTGAAAGAGTGCAGCCCGCAGGAAATTGATACCCATAACATTTTACAAGCGTCTTTTCTGGCAATGCAAAAGTGCGTCGAGGCGGCTGATCCCACGCCTGATTTTTTGCTTGTTGACGGAAACCGGTTCACCGCTTCCCTGATCCCCTACGAATGTGTTGTTAAAGGCGATACCCGTTCCGCGAGTATTGCTGCCGCTTCCATCCTTGCGAAAGTGTATCGGGACGAATTGATGTACAGCATGCATCAGTTGTATCCATGGTACGGTTGGGATACGAATGTTGGGTATCCGACCAGGACACATTATGCCGGACTTGAGGCCTGCGGCATCAGTCCGCTGCACCGCCGCAGTTTCAGGCTGCGAACCGACAAGGTACTGACAACCGCGCCCCGGAACGGCTATGAGTCGTAAATGCTGAAGCTCCGCTCATAAAAGCGCAGGTTCAGGCACAGCCCGATCATGATACTGAAACTCAGAAAAGAAGAGCCGCCATAGCTAATCAGCGGCAGCGGAATTCCGATAACCGGCAGCAAAGCTGTAGCCATGCCGAGATTCACGATGATGTGAACCAGGAAGATTGAGGCAATACCAATGATGGTGATCCGGGCAAAGGCGTGTTTATGGCTGCCGGCAATAAACACCATGCGGGAAAGCAGGATGAGGAAGAAAAAGAGTGTCGTGCCTGCGCCTATCAGGCCGAACTCTTCGCTGATGACACAGAAAATAAAATCGGTTTGCTGTTCAGGCAGAAAGCGCAGCTGCGTTTGGGTGCCCTGCAGGAAACCCTTCCCGTAAATCCCGCCGGAACTGATGGCTGTTTTAGCCTGAATCACGTTCCAGCCGGCACCCTGCGGGTCAACAGCGGGGTTGGTGAATGCTTCAACCCGTGCCCGCTGATGGGGCTGAAGGACTTCGGTAAGCGCAACCTGCACCCCAATGATTACGGCGATTCCCAGCAATACCCCGCTAACGGTAACCATCGGGCGGCGGTCAACCAGAAAAATCATCCCGCACATCATAACGGCCACAATTCCCGCTGCCACAATGTTCACAACCGTGAGATAGGCCAAAACAGCGGGCATCACCATGAGCAGGGACAGGCCAAATGAGAGCCCCGCCCAAAAGAGCAGGAATGGAATCATGCCGATATAAACCATGCTTGTGCCGGTATCGCCGTGCAGGGTGATAAATCCAACCGGCAGCGCTACGAGAACGAGTAGCACCAGCAGTGTTTTCGGCTCTTCAATTGAAAACTGACGCTGCGAAGCCAGAAACCCGGCGATGACCATGATGGTCGCAAGTTTCATGAACTCACTGATCTGAAGCCGGAACCCGAAGACATTCAGCCAGTTGCGCTCACCGCCAACTTCAATACCAAAGAACACGGTAAGCAGTGCAATAAACAGGCAAAGAATGTAAACCGGCCAGCTTAACTGCACATAGGTTTGCGGCGTGAGAAACTGCATCAGAATGATGATAACCAGGCCGATGGCAACATGAAGCACCTGCCGGTCAAAGTTTCCGGCAATGAAGGTGTCGCGGTGCATGGGTCCCTGCGTAGCGCTGTAAATGGCAACCAGCCCGATCAGAGATAAAATGAGCCAGCTAAAAAAGATCAGCCAGTCGAATCGGTTATACCACTTCATGGGTTGCGGTTGGGGTTAAAAGGTGCAGGTTCAAATTCCAGCATCATCCGGTAAATATGCGGTCGGCGGATTTCCCCGTGGAAGTACTGTTCAAACATCATAGCCGCAACGGGCGCTGCGGATATGGACCCAAAGCCTGCATTCTGAAGCAGCACGGCAATCGCAATTTCGGGGTCTTCGGCCGGCGCGTAAGCGATAAACCAGCCATGATTCTGACCGTGAGGATTTTGCGCGGTGCCCGTTTTGCCCGCTACGGCAACGTCCCTGAGGTTGGCGTAGAAGCGTCCCGAACCTTCCGTGACAGCGTTGCGCATGCCGTACTGAACAGCCTTCAGGTGTTTGGGTTGCATCCATTCTATGCGTTCCGGCTCCGGGCGAACAGGAACAATATTGCCGCCCGCGTAGGTGACGTGATCCACAATATGGGGCTGTATCCTGTGGCCGCCATTGGCAATTACGGCGGTTGCGATGGCCATCTGAAGGGGGGAGGTCCCCATTGCGCCCTGACCAATACCGAGGTTAATCATGTCTCCGAGACCCCATTGGCGGCGCCCGAAAACGCGGTCGAAGTAGGTGCTGTCGGGCACAAGCCCGCGAACTTCCCCGGTGAGATCAACCCCGCTTGAGATGCCCATGCCGAAATCATTCATCATGCGGGTCCAGACGTTGAGGCCGTGACGGGTCACGATTTGGTCCATCAGCGCATAGAAGAACGTGTTGCAGGAAGTTTCAATGGCTTGTTTGATATTCTGATCGCCATGCCTGCGCAGGCAGCGGTAAAAACGGCCGCGCATGTAGCCGCCGCTGCAGTGAATGGTTGTGTTTTCGGAAATAAGTCCGAGCCGCATACCGATCAGCCCCATCATCGGCTTTGTGGTTGAGCCGGGAGGCTGCAGGGTCGCGACAGCACGGTTAAACAGAGGGGTAAGGGAGTCCGCATTAACGGCCTGCCAGTACGCCCGGTCGAGCCGGCCGGCAAGCCGGCTGTTGTCGTAATCGGGGGCGCTTGCTATAGCCAGAATGCCGCCTGTCTTGGGGTTTAGGGCAACAACCCCGCCAACTTTGCCTTCCATGAGTTCTTCAGCTACGCGCTGCAGCTCTATGTCTAAGGTCGTGTGCAGGTTCAGGCCCTGTACCGGATTCACGTCAAGCTGTCCCTGATTGAAAGGGCCCAGTGCACGTCCCAGGGCGTTCACCGTTACGAATTGGGTGCCCTTATCGCCGCGAAGCTCATTTTCATAAATCCGCTCGATACCGCTTCGCCCGATGAGGTCACCCATGCGGTAAAACGAAGAGGCCGACATCTCTCCGCGCGTTACTTCGGCAAGGTAGCCTAACACATGTGAAAGGCGGGCATCAGAAGGATAGCTGCGCTTGCCTTCGACCTGATGGTTGATACCGGGCAGACGCCACAGATTTTCCTGAATATTGGAAAAGGTTTTGAAATCGACATCCCGCAGCAGCCGGCTTTCCCGGTGAAGCGAGAAGGTGCGCGCTTCATCAACAAGTTCAGTAATTTCTTCTTCGGATGTGCCCGTCAGTTCGGCAAGCAGGGGGATGTTATCCCGGTCGAAATTAAGCGGGGTGATGGTTATCGTAAAGGAGGGCTCGTTCCCAACGATGAGATCGCCGTGCCGGTCAAAAATAAGCCCCCTTGCCGGATTGACAACCTGCTGCCGTACGCTGTTTCTTTCGCTGATAGGGTTATAAATCTCGAACTGATAAATCTGAAGGTAGATCAGCCGGCCAAACAGGGTGAGGAATACAGAAACTACAAGAAGCTGCAGTACGATTACAACAATGCGGTGACGACGGGGGTCCTGGGAGGCTACAGGCATAGCAGGTGACGCAAAAAAAGAGTAGAAAAAATCAGCACTTCATCAGCGGGGCGGCTGCCCGCGGCTGATGAATTAATCAATTAACAGCAGGTATAATATAATACCAACAAGGGCGGTATATAAACTGCTGCCCAGCCAAAAGTTTAAAAACAGCAGGCTTGTATCGTAAATACCCGCAAAGGAGGCAACAAGCAAAAAAATAAGATGATAAACGGCCGACAAAACAAGCAGCAGCAGAAAAGTCTGCCCAATCAAAAGCTTGTTTTCCCACTGCGTAGCAATCAGCGAATGTGTGGTCAGTATCAGGAGGGTGAAGCTAAATAAGTGGATACCCCAGGTATCCAGAAAGATGTCGAGCAGGATCGCAATTGCAGCACCTGTAAGCAGGGCGTAGGTGCGGGGTCTTATGGCACAAAGGCCGAGAATGTAGAGAAATCCGGCGTCAGGGGTTACGCCCCATAATTCAAGGTGCCGGAATATCATCACCTGAAGCAGTACGGCAGCAAGCCCGATAAAGAGGTCGATAGCAAGAGACTGTTTCATTCAAACATTTCCTGCCATTCTTGTTCCAGCTCGATGATTTCTGCTTCAACCGTATACAGCAAAACATGGCCTTCGGCCAGGGTTGAAAAATTAACATAGGGCGCGACATAAATGCGCTGCGTTTCACGACCCGGTTCCGGTATGGCCCGTATAACCGTTCCGACCGGAATATTGGCGGGAAGTTTGTTGCTCAGCCCGGAAGTAAACACCCGCATACCGGGCTGTACAGGAATGGTCTGGGGCACAAAGTTGACGACAAGCTCCGATAGGTTATCGGATTCCCACGAAAGAATTCCGAATGCCCGGCTGTCTTCGAGTCGTACGCTTGCCCTGAACTGCCTGTTGAAAAGCGGCAGAACCTGCGCATGCCGGTCTGCCATAAGGGTGACCGTACCGATGAGCCCTTCGTGATTCACAACGGGCATACCAATTTCAAGACCGTGGGAGGCTCCTGCGTTTACAATAATATTGTTGTTGATTCCGGTCAGGTTTTTGGAGACAATGCGGACCGGCTGCATGTCGAACTCGGAGTTTTCTCTGAAATTCAGCAGCGCCCGGAGTACGTCATTCTCATCCCGAAGCGATCGCAAACGGCTGATTTCATCCTGCAGCAGTATGGTGTTTTGTTCCAGTGCCGCATTGGTGCGAAGGGCAGAGCGGTAAACACGC
This sequence comes from Cyclonatronum proteinivorum, assembly GCF_003353065.1. Lineage (GTDB taxonomy): Bacteria > Bacteroidota > Rhodothermia > Balneolales > Cyclonatronaceae > Cyclonatronum > Cyclonatronum proteinivorum. The sequence goes on along the minus strand of NZ_CP027806.1, from coordinate 3,391,950 downwards.
ACGTTGGAAAGCGGTGCTTCAACGTAGCTTATTAGCGTAATAGAAACTTTTCTGACATTCTGAAACGCTTCATCCTGCCGGGCAACAATCATAAGCAGGGCGACCAAAATCAGACCGGCGGATATAAGCTGATCCCGGATATCTCCAATCTTGGTAAACCTGATTCTCATAAAGTGCAAATGCCGGACGGTGCCCGCTTAGGATTAGGTGAGTACGCTCTTGTAGAAATCAATATCTTCGAGAATAGCCCCTGTACCCCGTACAACAGCTGTTAGGGGATCTTCGGCGATATGAACCGGAAGCTCGGTAGTCTCCATAATAAGCCGATCCAGGTTTTTGAGAAGGGCCCCGCCGCCCGTAAGCATAATACCCCGGTCCAGCAGGTCTGAAGACAGCTCCGGCGGGGTTTGCTCCAGAGATTTGGTGACAGATTCGACAATAGTGTTTACAGTTTCTGATAGTGCTTCTCTCACGTCGCGCGAGGTTACAACCCTGGTTTTGGGCACGCCGTTGATCAGATCGCGACCTTTCGCATACATTTCGATTTCTTCATCAAGCGGCGTTGCTGAACCCAGTGTCATCTTGACTTCTTCACCCGTTCGCTCCCCAATAAGCAGGTTGTGATTGCGGCGGAAATAATTGATGATAACTTCGTTCAGCTTGTCCCCGCCAATCCGGACAGATTGTGAATACACAATTCCGGAGAGGGCAATAACCGCGATTTCGGTAGTACCGCCACCGATATCCACAATCATGTTTCCGACGGGTTCATGCACATCAAGACCGATACCGATAGCGGCAGCCATGGGCTCATCAACCAGAAAAACTTCTTTCGCACCTGCGCGCTCTGCACTGTCGCGGACGGCGCGTTTTTCAACTTCCGTAATGCCTGAAGGCACACAAACGACCATTTTTCGGGTTGAAGAGTACCAGCGCTTTTTTACTTTTTTAATCATGCCGCGAATCATATGCTCAGCTACTTCAAAATCGGCAATAACGCCGTCCCGCAGCGGGCGTATGGTCCGGATATTCTGGTGCGTTTTTTCGTGCATGAGCCGGGCTTCGTGCCCGATGGCTACAACGCCCCCTTTGGCATCCATGGCTACGATAGAAGGTTCATTGAGCACAATTCCTTTCCCGCGTTCATAGATCAGCGTATTGGCGGTTCCAAGGTCAATAGCAATGTCCGTGTAAAGCCAGTCAAATGCGGACTGTTTTTTGGGGCGATTTTTTGTTGTTTCCGGGGTTTCAGTTGCTTGCATAAGGAAAGAAGGAGAATTAAATACGATAAAAATTAAGGGTAGATTGCTGCACAACTTGGGGTGCCAATCTGAATCTGCACGTTCTGAACTAACGCTGAATTATTCTGCACGGTTAGGGCTGCACGTAAGCGGTTTTAATGAACAGATAAGCTGTGCCCGCGTTTTGGGCACTCACGAATGGCTTTCACCTTATTTTTTCTGCCCGTAAAATAGGAAAACAGAGCTTGGAGAAAATTGAAATTCATGCGCGATCAGGTGTATGGTACTGCTGAAAATGGTTATGATACGTTGGGCGGGAAAATAAGCAATCACAGCAGCAAATTTAGTGTTTAAAATGTCTTCGGCCCGTAAAAATCATACAGATTCCGTGTTCATTGGCGGCGTCGATAACTTCCTGATCGCGAATGCTGCCGCCCGGCTGAATGATACAGCCCGCGCCTGCTTTGGCACTTGCGTCTATACCATCCCGAAACGGGAAGAAAGCATCAGAAGCTACCGCTGCGCCCTTCAGGTCATGGCCGAATTTGGCTGCTTTGGCAATCGCAAACTCTGAGGAGTCCAGCCTGCTCGGCTGACCGCTGCCAATACCAAGCGTCTGCTGATCCCGCCCGAATACAATGGCATTTGAATTCACCCGCTTCACCACTTTCCAGGCAAAAAGCATGTCGGCCATTTGCTGATCGGTCGGGGTTTTGTGGGTCACGACCTGAAAGTTGCGTGTATCTGTAGCCACAGCGTCAGGCTGCTGACAAAGCATGCCACCGAATATACTCCGGTAGGCGTAGCGGCTTTCTGTGGCTGAAAAGTTCTTGATTTTAACCAGCCTACGGTTTGCTTTTTGGGACAACAGCTCGAGGGCGGCTTCGCTGAATGCCCGAGCGATGATAATCTCCGTGAAAATGGTGTCAATGGCCTGAGCGGTTTCAGCGTCGAGCGGCTGGTTTACCAGCACTATGCCGCCAAACGGGCTGATCGTATCCGTCGCAAATGCAGCTTCCCAGGCTTCTTTGAGGGAAGCCCTTGTCGATACCCCGCAGGGCAGGGTGTGTTTGATGATGGCACAGGTGGGCTCATCATGCTGAAAATCACGGAACAGATTCAGGGCTGCGTCAACATCGAGCAAATTGTTGTAGCTGAGCTGTTTGCCGTGCAGGACTTCAATGATGTCCCCCTGATTGCCGTAAACAGCGGCCGCCTGATGCGGGTTTTCACCATAGCGGAGGGGTGCAAACTTGGGCAGCTGCAGGTTGAGCACATCCGGGAAACCGGATTTGATCTCTTTCGACAGGTACATCGCTACGGCTGTGTCGTAAATGGAGGTATGCTGAAAGGCGTGCTGTGCCATACGCAGCCGGTATTTGTAGCGCACCGTGGCGTCTTGCTCTTTAAATTCCTGCATGAAAGCGCTGTACTGATCAGAAGAGGTAAGCACACATACATGATCGATATTTTTGGCTCCGGCCCGCAGCATAGCCGGTCCGCCAATGTCGATGTTTTCAATGCAGGTCTCAAAACCTGAACTTTCGGCTACTGTTTCGCTGAACGGATACAGGTTTACCACGAGCAGCTCAATGGGCGCATACCCGAGTTCACTGAGAGAAGCCATATCGGCTTCCACGTTCGGACGGGAAAGCAGCGCGCCGTGTACGGCAGGATGAAGGGTTTTAACGCGCCCATCCATCATTTCAGGAAAACCGGTGAGGCTGTCAACACTTGTCACGGGCAGTCCGGCATCTTCAAGCACTTTCGACGTGCCGCCTGTGGAAATCAGTTCTACCCCGTGTTCATGCAGAAAAGTACCGAGTTCAGCAATGCCGGTCTTGTCAAAAACCGAAAGTAAGGCACGCTTAACCGAAAGGTTCTTTTTTTGGAAGGCTGAAAAGGCCTGAATCATAATATGGCGTTCGGTTTAGAAACCCGCTCCTGCAGCAGCTGTCGGATGCAGGCGGGATAAAGTTGATGTTCTTGTTCCAGTACCCGGGATGCAAGCGATTGCGGGCTGTCGTCAGGAAGCACGGGTATGCGACGCTGTCCCAAAACATGTCCCTCATCATAAGCCTCATTTACCATGTGCACCGTACAGCCGGACTCTGTTTCACCAGCTTCCAGAACGGCCTCATGCACCTTCAAACCATAAAACCCTTTGCCGCCAAATTTGGGGAGCAGCGAAGGATGAATATTGATGATCTGATCGGGGTAGCGCTTCAGGACGGATGCAGGTATTTTTCGCAGCCAGCCGGCAAGTACGATGAGGTCGGGTTTACAGGCCTCAAGAATATCCAGCATTCTTTGGGCTTCGGCAGCAGCGTCGTTTTGGCGCGGTAATATAAAAATCGGTATTCCATTCTTCTCAGCCCGCTTTATTGCTCCGGCATTTTCAGATCCGGCAATAAGTCCGCTAAAACGGACGCTGAGCTCTTCTCGCGCCGCCGCGTCGATAAGTGCCTGAAAATTAGTGCCACCACCGGAGGCAGCGACTACAATACTTGGGATCAAGATTCGAAAATGGATTGCCGGGTTCGCAAAATACTCGTTGATCCCAAAGATACGGATATCGGCACACCTAAAGGCAATGAAATTTTACCCGGAATGTGCCCGTAGTCAATCCCCTGCAAAACCTTAAGGCTGCTTTTTTGGGTCGCCCGGCGGAAAATGGTATGAAGTTCAGGAACTTCGGGGTAGCCCTGAACGGAGGCGTCGGTGAACTGTCCGAAAACAACTGCCGGGCAGGCTGCAAAATGGCCGCCCAGTATAAGCTGTGTAAGGTAGGCTTCAACTTTATGCCTCGGCTCATCTACGTCTTCTAAAATCGGGATGCAGTTCTCCAATACCGGAAACCACTTCGTACCCAGCAGCATTGCCGCTACCGACATGGTGCCGGGCATGCTGATGCCTTCACAGCTTGCTACGCCGTCCTGTTCTTCCGCATGGCTTAATGTGTTTTGAAAAGTACAGTTCGTATGACCTGACTCAATCAGCTCCCAAAAAAAAGACTCAAACTGCGGATCCCGTGCCGGGTAAGACAGGTCTGTTGCTACCATACCCGCGGATATGGAAGGCAATCCGGTTTTCGCATATACAGCCCATTGGAGCGCGGTGACATCGCTGAACCCTAAAATCAGTTTGCGGGCTTTGCGGATGGCTTCAAAATCCAGAAAAGGGAGCATCATAAAGCTGCCAAAACCGCCCCGTGTACAAAAAATGGCGTCAATAGTATCGTTGCAAATCAGGCCCATGAGGTCGCCTGCACGTTGTTCCCCACTGCCTGCGAGATAATCTTCGTGCTGTGAATAATTGGGACTGAGCACAACACGGTATCCCAAAGACTCAAGGTAGCGGACGCCCTGCGCTGTATTTTCGGCCACAGGTGGCGAAGAGGGCGAAAATACACCAATGGTGCCTCCCTTGCGCAGAGGGCGCAGCGGTATGAAAGGCTTAGGTTTGCCTTGACTTAAAGACATAATAATTCTGGATACTCCATGAAATTTCGTTGTAAATCACCCGGATGACCGTGAAAAGGGGGATGGCGACGAGCATACCAATCAGGCCGGCAAGTTCGGCACCAATTAGAATAATGAGCAGCACATAAAGCGGGTGAATGTTGGCCGAGCGTGAAAAAATGGCCGGATAAAAAATGACATTATCCATAATCTGAACAATCATCACAGCGAGAATGCAGTTGAGTACCAGGCTGAAATCACCGGTTTCAATGATGGCAATAACTATGGACAGCAGGTAGCCGAGTACCGGCCCGAAGTATGGGATAGTATTTGCTAAACCGATCGCAACCCCTACCGAAAGCGCGTTGTTCAGTCCGGCAACGCTAAGCAGCATCCATGAAAAAAAGGCGACGAGCGTGCTCTGTAGTCCCACCGCTTTAAAATGCCGGCCCAGCCGCATTTCGATTTGACTGATGATATTGACGGTTGTCTCAAAATACTTGTTAGGGACAAGCTGAAGAATCTGTCTGCGCAGCTTGCTTCCGTCTTTGAGCAGAAAGAAGGTGGTAAAGGGCAGGATCAGCAGGGCGGTGAATAAATTGGTGAAGACCCCGATGATATTCCCGAACAGTGCCTGCACATTGTCGAGATCAAAAAAGCGGTCAAAGAAGCTGTTTACATTATCGGTGAGGTATCCCTGCGGGAGCTGTGGGATAAGCTGAAGCGTGTAATCTTCGATCGAGCGTGCGATGAAGGCCACGGTTTCTACGTTCAGCTGCGCGGTAAGCCGCAGAAGCTGATTCCCAATATTGGGTATAATGGTTGTTGAAGCCCAGATGAGAATCAGTAGGACCGAAAGCACAACAAGGAAAGTCGCCAGCGTACGGTGCATGCCGTTGGCCTGCATGCGGTTCACAACCGGATTCAGGATATAGCTCAATACCAGCGATAAAAGCAGGTACACCAGCAGCCCGGAGAAGCGCCAAAGTACCATGGCAACGGTCACGCCAATGGCAGTGTAGAACAGAAAGCGAAAAACTTTTTCCGGGGTAAAGTTAAGCATGGTGTTCAGTAAACCGTCGGGCTAAACCTGAGGCGAAGGGTTGTCGTGTTTTTAAGGCTGTTGGCTCACTATTTCAAGGAAATGATCCAGATGCCGGAACACCTGTTCCGGCTTGTGGCCTTTTCGGAGCAGGTGATCCGCTATCTTTTTTTTCCGCTTTAATATATCGGATTCGCGCTTGAATCGCCTGCTGTTTTTACGCACAAGCGCTTCAAGGGCGCTGATGTCATCCTCCGGAATCAGCGCTGCAATGAGCGGGTTCGACACTTCGTCAGAGACCCCCCTTTTCCTGAGTTCGAGCTTCAGTTTGGCCGGTCCCCACTTTTTTATCGTACTCATTTCCTGAATGTAAGCCCGCGCAAATGCTTCGTCGTTGAGGTAGTTGCGCTCGCGAAACTCCTGAAGCACGCGTTCAAACTGCGAGGCGTCATAGTCTTTTTGCCTTGCTTTGCGGACGAGCTCTGCGGCGGTATGTGCCCGCCTCCCCAACAATCCCAGCCAGTATTCGCGCAGTTTGAACCGGGCTTCTTCTTTCATTAAAGCCGCGTAGCTTGCGGCATCCAGTTCCCGGCCCACGGCCAGCCCGGATGCCAGGAAAACGGCTTTGAAGCATCCGAAGCTAAACGCCCCTTCTATAAAAACAGAAACCCGCGAGCTGTTGCGGGTTTGGGTACTGACAGAAGTAATGCGCCCCGGACTGAATTCAGGCTCCGGGGCGTCATTATGCTCTTGTCTTGTTTTATTTCGGCGTCTCATTCACGTGCGGATCGGGCTTAGCTTTTGCCCTTTCCGTTGGTGTTGGCCGCTGCGGTCAGGGCTTCGCCGGCTGCTGCCGCTTCTGCGGTTTCCTCTTCGGTGAGGGTATCCGGCATAAGTTTGGCGCGCACAATTTTTTCAATGCGGTTGGTCAGTTCAGGATCTTCCGTGAGAAACTGAAGGGCCGCGTCTGCGCCCTGCCCGATGGGCTCACCATCGTAGCGGTACCAGCTTCCGCGTTTCTGAATAATATCGAACTGCACCGCAAGGTCGAGCAGCTCGCCCATTCTCGAAATGCCTTTGCCGTACTCAATGTTGAACTCGACTTCCCGGAAGGGCGGGGCGACCTTGTTTTTCACAATCTTGACTTTGGTACGGTTACCCACTACTTCATCTGACTTTTTAATGGTACCGATGCGGCGGATATCCACACGTACCGAAGAGTAGAACTTAAGGGCGCGTCCGCCGGTCGTTGTTTCCGGGTTCCCGAACATCACGCCAATTTTTTCACGAATCTGATTGATGAAGATCACACAGGTATGCGTCTTGTTTACGATACCGGTAAGCTTTCGCAGCGCCTGTGACATCAGTCGGGCCTGAAGACCCATATGTGAATCACCCATTTCGCCATCAAGTTCGGCGCGGGGTACGAGTGCGGCAACTGAATCGACTACCACTACGTCGAGCGCGGCAGAACGAATCAGGGTCTCGGTAATCTCAAGTGCCTGCTCACCGCTGTCGGGTTGTGATACAAGCAGTTCGTCTGTTTTAATGCCCAGCGATTTGGCATATTTGGCATCGAACGCATTTTCCGCGTCAATAAACGCCGCATAGCCGCCTTTTTTTTGCGCTTCGGCTATCACGTGCAGGGCAAGGGTAGTTTTACCGGATGACTCCGGTCCGTAAATCTCAACTATACGACCCCGCGGGAAGCCTCCGACGCCGAGTGCGGCGTCGATCATCATAGACCCGGAAGAAATTACGGGTATGTTAACGATAGGAGTATCGCCAAGCCGCATGATGGTGCCTTTGCCATGCTGCTTCTCAATTTGCCCTAAGGCCAGGTCAATCGCTTTCTGTCTGTCTGAATTTGCCATATCGAGTAATAAGTTTGGAGAGTATGATTTTGCTCAAAGTATATGTATAAAGTATGTGAATTGAAAGTCCCGATGACTTTAATTCTGTTTTGACATCGTTCAGAGTTCCGAAAAGAAAAAACCTTTCACTTCAGCGGCAGAAAAAATCAGATATATGCCCTGATAGCCCATAAATCAGGGAAAATAGGGGTGTTGGTCGTTTTCCTGAGGTAGCCGACGCCGTCCGAACCACCGGTGCCTTTTTTGGTTCCGATGGTGCGCTCAACCATTTTTACATGCCGGTAGCGCCATTCCTGCAGCCCTTCATCAAAATCAACAAACAGCTCACAGAGTACCGATGACTCAGGATCATTATGCATGACATCAGTCAGAACCTGCTGATTGTGCGGATGGGGTTCGAACATCAGTCCTTTATCATTAACCCTGTCCGGAATTTTTGCGCTGTGACCCTGTTTTTGGAGGTAGGTAATAAACGCTTCCCAAAGGGTCTGTTCTTCCATACGGCCTTTAATGATGTCGAGTGCGGGCTGATTTTCGCGGTGCGCGTTGGTCATCAATGGATACCGCAAACCGCAGAGTATTTCCATTTCGCGAAACTGCACAGACTGAAACCCGCTGGAGCTGTCCAGGAATTTCCGGAACTGATTAAAGGAAAGGGGCGTCATGGTCTCAAGTATGTCGATTTGTCCGACAAGGGTTTTCATAATCGTGAGGATGCGTCGCATGGTTTTAATGCTCGTCCAGGTACGCCCCGCATTCAGTTCCTGTCTGAGCAGATCAAATTCATGCAGAATTTGTTTAAACCAAAGCTCGTATGTTTGATGAATGATGATGAACAAGGTTTCATCGTGTTCTTCAGGATCGGACTTGCATTCCTGAAGCGCGAGCAGCTCGTTGATTTTGAGGTAGCGGGTATAGGTGAGCGATTTGGATACAGTCATGGGCTTATTTTGGCGTCGAATCTGTTAGGGATGCTTAAAGCATGCGGTTTAAATCAGAACCGGAAATGTACAAACAAGCGCCCGAAGTTTTTGCTGTCTTTTTCCATGCGATGATAATAGGGCTTGATGTGCTTTTGCTGTAAAAAGCGTATCACCTTCTTTTTAAGCTGTCCGCTGCCTTTGCCGGGAATAATCTCAACCAACCTGATTTTTCGGGATACGGCTTCTTCAATAATTTCTTCCAGCGCGCGGTCGATGAGGTGACCTTTGTTGTAAATCTCGTGCAGGTCCAGTTTAAGCTTTGCCATGAATCGCTCAGGTGATTTTGGGTTAACAATAGAAATTCGCTTGCCGGTGCGAACAGGGAGATCAGTTTTGCTGTGATAACCGACGTGCGGCAGGCGGAGTTCAGCGATGCTGTGGAAGATGGTGTATGAAGCACTTATCTTATCGCTGACGTAGTTGCCTGCTTTTGCATACCTGCCGGTGTCCGGATTGCCGGTTAATTTAATAAATACTAAATAGCTCATCAGTGCTACTCATACCGTTTTATTTTTTGCTTACCGTCGTTTTGCTTTTTACCGGCATAATTTATCGTGAAAAACTGCGGTTCAAGCGGTACGGCGTTGATCTGCCATTTCAGCAGGCGGTAAATGTATTTATTCGGGGAGGCTTTAGGAAAGATATCGCAGAAGCTGCGAAGCGTTCAAAAAACCTGAAGCAGTCCGTGCCCGTTGAGAAACTTCAGCTGCATGCAGCCTCCGGCGGAAACCCGCTGCAGGTGATCGAAGCCCTTGAATATCTTGAGAAAACAACCATTGAATCCCTTCGTGCCGGTTTCAGGCATGTTTGCCTTGTTGACCTTTCCGGAAAGCCGCTTCCGGAAGTCATTCAGGAGGCTGAGGAGCTCCGTTCGGTAGAAACATCCGGATCATTCGATTTTTCGGGGATGTCTTTCAGCTATATTTATAAGGCAAAATTTCGCCGTCCGATTATGTCGGTTGCCTTTGATTCTTTTTCGGAAGAGCCTGTTATAAAAGAAATCAACCGCAAAATCCGCGATCTGAGCCGCTATCACAAAGAGCTGCTTCGCATTAAGGCCGGCGATACGGAGGAATTACGCCGGCTCATCCTGCACAATGTGCTGCGGAAGGCGCACTGGGAGCAGCATTTTAAACTGGTGCTGATTGAGCATGATGTGGTGATCACCGTGAACCCTGACGGATAATGCCCGCAGGCCGCGACTTAAGCTCAGGCCAGCACTTCCAGCAGTTTATACCAGCCATAAAGGGTAACAAAGGAAAGAGGCACTCCGATGCCAACCATCTGCGCGGCAAGCTGCGGGTTAAGTCCGTACATGATGGCCAATATAGAACCTGTGATCATCGGTGCCATGGCCGCTTCCATGATGCTAACCTTAACAATATCACCGCTGCCACCCAGTATGAAAATGAAAAGTATGGTCAGCAGGAAAGGGGCAATCAACAGCTTGTAAGAAAGTCCGGATACAAGTGGTTTGATGAATTCCTTTTTTAGGCTGAAAGAGAGCTGCATGCCAACCGAAGTCAGTGCGATAGGAGCAAGGGTTGCCCCGAGCCGCTCCAGCACTTCAAGCGGGATATCCTGTGCCTGAATGCCGGCCATGTTCATGCCCAGAGCCAGGATAAAGGTGATAAAAGGCGGAAACAGGAGTACTTTTCTCGCGATATCCCGCTTCCTTAGGGCAGTACTTGAATAGGTGCAGGCAATGATGATACCAGCGGTTGACACCGCAACGAAAGATCCGGGCTGATCAACCATAAGCGCAATTTTGAGCGCTTCTGCACCATAAAGCGCCTCAATTACCGGAAAACCGACAAATGAGGTATTGCCCAGTCCGGCTGTAAGTAATAGACATCCAACGGTACCGCGTGACCAGTCCATCCATTTGCCCAAAAGGGGGATGATGATCAGTGCAAAGCCCAATACAAGCCATGAGGTCGAGACTGCAATTAACAGCTCATTCGTTAAACTGATCTGAGGAATGTAAATCAGAGCGAGAGCCGGAAGGGATATGTAGATCAGAAACTGATTCAGAACCATGGGCGTATTTTCCGGAAAGTCCTTTACGCGTCTGAGGAGCACCCCGATACACAAACATACAACTAACAGAACAATGCTTGACATATACTTTGCTTATAGAATCTCATGTCCCGTTTAAGGCGCTAAAATAATAGGAGACTGCAAACTGAGGCAGGTTTATTGCTGAATATCATTGACAGCTTTACATTTTGTTTAAGTTGAAATAACAGGTATTTTAAGCAATCTTAATATTGCTGAACTTCAAAGGCAAATGCGCCTGGAAGTATAAGAGTAGTCCTTCGTTATGATTTTATCGGTTGTGCTGATTTATTTGCCATTAGCAGGCTCAAAATACACATATGACAGAGAAGCTAAGCATTTAATTTTTTGGTTGGTTTTGACTTATGATAAGAAAGCTTAATAGTGAAAAGAAAAAGGAAGTAAAGAAGAAAAGTGTTTTTAAAGGCCTGAGCGAACGTGCTTTGAATGTGTTGGTAATGAACAGAATAGATAATCTTGAGGTCTTTTTGAGCTATCACCGAAGATTTGGTGATTTTACGACCTTGCGGCATTGTGGAAAAAAAACCAATACGGAGCTTTTAGATTTTGCTGATACATTGATTGCTATGCAGCAGGAAGCCGGAACAGAACAGCATAGCGAAAATATAGCCGGGGAAGGGCAAGCTTCTGCTGAGCGCTCCTTAAAACGACGAAATATAAAGTCAGAGGTCATATCCGGTTATCATCAAATTCCGCCGCGACCCAAAAATGTCCTCTTCATGAACGGCATAATTGGTGCTGAGGCTTTTCTGCAATACTTTAAGGACAACGGGGACTTCCTTACCCTCATGGGCTGCGGGAACAAAACCAATGCTACGCTTATCGAATATGCTGAGAAGTTAATAGAACTATTATCGGAAGAGGATCAGATAAAAAGCCCGTAAAGTATTTGGAAAATGAAAAAGCCCCTGCGCGTTGCATAGACTCGCAGGGGCTTTTGTTTCCATTTGATAGTAGGGTGGATTTATTCCTTACTAATCTGCTGCGCCGGCATTCTCCTGACGCTCAATTTTATTACGGCTTGTAAATGCAGCGAAACCTGTGATCATGCTATCCAGAAGTTTTGCCTGAAGTTCATCCGAAATACCGGTTTCAGGATCAAATATCTTGTAAACACGCTGCAGGAAAACGCGCTCCGGATAGAGGTACGCATTACGGTAGTTGCAAACCATCTGAAGCTGCTCTACGGCACGCAGCGCACCAAAGGCTCCGGCCGCCTCGCCGATAAAGGCTATTGGCAATTTGTCGAACGACTCCGGGAAAGGCAGGTAATCAATGAAAAGCTTTAAAATGCCCGGGAATGAGCCATTATACTCGGGTACAACCATCAGGAGACCGTCGCAGTTAAGGACACGCTCATTAAATGCTTTTACGCTTGGTATATCACTGCCGTAGGGACCGCCAGCCACATCTTTGATGGGAAAGTCCTGAAGAGAAATAATGTCAACTTCAACGCCTTCGGCTTCGAGCTTAGGTTTAACAAATTCAGAAACCTTTAAAGCCATAGAGTCAGGCCGGTCGGTGGTACTTAAAATATGTATACGAGTCATGGGATAGTGATTCAGGGTTGATTAAATAATTTGGTTTAGCTAATACGGTGCACTAAAGGTTTTTGACTTCAAAATCATTCCGCTGCAAGCGTTTGAACAAGGCAAACCGTAGCTTTTTGTGGAGATGACCCGCTTGAGGATTGGGATTCATGTGCAGATTTACCTGCTATTATTCCTATTTTATCTGATAGCTGTATTCGAATTTTAAATCAATGCTTTTTTGGGCTTTATTATGCGGGTATCCATCAGGTGTACTATTCTCATTGGCTTTGTGCTGCTGCTATTTTCCGGCTGCGGAAAAACTTCAGACGAAAAACTCACGAGTCCCGGGCAGTTTAGCGGGGAGATCGCCTCCTACTCGAGCGGCCTCCTCAGCAGCGATTCTGAGATTGTGGTTCGCTTCGTGAACCCGGTCAGTGAATCAATCCGGAACGCCAATCCGAACCTGTTCACGCTCCGGCCTTCGGTGCGGGGCGAGCAGCGCTGGGCCGATGAGCGCACCGTCGTTTTCCGACCCGCCTCCCGCCTCGAAAACGGCGCCCGGTATCAGGTCACCTTCGATGCGGGGCGCGCGCTTGCTCCCGGCGGGGAGTCCCGTCTGTTTGTGTTCGAGCTCGGCATCATCCCTCAGGACCTCGATGTGCAGCTTGCAGCCCTGCAGCCCGACCCGGATTCCCCCAGCGGCGCTCAGCAGCTCAGCGGACGCATCCTCACCGCCGATGTAGCCGAAACCGCCGACATCATCGGCGTGCTGCGTGCCGAGCTGAAGGGGCAGCGCCTCATCCCCGTCGTGACCCGCGAAACTGACCGCAGTTTCAGCTTCACCCTCACCGGCATCGACCGCGAGGCGCAGCCGCAGGAGCTCGAACTCAGCTGGGATGCCCGTCCGCTCGGCGCCCGCACCCGCGGCAATGCCCGCCTCACGGTGCCTTCCCGCGACAGCTTCACCATCACCGATGTTCGCGTCGTCTATGAGCAGCAACCCTTCGTCGAAGTCTCCTTCTCCGACCCGCTTGATGCCACGCAAAACCTTACGGGGCTGGTCCGCTTCGAAGGCCTGCCCGATCCCGGCGTCATCATCCGGAACAACCGCCTGCTCGTGTATCCTCGGGCAGCGCAGCCTGGTGAGGCGCGCCTGCTGCTGGCCTCCGGCATTCGCGGCGCACAGGGACAGCGCCTCGCAGAGGAGGTAACCCGAACCCTGACACTCGCGCACGAACCGCCGCAGATCCGTCTGCTCGGCAGCGGCGTCATCCTCCCCAACAGCACCGAGCTGCTGCTGCCCTTCGAAGCTGTAAACCTCGGCGCGGTCGATGTGCAGGTCGTCCGCATCTTCGAAAACAACATCCCGCAGTTTCTGCAATCGAGCCGTCTGGGAGATGGCGGCTGGTCGCTGCGTGAAGTGGGAAGGCCGGTTGCCGGTGAGGTCATACCGCTCAGCACCCTCAGTGGTAGCGAACCCGGCAAGCGGAATAGTTACGCGATTGACCTCAGCCGCATTATCGAACCCGAGCCGGGCGCCATCTACCGCGTGACCCTGGGGTTCCGGCAGCATCAGTCGCTGTATCCCTGCGACGGTGGGGCAGCCGTAAGTCCGGCAAGTACCAACTGGCAGGACCCTGATCCAGTCGCAGAAGAAAACTACTGGCAATACTTCGACACCCTCTGGGCTTTCGGCGAGTACGACTGGCGGGAGCGCGACAATCCATGTCACAGCTCTTTTTACACTTCCAATCGCCGGGTAAGCCGCAATACGCTGGCCTCCGACATCGGCCTGATCGCCAAGCGCGCGGAATCCGGAAAGCTGCACGTCACTGCCGCAAGTCTGGTCACCGCCCGACCGCTTTCGGGGATTGAGCTGGAAGTGCTTGATTTTCAGCAGCAAACCCTGGCTGCCGGGCGCACCGACAGCGACGGCTTTTGGGTGATGGATGCGCCTGAGCAGGAACCCTTCCTGCTGCTGGCAAATCGGGGTGCCGAGCGGGCGTACCTCCGGCTGAATGAAGGCGGCGCACTTTCCCTGAGCGAGTTTGATGTTTCCGGCGCCCGTGTTGAAGGCGGCGTGAAAGGCTTCCTCTACAGCGAGCGCGGGGTCAGGCGGCCCGGCGATTCGCTTTTTGTGAACCTGATGATACAGGCCGATGAGTCCATGCTCCCGGCGGCACATCCCGCGACTTTTGAGCTGCTCGATCCGTCGGGCCGGGTGACCGAGCGGCGCACGGTGCATCCCGTGAACCGGCTCTATACTTTCGCCGGCCGGACCGAAGCCCGCGCTGAAACCGGCCGCTGGCAGCTGCGCGCGCGGGTGGGCGGCAACACCTTCACCCGAAACATCAACATCGAAACCATTCAGCCGAACCGGCTGCGTATCCGCACCGAGCCGGACGAGACCCGCCTGAGCGGGGCACAGGCTACGCTCAGCGGCAGCATCAGCGCCGAGTGGCTGCATGGCGCCATAGCCGGAAATCTGGACACGGATCTGAGCCTGAGCCTGCGGGCGGTCTCGCTCCGGTTCACGGATTACGCGCAGTTCACCTTTGATAATCCTGCGAGAGCACTCAGTTCGCAGTCCGATGAAATCTTCCGGGGTCGCCTTGATGCTCAGGGTCAGACCCGCTTCACGCACCGCCTCCAAAGGCCCGACCGCTCGCCAGGTCTGCTGCAAGGCACCCTCACGACCCGCGTTTTTGAGGAATCCGGCAATTTCAGCACGGGCACCACGTCCTTCCGCTACCTCCCCTACAATAGTATTGCGGGCATACGCCTGGTCGGGGCCGACGAGCGCGACACCTTTGCCTACGACGCGCCCATTCGCGCGCAGGCGGTGCTGGTCAATGCCGAAGGGCAGCCGCTGGCTAATCAAAGCCTCACCATCACCATTTTTGAACTCGACTGGCGCTGGTGGTGGCAGCGGCGGGATGAAAACCTGAGTCAGTTTTTCAGCTCCAGAAGCCGTTCACCTTTGCTTTCTACTACTGTCCGCACCAATAGCAGCGGACAGGTCAACATTTCGCTGCCGGCCATGCAGCTTGATTGGGGCCGCTATCTCCTCGAGGTCGAAGCGCCCGGCGGACACGCCGCCGGAAAAGTGTTTTTTATGGGGTGGAGCGGCAACGAAGCCGAGGGCGGTGCGCCGACCCGCCTCACCGTGGAAACCGACCGCGAGCAGTATGAGGTCGGGGAGACCATCACCCTGCGCTTTCCCGGTGCGCATCAGGCGCGGGCGCTCGTAAGCCTGGAGACCGGCAGCGAAGTGCTCCGCAGCTTCTGGACCGAAACCGCACCGGGCATGAATGAAATCCGGATTCCCGCCGAAGCCGGCATGAGTCCGACCGTGTACGCGAGCGTGCACGTGGTGCAGCCGCACGGACAGCGCTTCAACGACCTGCCCATCCGCATGTACGGTGTTGTGCCCGTTACCGTGAACAATCCGGCTACCCGTCTGCAGCCGGTGCTTGGCGTTCCGTCAGAAATGCGACCTGAATCCGTCGCCGAAATCCGCGTAAGCGAGCAGCGCGGCCGCGCAATGACCTACACCCTCGCGCTGGTGGATGAAGGCCTGCTCGACCTCACCAACTTCCGGACGCCCGACCCGCACAGCCATTTCTATGCGCGCGAAGCGCTGGGCGTGCGCACCTGGGATGTTTATGATGATGTGGCCGGTGCCTATGCCGGCGCCCTGAGCCGGATTCTGGCCATCGGGGGCGACCTGGATCTGGCTGATCTGGAAACAGCGGAAGTGGTCCGGTTCAGGCCGATGGTTCGTTTCTTGGGGCCGTTCACGCTGGCTTCCGGCTCGACAGCTGTGCACCGGGTGGACATTCCGAACTACGTCGGCTCGGTCCGGGTGATGGTTGTTGCCGGGCAGGATGATGCCTTCGGAAGTGCCGAAGCTGCCGTGCCGGTGCGTCAGCCGGTGATGGTGGTCGGTACCCTGCCGCGGGTTTTGAGTCCCGGCGAGCGGGTCGAGCTGCCGGCAACGGTGTTTGCGATGGAGGACCGCATCCGCGAGGTGCAGCTGCGCCTTGAAGCCAACGAACTTTTTGAGCTTAGGGATGATACCCGCCGTCGGCTTGCTTTTTCCGGTATGGGCGATCGCCTCGAACGCTTCGAGCTGCGCACGGGCCCGCTTACCGGCACGGGACGCATCATCCTGCACGCCCAAAGCGGAAGCGAACAGGGGCGCGATGAAATCGAGCTGAGCATCCGGAATCCGAATCCGCCGGTCACGCAGCTATTCGCCCAAAACCTTCAGGCCGGAGAGAGCTGGGATCTGAACTTTGACCCAGTCGGTGCGCCCGGTGCGGGGGAAGCCCTGCTCGAAATCTCGGCTATTCCGCCGGTTGACCTTGGGCGTCACATCCGCTTCCTGAACCGCTACCCGCACAGCAGCCTCGAAGCGCAGATTGCACGCGCATTCCCGCACCTGTACCTGAGCGTGTTTAGCGGAACCGGATCCGATGCGGGGGCCGCGCAGCAGGCCGAAAGCCGCCGCCGGGTGGAAGAGGTCATTGCCGCACTCAGCCGCTATCAGCTGCCGAACGGCGGACTTGCGCAGTGGCCGGGTCAGGCGGTTGCGCAGGAGTGGCTCAGCAGCTTCGCGCTGCACTTTCTCACGGAGGCCGAACGGGCCGGCTATTTTGTGCCGGGCAGTCTCAAAGCACCGCTGCGCCGGTTCCAGCAGCAGGCCGCCGGCAACTGGCGGGAAGTGCCTGACGCGCCCCACAGCGCCGATTTAATGCAGGCCTACCGCCTCTACACCCTGGTCATCAGCGGTGAAGCCCCGCTGGGTTCCATGAACCGCCTGCGGGAGGTGAACGCGCTTTCAGCACAGGCCCGCTGGCGCTTGGCTGCAGCCTATCAGGCCGCCGGTATGCCGGAGGCCGCCTCGCAGCTCGTGCGTCAGGCTGGTACCCAAATTTCATCCTACCGCGAAACCGGCGGCACCTATGGCAGCAGCCTGCGCGACCGCGCCATGATGCTCGAAAGCCTCGTCCTGCTCGGCCTCGCGGATCAGGCTTCCCGCCTGATGATGGAGGTCTCCGCCGAAATCAACCGCGACGAATGGTTTTCTCCGCAGACGGTAGCCTTTGCGCTCATTGCCGCGGCCCGCTTCGCTGAAGCCTATCCGGTTTCCGAACAAACCGCGGTTCGTTTCGAAGGTACGGGCATCGGCTCAGGTCAGATCAGCGGCACGCAGCCGCTGTGGCAGGTTCCGTTTGAAATCACCGAAACCGGCACGCATCGCATAGAACTGCGCAACGAAGGCAGCGGCGTCGTGTTTGCGCGCCTGTTGCAGTCCGGCATCCCCGCCGAGGACCGCAGTCCGGCAGCATCTTCCGATCTTGCCCTTGATGTGCAGTATTTCTTCCCGAATGGCGATAAAGTTGATCCGGCCCGGCTCCGCATGGGCACCGACCTGATCGCCGAAGTGCGGGTCACCAATCCCGGAAGCCGCGGACCGCTGCAAAATCTCGCGCTGACGCAGATTTTTCCGTCGGGATGGGAAATCATCAGCACCCGCGGCGACAACGACGCCTTCCGCGAAGCTGCTTCACAAGCGGACTATCAGGACGTGCGCGACGATCGCATGCTCACGTATTTCAGCCTGCCTGCCGGGCAAACCCGCATTTTTCGGATGCACCTGACCGCGACCTACGCGGGGGACTTCCTTCTGCCCGCAGTTTCGGTGCATGCACTGCACGACCCCGCAGTCTTCGCGCGAACCACAGCATCCCGCGTGGAGGTACACCGCTAACTCTTTTTTTGTCTCCGCGGCAGGTTCTCCTGTAATTGGCCCGCGGAAACCCTACCTTTCTTTTTTACAACTTAACCCCAAAAAAATGAATTTGACGATGAACAAATATCTCTATTCCATTATGAATGAGATAGGGATCAGAAGTGAAGCCGCTTATGCACTCACACCGGAAACGCTTGTCTCCGATCTGCTAAAGGAAGATACTTTTAATGAAGGTGACTGGTATGAATTGCTGATTCAATTGCAGATTACTCACGGCGTTTACTATGGTGATCCGCGGGATATGCCTACAGACTTGACCATCACTGAGGTATCTCACATGCTGAGGGACAGCATTGAAATAGATGAGGAAGATTTCACGCAGTTCTTTGTATGCTGGATGCCGGCGCTCGATGCTCTGATGGAGTACGCGCAGATGGTCGAAGAATTAAAGTCTAAGAAGGCGCTGAAAAAACAGTTTGATAAGGTTGAACTCACATTAGACGCGTGCATTGATGAACTTAATGGGCTCATTGCAGATGACGACGACTGGGACGATGATGATGACGATGACTTCGACGATGAAGGGTTTCTCAATTTTGCCGATTTTGGTCTGGATGTGCACGCAGAGGAGCTGCAAAAGTGGGCGAACGGAGAGAATGTCGAGCTCAGCGAAGAGGCGCAAAAGGTAATGCAATCCATGGCTGAGCACCTGAAAAGCCGCGGCGATGCCTTGTTTGGCGAAGGCGGGCTTGATCAGTTATTCAATAATATGGATGACGACGATGA
Organism: Cyclonatronum proteinivorum; assembly: GCF_003353065.1. GTDB lineage: Bacteria > Bacteroidota > Rhodothermia > Balneolales > Cyclonatronaceae > Cyclonatronum > Cyclonatronum proteinivorum. Next base: position 3,373,194 of record NZ_CP027806.1, on the reverse strand, counting down.
CGATGACAACGACCAGGACAGACCGCTTGGCGGGGCCGACGATCCGAAAATAATCCCGATCAAGTAGCCGGCAAAGCACCGGGTTTTTGCTTTATAATTTAAAGTAGGTTGTGTGGGATGATGGTTTCGGAACCTGAAAAAGCGGTGTCGGTTGGTTCTTATTTCCGTTTTAAGGGCTGGCGGAAAGCGGCATGGTGGCTGCTGCCGCCGTTTCTGCTGATCATTGCTTTTTTTGCCGTGCCGGTACCGGAGTTCGATGTACCGTACTCAACCGTGGTCTATGACCGCGAGGGAGAACTGCTTGCAGCCCGCATTTCAGATGACGGGCAGTGGCGGTTTCCGCCGGGTGGCACGCTTCCTGACCGGTACCTGACAGCCCTGCTTTATTTTGAAGACAAGCGCTTTATGCAGCACAGGGGCGTGGATGTGCGGGCCATCGGACGGGCCGTGCAGGAGAATCTGCATGCCGGACGTATTGTCAGCGGAGGCAGTACCATCAGCATGCAGCTGGCCCGGCTTGCGGAGACGAACCCGCCCCGCACGTTAAGCCGAAAACTATTCGAATCCCTGCAGGCACTGCGTTTGGAAAACCGGTACAGCAAAGCCGAGATTCTGCAACTGTATGCCGCACATGCACCCTTCGGCGGGAATGTGGTGGGACTTGAGGCGGCTTCATGGCGGTACTTTGGCCGGGAGGCTGGGGCGCTGTCCTGGGCGGAGGCTGCAACCCTTGCCGTACTGCCCAACGCGCCGGCGCTTATGCACCCCGGACGCAACCGGGAACAACTGCAGCGCAAACGGGACTGGTTGCTTCAGCAACTGTACGAGGCGGGTCACTTCGATGCCCTGACCTTACAGCTCGCGCAGGCGGAAACCCTGCCGGAAGTGCCGCTGCCGCTTCCGCAGCTTGCGCCACACCTTCTCACCCGCATTCTTGCCGGAGGCGGAAACGGCACGCAGCGGCGAACAACCCTTGATGCCGCGCTGCAGCGCCGTGCCGCGGAGGTCGTTGTGCAGCATAACAACACGCTGCGGGCCAACGAAATCCATAACATGGCGGTGCTGATAGCTGAGGTCGAAACCGGTCGTGTGCTCGCCTACATTGGCAACACCCCGGAACCTGAGGGGCAGCGCAGTCGCGGCCATGCTGTCGATATCATCCGCGCGCCGCGAAGTACCGGCAGCATGCTCAAGCCGCCACTTTATGCGCTCATGCTCCACCGGGGGATGCTGCTGCCTAACACCCTTATCCCCGATATTCCCACGCAGGTTGCCGGCTATCATCCGCAGAATTTCAGTCGCACATACAGGGGAGCGGTGCCCGCTGCTGAAGTCGTTTCACGCTCACTCAATGTCCCTTCGGTGCGTATGCTGCAGGATTTCGGCCTTCCTGACTTTCACCATTACCTGCAGGAATTGGGCCTTACCACCATCACCCGGCCCGCAAATCATTATGGACTCACGCTCATTTTGGGAGGGGCGGAGGCAAGCCTGTGGGATGTGGCCGGGATGTATGCTTCACTTGGCAGGCATTTGTTGCAGTATGATGCCCGGCTTCCGGCACAGGCGCCGTTTCAGGCACGACCGCTGCGTTTCACCGATTCACACAGGGCGGAACCTGAACCTACCGCTTTCCCGCTTTCGCATGGTGCAGTCTGGGCAATGATGGAAGCCATGCAGAATGTCAACCGTCCCGTCGGGGAAACCGACTGGCGCCGGTTTGCTTCTGCTCGCAGGGTTGCCTGGAAAACGGGCACGAGTTTCGGCTACCGCGATGCCTGGTCGGTGGGATTGACGCCGCGGCATGTCGTGGCGGTTTGGGCAGGCAATGCGGGCGGCGAGGGGCGTCCGGGACTGACCGGTGTAGAGGCGGCTGCACCGGTGATGTTCAGTTTATTTGGTCTTCTGGAGGATAGCGGCTGGTTTGCGGAGCCGGTCTTCAGCCTGCAACCGGTTGAGGTCTGCCGCATAAGCGGGCACCGTGCCGGCCCCGACTGTTCGGATACGGTCACACAGGCCGTGCCGCTCACAGCGCTTGAAACGCCCGCCTGCCCGTATCATCAGGCATTTCATGCAGATCCTGAAACAGGGCTTCGGGTCAACAGTAGCTGTTTTCCGCCCGAAAACATGACGCGGCAGACTCAGTTTGTGCTGCCGGCTGACAGGGCGCACTTCTACCGTGCCAACCATCCGGGCTATCGTCCGCTTCCGCCCTGGAAGCCGGGTTGTGAACCGCAGGAATCCCCGGGCATGGCAATGGCGCTGATTTATCCGACGGACGGAGCCGAAATTTATATCCCGTACGAACTCGACGGCGGGCGCGGGAAAACGGTGTTTGAAGCGGTGCACGAACAGGGGGATGTCCGGCTTTACTGGCACCTGAATGAGGAATTTGCCGGAAGTACGCAGGGCATTCATCAGCTGGCGGTTACGCCTGAACCCGGACGTTACCGGCTAACGCTGGTTGATGAGCATGGACAGCAACTGACCCGGCGGTTCACCATCATGGGCGATCTAAGGCCATAGCGTGTAAAGTATACCGGAATTATTTCGCCCGGAGTGATATTCAAATTGTATCAGAGGGACTGAATAAATATTTTAACAGATAGCCCTTCATCCAAAAGTCCTGTATCTATGGCTGACTCCAAAACAATTATCGACTGGGATCTTGAAAACTATGCGCTCGGAGAGGTTCAGCAAAATGATCTGAATTACCTGCTTCAGCTATGTGATAAGCACCTGAAATCATACGACAAATCCCTGATTTCACGGGCATTTAAGCTGACCTATCAGTCGCACAGCAAAGACACCCGTGCTTCCGGGGAACCCTATTATCTGCACCCGCTGGCGGTTGCCTGCATTATTGTTGAGGAAATCGGGCTGGATGATGTCTCTGTCGCAGCTGCCCTGCTGCACGATACGGTCGAAGATACGGACGTGACGCTCGACGACATCCGCAAGCACTTCGGTGATGTTGTTGCGAAGCTGATTGACGGTCTGACCAAAATTGCAGGCTTCTTCAAAACTAAGGGCGCCAAGCAGGCTGAGACTTTCATGAAGCTGCTGGTGTACATGGCGGACGATCTGCGTGTTGTGCTGATCAAGTTTGCGGATCGCCTGCATAACATGCGCACGCTTCACCATCTTCCGAAAGCAAAACAGATTCGTATCGCGACGGAGACGAGTGAGCTGTATGCGCCGTTTGCGCACCGATTCGGCCTGTATAAGATCAAAAGCGAGCTTGAAGACCTTTGTCTGAAAGCAACCGATGAGCACGCCTTTAAATTTATTGCCCGCAAGCTCAAGGAGAAAAAGGATATGCGGGAAAGTTTCATAAGGGAGTTTATGGAACCGATCCGGGAGCAACTGGAACGCTCGGGATTCAATTTCGAAATCAAGGGGCGTCCGAAGCATATTTATTCCATTCACAAAAAGATGGTGCGGCAGCAAAAGCCCTTTGAGGAAATCTATGATTTGTTCGCCATCCGTATCATCCTTGACCTGCCCCATAAAAAAGAAGATTGCTGGCGGGTGTACTCCTTCATCACCGATGAATATACGCCCATACCGGAGCGCTTCCGGGATTTTATGTCGGTGCCCAAAGCCAATGGCTATCAGTCGCTGCACACAACGGTAATCACAAAACGCGGGCGTAAGGTTGAGGTGCAGATTCGTACCCGCAAAATGGATGAAATTGCGGAACAGGGCCTTGCGGCGCACTGGAAGTACAAACAGGGGAGTCAGGGAGGAGAGGGGCTCGATAAGTTTGTAAACTGGGTGCGGGAAGTACTCGAAAATCCGGGTGCGGAGTCGGCACAGGAATTTGTGAAGGATTTCCAGCTCAATCTTTACTCCCGTGAGATTTACGTATTTACGCCGAAAGGTGAGCTGCGAACGCTGCCGCAGGGCGCAACACCCATCGACTTTGCATTCGATATTCACAGTCAGATTGGAGAGCGTGCGATTTCAGCAAAAGTCAACGGACGGCTGGTGCCCTTGCGGCATAAGCTGAGTAGCGGCGATCAGGTTGAAGTTGTAACGGGTAAAGTTTCGAACCTGAACCCCGACTGGATCGATCATGTGGTGACACATAAGGCGAAAGCCCGGCTGCGTCAGTTTCTGAAACAGGAACAGCGTAAGATTTCTGATTTGGGGCAGGAGGCCTGGGAGAAAAAGGCGGACCGCAACAACTTCAAAATTTCAGATCAGGATTTGGCGCGCATTGCCCGCAAACTGGGTTTTCCTTCGATTCAGGCCATGTTTTTTGCTATCGGGAATGAATCGTATGAAATCAACCGCCTGGTGAAGGCCGTACGCTCATTTTTGAGCAAAGGGCGGATGGAAGAAGAAGCGCAGCCTGCCGGCCTGAATCAGGGCAGAAAGGTGGAATCGACCGAAGTGATCGAAGACATGCAAATGGCGAACGCGCACACCCTGACCCTTGACGGGGAGCTGGGAAACATCAAGCATGTGTATGCAAACTGTTGTAAACCTATACCCGGTGACGAGGCTTTGGGTTATGTGAGCCGGGAAGGTCTTCTGAAAATACACCGGTCCAAATGCCGCAATCTTCAGCATTTGATGAAGGCGTCGGAGAACACCGTGCAGGAAATTAAGTGGAATATGAATTCCGGGGGCCGTTTTAACGGAGCGATCAAAGTGATTGGGGAAGACCGGCAGGGTTTGGTAAATGATATTTCGGATTTGCTGTCAAACAAGCTGAAAACCAATATGAAGGGGATTCACGTGGATAGCGATGACGGCACGTTTGAGGGTACTATTGTGGTGTACGTGGAAGACATTGATCACCTGCGGAATGTGATAACGAACATCAGAAAAGTGGAAGGCGTAAAGAGCGCTTACAGGTTAGAATAGTTTTATTTCTAACATACGCTTAAGGGTTCCCCCTGTGTTTTACTGAGGCATGATGTGTGTGCTAAACCCTTGTACCTGTTAATTTGCAATAGGGCTATTTAAATACCTATATTGTAACAGTTTATCGCGTTAATCAAACGATTGATAAAAATATATTACAGCACATAAACTCAAATAAAACAGCTGCTTGTCTGTACGCTTATTGAAAATTTACAATTAAGTAAGGGGAATTCCCCTTATATTTGAGTTATGTTATTAGGAATTTATTGTCACACTCAAAATTATTGAATCAAAGGGAATTGTCATGACATACACCAAAAGAGATATTGTCCGCAAAATTTCAGAGACCAAAAATCTGCCTATGGTACAGGTTGAGCCATGGGTTGATGATGTTATTGTTGCCTTGCGCGAGACAATGATGGAAGCCAACCCAACCTGCCGCATTGAGATCCGTGATTTCGGCGTCTTTGAGGTTAAACTGACGAAAGCGAAGCCAAAGGCCCGTAATCCGAAGACCAATGAAGTAATTTATGTACCTGAGCACCGCAAAACGCATTTCAAACCCAGTAAGCTTCTGAAGGAATTTTTGCGGCAGCCGCTGGAATCTGTTGATCAGGAGTAAGCGGAAACGAAATCCTTCAATCAGACACATTTTTGCCGGACATAGCCTGTGGGAAATTTCAGCCGGATATTAGCCTTCGACGTAGGGCATAAGCGCACAGGACTTGCACAATCGGACCCGATGCACATCATCGCGAGTCCGATTGGTGCTTTTGGGGAGGGCGAACTGTTCGAAAAAGTGGCCGCAATCATCGCGGCGGGTCCTGTTTCGCATTTTGTTGTGGGGTGGCCGATCGGACAGCAAGGTCAGCGCGGCGCTTCAACGCAGCGCGTGGAACAGTTTGTAAAAAAACTGAACAAACGCTTCCCCGGCATAGAAGTGACGCTCGTAGATGAGCGCTTTACTTCGGTAATGGCCAAACAGCAAATGATCGACTCAGGCATGAAAAAAAAGAAGCGACAGCAAAAAGGGATTGTTGACGCTACGGCTGCCTGCATTATCTTACAGGAATTTTTAGATCAAAACTCCAATACCCGATAACATTTTATGAGTATTCTGCCCATTGTAACCTACAACGACCCTGTACTCCGTGAAAAAGCCGCGCCCATTACGGAAGATTCTCCCGGGCTTCAGCGGCTCATCGATGATATGTTCGAAACCATGTACAACGGGCAGGGCGTAGGCCTTGCGGCGCCGCAGATTGGCGAATCGCTGCGTCTGTTTGTGATGGACGCCGACCCGTTTACAGCGGATGAAGAAGGGGAGGAAGACCTTGGCCCGATGGTGTTCATCAACCCTGAGTTTTCACCTGTAGGTGAGTTTAAAACGGCCACTGATGAAGGCTGCCTGAGCATTCCCGGTGTGCGTGAATCGGTCACGCGGCCTGAAACCATACGGGTGAAGTGGCTGGACCGTGAGTTAAAGCCGCACGAGAAGACGTTCTCCGGCTGGCCCGGTCGGGTGATACAGCATGAGTATGATCATATCGAAGGCGTTTTGTTTATCGACTATCTCGGAAGCTTTCGCAAGCGCCTGCTCCGTAGCCGTCTGAATATGGTAGAATCAGGTGAGGTTGACGCGGGCTATCCCGTCAGGCCTAAGCGGGCAGCTGAGGCCGATAAGGGCTAAGGTTTCTGAGGTAAAGTCCTGATTTCCGATGTTGGACCTACAAGCCTGATGTAAGTACATAGGGTTTTCACGCTTAACCGATATTACATGACGTCACTGCGTATTGTTTTTATGGGATCGCCTGATTTTGCAGTGCCATCCCTTGAGAAGCTTGTAGGGCAATCTGTCCATGAGGTTGTTGCGGTTGTTTCGGGTACGGATAAAAAACGCGGACGGGGCGGGGCACTTTCCCCTACGCCGGTCAAAGCCAAAGCTTTGGAACTGGAGCTGCCCGTTATTCACGCGGATCGCCTGAAAGGAAATACAGCGCTTGAACAGGAGCTTGCCGCGCTAAAGCCGGATCTCTTTGTAGTCGTCGCATTCAAAATCCTGCCTGATGAGCTGCTTGCCATACCGCGGCTTGGGTCTGTGAACGTGCATGCTTCTTTGCTTCCGAAATACAGGGGCGCCGCGCCCATTCATCACGCGGTAATGCAGGGGGAGACGGAAACCGGCTGTACCATTTTCCGGCTTGATTCCGGGATTGATACCGGCGGCATTATCAAACAGGTGAAAACACCTATCGGCCACCTTGAAACAACCGGGGATGTGTACACAAGACTCATGCAGCTTGGCAGTGAAGCCCTGCTGGAAGCTGTTGATCTGCTGGCCGCAGATAAGGCTGTTTTTACCCCGCAAAACCATGCAGAAGCAAGTCCTGCACCGAAGCTGTTTGATGAACACTGCCGTCTCGACTTTAATCAGCCGGCCAAACAGGTTCACGATCACATCAGAGGATTGAGCCCCTTTCCGACCGCTTACGCGCAACTCGACGGGAAAAAGCTTAAGATTCTGCGCGCGGAGCCTAAGGCGCTTCCGGCTGATCATCCCCTGGCGCAGGCCGGTATCGGGGCGGTACATGCAGATGCTTCGGCAGGAACTGTTTGGGTTCGGTGCGGAGAAAACGCGCTGGCTTTAGGGGAGGTCAGGTATGAGGGAAAGCGGCAAATGCCGGCTGCGGATTTTTTCAGGGGCTGGAACGGGAGTCTGCAGCTTACTTAAGGCATTTGCTTAAGTGGGCAGGGCAGGTTTTTGCAAGCTGTTTGGGCTGAGATGGTTTGAAACGGTTGGTTGTCGTGAGGGTGATTGAAACCGCTTTAGCACATCATGTTATGAATTTGTTAACCGAAGCACACAAGGCCGCTTCATGTTTGTAAATCCGGCAGCATACCCGATCTTGCGTCCGATTTGCGAATGCGTCGCAGTATGGCAACATTCGGCAGGTAAGGTGGCATTTTCGTCTGGTTTGCCGGGCTTGTGCCGCCCCCCCCCCCAAAAAAAAGCAAGGGATTCAAATTATGATTTGGGAGCGCTGATCTGCCACGAAAGACCGTGATGTTCACGAAGTTTCCCCCAAATAAAAAAAGCTATGAACAGCAACCAGGTCCGTGGTTAAGTTACCCTATTCTTTGCGGGCTTTTGTCGTACTTTATGTAATTTGCCGCCGTCATTTTTGATGACTCTTTTATCCCGGACGGATTTCGGAACAAGCCGGTACAGCGGTATGATGGGTTCCGGATGATCAGAATCAGAATTTTCAACTTAATTGATGTAATTTATGAAGAATATTTATCTTGAGCGTCTCGATACAATGCTGAGGGAAGGTATTGATAATGAAGAAGAGCTGCACCGTATCTGTGAAATGCTTCATCCGGCAGTATTGGGGCAGCGGCTTTCGGAGCTTGATCCTGAAGACGCCAAGGCCATCTTAGACCGCTTTATGCCTGAGAATCAGGCCCTGGTTCTGAGCCATTTCCGAAAGGAAAAAGCTGGTGAAATAGCTGAGCTTTATATGGATGAAATGCTGGCTGATATCATCGAGCTTATGCCGCATGATGACCGGGTTGACCTTATCAAGCAAATTCCGCAGGAGCGGCGGGAAAAGCTGCTGATGAAAGTGGAACAGCCGGATCGGGATGACATCATGCGCCTGAGCATGTATGAAGAGGAAACAGCCGGTTCGGTGATGACATCAGAGTTCGTAACGCTGCGCGATACCATGACGGTTGAGGAGGCACTTGTAAGTATCCGCAAGGTCGCAAAAGATCGCGAAACCATTTATAACGCCTATGTTGTGGATGGGTACAACAGGCTGACCGGCATTGTTACCCTGCGCGAGCTGCTGCTGTATGCGGGTGGTACGAAAATTTCGGATATCATGAATACCGATGTTGTTTTTGCCAGAGATGATGAGGATCAGGAGGTCGTGGCGAACCGTTTGAGCGAATATGACCTGATTGCTATGCCCGTGCTTGATGAGCAAAATAAGATTATGGGTATCGTTACTTTTGATGATGTGATGGATGTCCGTAAGGAAGAGGCTACGGAGGATTTTCACAAAATGGGATCGGTGGGGCTGATGAACATCAGTCTGAGCGACGCACCCATCAAGCTGCTGATTTATAAGCGCTTGCCGTGGCTGCTGGTGCTGGTGTTTATGAATATATTCTCAGGTGCAGGCATTGCCTTTTTTGAGGATACGATTGAAGCCGTAGTTGCGCTTGTGTTCTTCCTGCCGCTGCTGATTGATAGTGGCGGTAACGCTGGTGCGCAGGCGTCAACCCTGATGGTTCGTGCGCTGGCAACCGGCGAGGTAAAAATCCGGGACTGGTTCCGCCTGTTCAGTAAAGAGATTTTTGTAGCGGTTATCATTGGTATTATTATGGGCGTTGCCGTGTCACTGATCGGATTTTTCAGAGCGGGCCCGGAGGTAGCGGTCGTTGTGTCGCTGACCATGATTTGTTGTGTTACCGTGGGGAGTCTGCTGGGCATGTCCCTGCCGTTTCTGCTGCAGAAATTCAACTTTGACCCTGCAACCGCTTCTGCACCGCTGATTACTTCGATTGCGGATATTGCCGGCGTTCTGATGTATTTCAGCATTGCAACCTGGTACCTTTCTATTTAAGCTGCGCGAAGATCAGCACATGTAAGTTCATTATCCCGGACGAAGGCCGCTGCTATGCAAAATCTTGCTGAAATCAGAGAAGCAAAGAAGAAACTCAGACAGGAGGCTCTGGCGCGTCGGATGGCGCTTTCTGATGATGAATGGTCAGAACGCAGCACGCATATACAGAGCTGTTTTCTGGATCTGTTTGAAGGGAGTACCTTTGATACCGTTCATCTCTACACGGCCATGCTGCTTCGGAATGAGATCGATACCGAAACGCTGGCCCTGCGTCTGCTCGACGCAGGCAAGCGGGTAGCGGTGCCTGTGATGTCGTTTGCGGACCGTTCGCTGTCTCACTTTTTGGTCACCCGAAAAACGCTGTGGAAAACGAACCGCTGGGGTGTCAGCGAGCCGGTGGACGGTGAACCGGTCTCAGCTGAAGATCTGGAGCTGATCGTTGTGCCGATGGTTGCGGCCGACGCGGCCTGCAACCGGCTGGGCTACGGGAAAGGCTATTACGATACCTTCCTGAAGGAAACGCCTGCCCTTAAGGTCGGCCTTTGTTTCGAGTGCTGTATGGTGGACCGGGTGCCTTGTGAGCCCCATGATGTTCGCCTGCACCATGTGATTACAGAAGACCGCTTTCTGAGTGGGGCCGAATCCGGTAACCGTTAACCCGCATTATTCACAATTAAATTGAATTTATTATCTAAGTGTTTGTTTAAGTTTATCTTAGAGAACAACACCAGTAGCCCGAATTTGAGTATGGTGTAAAGGCTGCGAAATTTTCCCGCTGGCGGCGTTGAAGCTGAAAACTCATGCTCAGAGTACTTAGGTACTCTTCCGCTGAGTTTTCAGCTTCGCCTTGCCAGCAAAAAAATTTCTTGGTGAATAATGCGGGTTAACGAAAGCGGTGTTACGGCGCCAGGGAATGCGGCTTAACCTTATGGTGCGGGCTTCGTAGGGTTCAGCATGTACCGGCACGAAGCAAAGAAACCGCAGGGCGTATCTTTTTAGTTAAATGACCGGGAGTTACGCCGGAAAACCCTATTTTTGAAGCATGACGACAAAAACCAAATCAAGAACAGCTGAGCACACGGAAAGTCAGCCGCTTGAAGCCGAATTTCAGGTGACGGATCGCGACATAGAAGCGGCTTTCCGAAGCTTTGTGGCAAAAGAAAAGCCCCAAAAAAAGAGCAAAGCACTCATTGGCGCGTTCTCAGCCTTTGGTGCGGTCACGCTTGTTTTGTCGGTGATGATGGTGCTTCAGATGATAGGGGTGCCGGTTGGCCGTGAAATCAGCTTTGCAGAGCATGTGCTGCTGCCGGTTATCGCTACCTTGCTCGTTCTTCTGGGCTGGACGACCCTTTCCCGTAAGCGGAAAAAAAGAAAAGAAGCGCTTGCTGCAGAGCCCCTGCTAAAAGTTAACACCCGAAAATCAGGAGAGACAGGTGCCGGACGTGCACAGAACGGACGGTCGGGTGATGATGGCGGAGCTACACGCTATAAAGATTTCAGCGCCAATGATATCCGCGGGAAGACCTTCGCAGATAAATACGCGTCGGCTTCATCCGGGAAAAATACTGATGAAGGCGTAGATGCTTTTGCGCTGTCCAGAAAAAAAACGATTTACCGCAGTCGCACAGATAAAAGACTTATGGGCGTTTGCGGCGGACTTGCCGATTACTTTGGCATTGACGCCACCTTTGTGCGCATTGGTTTTGCCCTGCTTGTTTTTCCGTTTCAGGGCATGCCGCTGCTGCTGTATATTGCGCTTGCGATTATTCTGAAAAAAGAGCCTGAATTTTAACGCAGGCGGCCGGACAGATGGTTGTGCTTGTGGTACATGTTCTTCAGAAGGAGCGGGTACGCTTTGGATGAATTAATTTTTTAAAGAGGATTTTATATACGTGCTGATTTCATTTGAAGGCATTGACGGATGCGGAAAAACAACCCAAATTATGCTGCTGAAAGAGCGGCTGATCCGTGAAAGGATTCCTGTAGAAGTATTACGCGAGCCGGGCGGCACCGAGCTTTCGGAGATGATACGGAGCCTGCTGCTGAACCCTGATGTTCAGATGAACCCGGTTACGGAACTCCTGTTGTTTTCTGCAGCGCGTGCCGAGCTTGTAGCCGAACGGGTACAGCCGCTGCTGCAACAAAAGGTAATTGTGATACTCGACCGCTTCTATGATTCGACGGTTGCGTATCAGGGCTTCGGACGGGGCAGTCTTCCGATTAAGGAAATTCATCATCTGAACAAAATTGCTTCCCAAAATATAGAGCCCGACGCCACTTTTTTTCTGGATCTTGATGTAGATACGGCACTGCAGCGACGGATGTCACAGTCAGGCGCACATGACCGCATGGAGCTTGCTGGCGGTCCCTTTTATGAGCGCGTACGCGACGGTTTCCTGTATCTGTCCAAAACACATCCGCGGTTTGTAAAGCTCGACGCCAACCTGCCTGCAGAGACCATTCATCATCAGATCTGGCAGCGGGTTTCCGGCATGATTCACTGAGTATTGCTACGGGAAGGGCAGGGCCAGCCTTACATGCATACTAAGAGAAAGCTGATATCCTGATCGTACTTTTATTGCGCCCGCATTACTGCAGCTGCACAACGTCTTCCCCGGCAATCACAAAAATGCTGTCCGTGTTTTCCGGACTGATGTTTCCAAGTCCGGTGAATGACCCGAATGCAGGCAGCATGAGCTGTTTTCGCGAAACGCTGTGCCAGAAACAGGGCAGCCGTTCGAACTGTCGCCCCGGGCCGCTCAGCCGCACCCCGGGATGAATGTGTCCGCAGAGTGACGGCTTTAGGTCGGGACCGGCACGTTCGTCATTTCGGGGATGATGGTTCAGGATCAGGCCGTCATCTTCAAAACCTTCGGGCTGTACGATCAGGTTTGCCTGCAGGTAATCATCGGGCAGGAGTACATCGTGATTGCCTTCTATCAGAAGCATGCTGATCAGCGAATGTGCGGCCCGCCATTCGGTGAATTGCTGCCATTCTTCATTGATAAAACTGTGGAACAGGTCGCCCAAAAACACCATCCGCTTCGGGCCGTGTGTTTCGATAAGCCTGTTGAGGCGATCGTAATCGGCCCGGTTGTGTCCGCCGGGAAGGGGCACACCCCCGCGCCGGAAAGTTCCGGCTTTCCCAAAATGTGTGTCAGTCAGGTACAGCGTGCGGGTTTCAGGCCGGTAAATTGCTTTTTCGGGCAGAAGCTGCAGGGAAATGGCGTAAAAGTTGAGTGGCGTCACAGCGGTGTTTAGCACATTGGGTTTGGATGGTACATTGAGAATTTGATGGAGAGCCGCAGGGGTGATGTCAGGACTGTGGGGGAGTTATTGGATCAAGAGGACGGAGGTAAGATAAAAGCCAAAGGTCTTATTCGTAATGTGTCCACATTCGTATAATTTTCTAAGCACCCTGAGCATAAGTTTTCAGCTTCGCCTTGCCAGCAAAAAAATTTCTTGGTGAATAATGCGGGTTACAACTTTTGCTTCAATCCCCGCGCTTCTCAATTTCGCGGTAGGCTTTTTCCAGGCTGATCATCGGGAAGGGGTAGTCGTTACCAAGCTCTACGCCGGCTTCACGCTGTTGGGCTACGCTCATGCGGTGCGGCTCGTGAATGTAGTCGTCGGGCACGTTCGCGAGCTCCGGAAGCCAGTGCCGGATGTAGTCGCCTTTGGCGTCGTAGCGCTTGCCCTGACCCACAATGTTGAAGTAGCGGTCGCGCGGATCGTTGCCGACACCGCTGTTGTAGGCCCAATTGCCCCAGTTGCTGCACACATCATAATCAAGCAACAGCGACTCAAAATACTCGGCACCCCAGCGCCAGTCGATGTTCAGACATTTGGCCAGGAAGCTCGCCACATTTTGCCGGCCCCGGTTGCTCATGAAGCCCGTCTCGTTCAGCTCGCGCATGTTGGCGTCAATCATCGGAATCCCGGTTTCCGCATTGACCCATTTTTCAAAGTCTCCCATATTCCGGCTCCAGGCATATCGCTTGCCCTTAATGCCGGATTCCCAGAATAACTTACGGCCATGTTTGAGCGCGATGAAGCGGAAATAGTCCCGCCAGATCAGTTCAAAGACCAGCCAGTAGGTTGAGCTGTTTTTCTTCCGCTCTTTTTCATAGCGCTTCACTTCAAAATAGATGTAGCGGGGCGAGATCGTACCGTTAGCCAGCCAGGGGGAGAATTTGGAAGAATAGTCCGCACCCAGCATGCCGTTGCGGGTTTCCTTGTATTTACGGAGGAGATCCTGATCCCAAAAATATGTTTCGAGCCGCTTCAGCGCAGCGGTCTCGCCGCCTTCAAAGGGCAGTACTGATTTTTCAGATGGTGAATCCGGCGCTATGCCAAGGAACTCGGAATCGGGGAAATCGCCCGCTTCGGGATGTCCGGCAGGCAGCGGCGGCAGCGTAGAGGGTGTTTCAAACAGCGCACGGACTTCGCTGAATTTCTCGGCTTTTTTGCGAAAAGCGGTGAACACATCGGGCAACTTTTCGATATCCATCGGCAGGTCATCCACATGGTAGAGCGTCGCGCCCCAGGCGGAATCGACTTCCACCCCCAGGGCTTCGAGGGCGTCGTCAAGGACGTCTTCAACCTGCGTTTCTTCGAAGGTAGCTTCTTCGTGATAGGTCACAAGTCCGATATCCAGCTTGCGACACAGCTCCGGGATGAGCGCTTCCGGTTTCCCCTGCAACAGGATCAGGTCCGAGCCTTTTTCGCGCAGTCGTGCGCGTAAATCCGAGAGGCTGTCCAGCAAGAAGCGCAGTCGGAAGGGACCGGTTTTCGGGAAGCGGACTTCGTCTGTCCGGCCAAACTGACGCGGGTCAAAAATATAGACCGGAATCAGGGTTTCGGCCTGTTCGAGGGCGATGTGAAGGGCTTCGTTGTCATGCAGCCGCAGATCGTTACGGAACCAGAGGAGGGTGTTCATGGATGGCAGTATTTTCGGGGATAAGTTTGTTTTGAATTTGAACTGCCAAACATGAAGCCGCCGCAAATCATTGCGCGGATTCAAATTTCATGCAACGACAACAAGCGTGCACCAAGAGTTACGGAAACGAATGCCGTTTGGCGTCTGAACGAAACGCGGTAAATAAAAGCTTTTCGGCTGCACAATACTGACGTATGCGCCATCCGGGCGTTGGGTCGTCAGCTTTCTTCAGGTTCAAAAATATAACTTCTCCCATTGTCCGTTTTTTTTCAGTTTTTACTCATTCTCAACGCGCTGTTTTTCCTGTTTTACGGGTTTCAGTCGCTCAATTCAAGACGGATGATTGCAGAGTTTAGGCGCTTTGGGTTAACCGAAACCCAACGAAAAATTACCGGCGCGCTGCAGCTGTTTGGTGTTGCCGGACTCCTGACCGGCCTGTATATCCCTTTTGTCGGTCTTCTTTCCGCTGCGGGCTTCACGGTGATGATGTTTGTGGCTTTTGTTGTGCGAATGCGCATAAAAGACAGTGTTAACCCGCATTATTCACCAAGAAATTTTCTTGCTGGCAAGGCGAAGCTGAAAACTCAGCGGAAGGGTACCTCAGTACCCTGAGCATGAGTTTTCAGCTTCAACGCAGCCAGCGGGGAAATTTCGCAGTTTTTACACCGCACTCAAATTTGGGCTACCGGTGTTTTTTGCTAAGCCAAATTTAAACTAACACTTAGCAAATAAATCCTGTTTAATTGTGAATAATGCGGGTTAAATTTGCCTTGCCTTCATTGCTGTTTTTGTGCATGAACGCCTGGCTGTTGTACAGCTTTTGGGCACTCGTTTTCAAATAAACGGCAATAAATAAGTTTATCAGAGCAAATTGTATGAATTGCTGTAAGAGACGATTTGCCTGATCTCATTTTTTTCGCCTGCATTTCTCGCTGCAATATTTCACGGAATCCCAGTTTTTCTCCCATTTTTTCCGCCAGGTAAAGGGACGTCCGCAGCTGGGGCAGGTTTTGGATGGCAGGTAAGATTTATTCCCTTTATACGACACCGAATGTTCTTTTAGGGTGAAGGTTTTCTTGCAGGGTGATGTGCTTCCAAATCGAATCAGCTTACCGTGATTGGCTTGCTTCCGGATAATCGCGGGCGCTGCAAACGGGGATGACCGACTTCCGGAAATCCCGCACGTTCCGGGTAATGATAAAGGCTGTGTCTCCGGCTTCAAGCGCTGCAAAGTATTGCACGGCATCTTCAAAATCGCTAAAAACAGACTGCAGCGCCTGCAGTACGGCCCGCTCACTCACCGGAATGATCTCCACAAACCGGGTCATGGCTCTTATTGCGTCGAGGGCGGTTGCGCTGTCCCGCTGCCGGCTTACCAAATACCAACAGGTCGTGATTGAGAGCGCGGATGTGCAGAGCCTGACATTGCCCGAACGTGCCTGACGCATCAGTGACAGCGCGGGTTCAAAATGCGGGTGCCGCTCGGCCAACAGGTCAACAAGTATGTTTGTATCGAGAAAAAGGCGCGGCGCTTTTTCGGGATGAGATGAAGCCGCCATTCCCGCTACCGGTGTTTTTCTTCGCGAAGCAAAGCCGCAAGTTCGCGTTCATCCGTTGGGTCGGGCAGACCAATGACCCCGCAAAAGGGCACAAATTCTTCTTCAATCGTTGAAATTTCATCATCATTTGTTGCATACATCGCGGTTTCTTTGATTAGAAAATCGGCAACCATGCCCGATAGGGAGACCCCTTCTTCACGCGCATGCGCCTTGGCCCGACTGATGACTTCTTCCGGCAAATACAGGGTGAGCTTTTTGTTTTTCATAGCTGTTTTATACGTACAAATTAAGATGTACGTATAATCTAAAGAAATGGAAGGACTTATTCAACTATGACCTTTAATTCGGATTTTCAAAAACCTGTTTGCTCCAAATGAAAAGCGTGCAGAAAGTCAAAAGTACAAAGGCCAAAAGGGTACACGCAGCGTTGACTTGAATAAAGCTGATCAGAAAAATCAGCGGCGTACGTGCATGCGAACAATGCGCTCGTTTTCGCGCTTCACCACAGGATCGGATTTTTTTGACCACAATTTGGAAGAAGCTTCCCGGTAGCTTCGCTTCAGGTCTTTGATGACCGGTCGCGGATAGTCCTCGCCAAGCCGGAAGCCCATCATTTGCTGTTCCATTTCGGAGATGTTCCAGGGTTCATGAATCAGCTTTGACGGCACTTTTTCAAGTTCGGGCACCCACTCCCTGATGAACACGCCTTCCGGGTCGTGCTCCTGCGATTGCTTAACCGGGTTGTAAATGCGGATGGTGTTAATCCCCTGCGTTCCGGCCTGCATCTGAAACTGCGTGTAGTGAATGCCCGGTTCGAAGTCCAGAAACTGACGCCCAAGCCAGGGCGCGCCCGCCCGCCACGGCTGCCAGAAATGGTGTGTCAGCACCGAAGCAAGCATGGCCCGCATGCGGAAGTTGAGATAGCCGGTCAGCGTAACGCAGCGCATGCACGCATCCACAAGGGGGAAGCCGGTCGTGCCGGTTTGCCATGCTTCGATCAGCGCAGCGTCGGTTTCGGTGCGGATATCGTCGAAGCCGCGATTGGTATTCTCAAACTCAATACGCGGCTCGGTCTCGAACTTCTGAATAAAATGGCAGTGCCAGCGCAGCCGGGACATCATGCTGTTGAGCCCTTTTTTGTTGCCGTAGGTTTCTTTCCCCGCCTTTGCGGCCTGATACACCTGACGCACACTGAGATTGCCCCACGTCAGATAGGGCGAAAGCCGGCTGCATGATTCGCGGCTTTCCAGCGGTTTGGAGATGTCGCGGTTATAGCCCGCGGCACGGCTTTTCACGAAGGAGTCCAGTACGCGCTGCGCTTTCGCAACCCCGCCCATCTGAAACTGCACGGGATTTTCGTAAAACACATCATCAAAAGGTACGCCCCGAAGCTTTTCTAACAGCTTCTCCGGGATGGCAACGTTGCGAAGGCGTCCAAGCTCCGGCTCGTCCGTTGGGGCGCCCATATTGCCGTACCAGGCTTTGGTCCAGCCGTCCCTGTCTTTAATCGCCCGCTGCACCCCGTTACTCTGAAACTCATGCCAGGCAACGCCCCGCGCCCGGAACCACTTCCCCATCCGGATATCCCGCTGATACGTGATGTCTGTGCCGGTTTCTTCGTAACTCCACACCGCTTTAAGATCAAAATGTTCCGCGAGCATCTCAAAAGCGGGTACGGCGTTTTGCCGCAGCACGTGAATTTTGGGGTGTTCGTTTAGGGGGATGGCCGCTGTGCCCTGATCCTGTTTTGGAAGCTGTTTCAGCCTGAGGTTAAGGTCGCTTATGCTCTGCCGCACAAAGCGCCAGTGTCGCAGGTCGAAATCCGGAGCATGTGACGCAATCTCCGGCTCGAAAAGCCGGATGAGCAACAGCGGAAGCCCGGAAGCGATGGCTTCCTTCAGGGCTTTATGATCACTCAGCCGCAGGTCACGCTTGAACCAGACGACGCCAATGGTAGGTTTTGAATTCATGTGCCCCACAACAGCATTGCGGGCAGCGGGGTTCATGGGCGGCTGTTTCTGTTTGGGAAATCTCAGCTTGAATCAAATGTCAGGCCTTCACAAATTACCATCCCCGTCCGATTCCTGTGCGCGGTAGCTAACCCGCATTGGTCTGATAAACGCAATCATTTATAAGATTTGTGAAGCCTGTCAAAAATCTCTATTACATCGCCATCCTCACCGACCCGAAATCCGCTGAAACCATAACCGGTTTCAAGCATGAAATGCAGGCCCGTTTCGGGGCAAAACACGCGCTGAAGTCACCCCCGCATTTCACCCTGCAAATGCCCTTTCGGGCTTTGGAGACAGATGAACAACACATTGGGATCTTGCTCACTGACTTTGCAGCATCACAAGAATCCTTTATGATTAATCTGAACGGTTTCGGCTGTTTTCCGCCCCGTGTGATTTTTGTGAGGCCGGAGAATCCGGAACCTGTGAGACAGCTTCATCAGGCCCTGAAGCCCTTTCTGCGCCAAATGCCCGGCATTCATCCTTCCAACATACCCGACCGCATCAACCCGCACTGTACCATCGCAACCCGCGACTTATCTGCGGATGTGTTTCCGCAGGCATGGGATGCCTTCAAAAATCGTTCGTATGAGGCCTCATTTGTGGTTTCTTCGGTCGCGCTCCTGAAGCATACCGGAAAGCTTTGGAAAGTCCATCGTGATTTTCATTTTAAAGGTGGATGAATTCAGGCTGCCTATCCAGAGCTCATCTTCAAAAATAGCACACAAAAAAAGGGAATCACAGCAAAAGCCATGATTCCCTTTTGATTTTTTTACTGAGGGTGATAAAACCCTGTCAGCTTACTTCACAAGCATCATTTTGTTGGTCTGTGTGAAGGCACCTGCGGTCATGCGGTAGAGGTAGATTCCACTTGAGAGGTTAGCTGCGTCAAAAGTTACGACGTGATTGCCGGCTGAGAAGCTGCCGTTAGCAAGTGTAGCTACGCGCTGACCCTGCATGTTGAACACTTCAAGGCTTACATCAGAAGCTTCAGGAAGGGTGAAACTGATGTTGGTCGTAGGGTTGAACGGATTCGGATAGTTTTGTGCGAGTTCAAAACCGCTCACTACTTCGTCGCGACCAATGTTGGTAGCAGGCACAAGGGTGAAGGTAACACTCCAGGTTTCTTCAGCGAAGCGGGTGTTGTCACCGGCAGAAGCAACGACGCTCCAGTCAATAGTTACAGTTTGACCTTGCTCAACACCGAGGCCGAGGAGGATATCGTAGATAGCGCCGTCGGTCAGTACGAGCTCAGTTTCAGCACCGGTAGGTACTTCAAGGAGCGGATCAGTAAGATCATTGCCTTCAAGGTGTGCAACCCAGGCATAATCGGTAGCATTTTCAGAAGCTTCCCACTGAATAGTGATATCGGTAGCGCCTTCAAAAGTGAGATCAACCTCTACGCCATTAGGTGGAGAAAGAAGGCTGAAAGCGCCAAGCTCAGGACCTTCATCCTCAGCTGCGGTTCCGTAAACACGGAAAGCAAGATCCTGAACGGGGAAGTCAGGGAAGGAAATAGACTGACGTGTCCAGGCTGTGTTATCACCATAACCGCCACCTGGATTTCTCCAGTGAAATTCAGCACCATTTACAGAAGTGTTGCCGAGCCAGAACCAGCGGCCATCAGCGAAATAGTCCATGTGCGGAGCAACAGAAACCCACCAAATACCCGCTTCAAGTTCAACTTCTTCAGGGAGCTCTACCAGAATGATACCGTCTGCAGAAGAAGTAACTTCAGCTTCGAAGAATTCGAAGGTAGGGAAGTCGGCAGGACGATCGAACTCGTCCATATAAAAGTTAACGTTGGCGAAGAAAGGCTCACCAATGAGATCAGCGTAAAAACCAATCGCTTCTACAGCGGAAATCGTCCAGATTTGGCCTTCAGGTACAACAAAATCGTCAGCGGCTTCAACAGCCCAAACTTCCGTCTCATCAAGGTCATAGATACCAAGTGCACCGTTGGTTACCGGGTCAGTTGCCTGATCCCAGAGTACTTCGTTCTGAAGTACAGGTACGGTGTTAACTGCGCGTTCGGCAGTTGCCTGAGTTGCTTTTTGTGCAATGGCATCGGCTGAGAAAAAACTCAGCGCAAAGGCGGCTGCCAAAGCAAAAGTATTGTATTTAAACATCATAGATAAGGTTTGATAAGTATGAATTAATTGTAAGGCAATAAAGTATTTAATTGCATGGACTAATACAAGTAGTTATTTGACCGTGCGGGTTAGCAGCTAAAAAATTAAGTGTAGCGGGGATTAGAGGTTTAAATTATGAGGTTGACATGATTTGATATAGCCATAAGTGTCCCTCTTATTTTGATTTGATTTCATCTGTGATTCCCGGCTTCGTCTCCGGCTCAAACTCATCCCCTTCAAGTAAGCGCGAAGTAATAAGATAGTCTGCCGTAGACCGGTTGCAGGCAATCGGAATGTTGTAATACACTGACAGCCGCAGCAAGGCTTTCACATCTACATCATGAGGCTGTGCGGAGAGCGGGTCCCAGAAAAATATCAGGAAGTCAATTTCTCCTTCACTGATTTTTGCGCCGATTTGCTGATCTCCGCCAAGTGGCCCGCTTTTGAAACAGTGCACACTTAGGCCCACCTCGGTGGCGATTCTTTTGCCGGTAGTACCGGTTCCGAACAAGGCATGTACTTTCAGCACTTCTTTATTGTGGGTAGCCCATTCGACCATTTCATTCTTACGGGAGTCGTGCGCGATCAGAGCGATTTTCTTGGGGTCAGCTTTTTTCATAGCAGTTCAGGTTTTTGGGTTCTTAAAGAAGGAAAGTCAGACTAAACATAAAATGGGACTAAAGAAAGCATAAAGTGTCAAAAACCGCTGTAAGGATTTGAAAACAAACTACTCATTAAGCAGGAATTGCACGGGAACCTTGATCCGATAGAACCTCCGAAATTGAACCTAAGCGCCCCAAAGTATAAAGATATGTCGCAAATGACCGGAACATTGAAAACATATTTTACGCTTGCCATGTTGCTTCTTCATTTGAGTGTGCCGGCGCATGCGCAGGTAATTCTGAACGAATCTTTTGAAGACGGCGACTTTAGTGCTGATCCCGAATGGGTAGGCGATGACAGTAACTGGCTTATAGTAGAAGAAAATGGGAATAATTTGCTCCGTCTCAATGCTGATGAAGCCGGACAATCCTGGCTGAGCACCGCTTCGGTTGCAGGTTTCGGGCGATGGGAGTTTTCGGTCCGGCTTGATGGCTTCACGACCTCCAATGCAAACCGCGCACATGTGTTTCTGATGAGTGACCGGTCCGACACGCGCGAGGGTGTGAACGGGTATGCGGTACGTATCGGGGAGTCCGGTTCAAATAAGTTTTTTCGTATCGTGAGATTCGACGATGGCAGTCCTTCCCGCATCATCGTAACCGGCGAAACCCTGATTGAACCTGACGTCATGTACCGCGTGCGGGTAATCCGGAGCAATGAGGGAGAATGGTCGCTATATGTCAGCGATGACCCGCAAGAGCCGCCAGCACCGGAAGGAACACCGGCTGTGGATACGCATTGGATTACCTCATCCTGGTTTGGCGTGCGTGCTACGTACACGGCAACCCGCGCAGATCGCTTTTTCTTTGATGACTTTTATATCGAAAAAAATCCCGTCTTTCTTGCTGATTTTGAAGTTGTTGACGCCTCAACGCTGCGACTGACTTTTTCTGAGGAGGTGATTGCGTCTTCAGTCGGGGCGGAGACCATTAGCATTTTGCGGGATGATCAGGTACCGGTACCGCAGCCGGAATTTGCGCTCAGCGGCCGTATCCTGGAACTATTTTTCGAACAGCCACTGGCTGGCGGCGCCTACGAGCTTCAGGCTGGCGGGATCACGGATACTGCCGGCGGGATACTCGAAGCTACCAGCATTTCCTTTTTTGTTGAAGATGTTGCTGAATCCGGAGATGTGGTCATCAATGAGTTTTTCTTCGATATCACAGCGGGCTGGCCGCAGTATGTTGAGCTATTGAACCGCTCCGGGAAAACCCTGAATCTCAGAGACTGGCGCATTCAGGATAACACGACGACGATCCGCCCCCTCACAACATCAGACCTTTACATCGAACCCAACGAGCTGTTGGTGCTGACCGGCGACAAAACCGGTCTGGAGTTGCAGTTTGGCCCGGGAAACTATCTTGAGCTTGGCAATTTCCCCAATCTTAACCGGGCTTCACCTGATCAGATTAAAATCTTCGACGCACAGCAGCTTCAGATAGACTCTCTTCTTTATGTTCCGGCTGAATGGGGCGGCACAGGCGTTGCCCTTGAGCGGCGCGCTCCGGACGCCGTTTCGTATAGCTCGGAAAACTGGCAGGAGAGTACCCATCCGCTGGGCGGAACGCCCGGGACCCCGAATACAGCAGTCCCGGATGATGAGCCGCTTTCTGTCGAAAGCCTGATGTTTACCGGCAGTCAGTCTCTCCGCCTTCGCTTTAATAGAGACGCAGATACCGAGTCCGCTCAAAATGCAGCCAATTATCAGTTTGAAGGCATCATACAGATAAATGAAGCATCACAAGTTTCTGCCCGGGAAACCGAGCTCACCCTGAGTATGCCTATGCTGCCGTCAACAAGCTACACGCTGACCGTTTCGAATGTCGAAACGATCTTCGGGGTACCCATGCCGCCTGAGACCCGGACATTCACTTATTATAATGTTGTACCGGTAGAAACCGGAGATGTGGTCATTAACGAATTTATGTATCGCGCGGCAGACGGCTGGTCCCGTTTTATTGAGCTGTACAACCGCGCTGACAATGCCTTCGATCTCTCCGGATGGACCTATAATAATGATACCGGAAACAGAAGGGTTATCACTGATGAATCACATCTTCTCGTACCGGGTGCCTATGTGGTGCTCGCCCCGAATGCCGCACTCTTGGATATTTTTCCGGAGCTTCCCCTGATTAATATGGGCACGCGGTTTTCAGCTCTAAAGCTGGGAGGAGATGATATAGTGATCCGTGACGCTGAAGGCGTATTGGTTGATTCGCTCACATACCGGCCTTCATGGGGTGGTTTTGAAGTGTCGCTCGAACGCCGGTCGGCTGACGCACCGTCCTGGTTTTCTGATAATTGGGCGGATTCCCCCGGCAGCTTACCCGGTACGCCCGGCGCGCCAAACCTGATACCGCCTGATCTTACGCCCCCTGAACTCTTACAGGCCGCTGCACCGGAAGAAAACCGCATCCGACTTCAGTATTCAAAAGCCATGCATGAGGCAGCAGCGCTAAACCCGCTCAACTATTTTTTCGAGTCAGCCGTCGGTATTGAGACCATTATTTATGAAGGCGATGAGGTTGAGCTTCAGCTGAGTGACGGACTTGAATCCGGCGAGTCAGTCATCGTGGTACTGCAAAATCAGCAGGATATTTTTGGCAATCCGCTCGGTGAAACACAAGCCGAGGTCATATTCTATGATTTTGAGCCGGCTGAACCATTCGACATCATCATAAATGAGTTCTTCTATGAGGACAGCGCTGATGATGGTCCCCCGCAGTATGTCGAGTTATTTAACCGGAGCGATAAAATCATTAATCTCAGGGGCTGGCGGATTCAGGATAATACCACTACAATCAGGCGTCTCACCCTGAATGACCGTGCGATACTGCCTGGCGAGTATGTGGTGTTAACCCGGGAAATATCCCGTTTTGAAAACTGGTTTGGACAGCGCAATACCATAGTGGTCAGCAACTTTCCATCCCTGAACCGGGCTTCAGCAGATCGGATTCGTATTTTTTCGCAGGATGAGGTGCAGATAGATTCGCTTCAGTATGTGCCTGCCGTGTGGGGCGCTGCCGGTGCGGCCCTTGAGCGGCGTTCGTCAGAAGCCATTTCTTATGCCGCTGATAACTGGCTACCAAGCACGAATCCGCAGCTCGGTACGCCGGGGCTGCCTAACACAGCCGAACCGGACAGCCTGCCGCCGGTATTCACAGCACTCAGCTATACGGACAGCCAAACGCTGACGGCCCGCTTTAGCCGGCACATTGACGCCATCACAGCCGAAGAACCCGGTAATTTTGATTTTTCGGGAGACCCTGATATTTCAGCCTTGCAAAAAATCGCGCCCCGTGAGGTGGAAATCAGGCTGAGTACCGCAATGAATAACGGAACATCCTACAGCCTGACGGTCCAGGGAATTGCATCCATTTTTGGGGTGCCCATGCCGGAACAGGAGCGAAGTTTTACGTTTTTCGAGCTGGCGCAGCCGGATTCGGGAACGGTACACATTACAGAGTTTATGTACGATCGGCCCGATGGCTACTCCCGCTATGTGGAAATTTTTAACAGCGGGGCATTTGCGTTTGACCTGCAGGGTTGGACCCTTAGCAACGATACCGGTAACCCGAGAGTAATCTCTACGGATAGCTATCTCGTAGCACCCGGCGCTTTTGTGGTTCTTGCCCCGGATGAAAGCCTGCGGGACATCTTCCCGGATGTCCCGCTCATTGATATGGGCAGCCGCTTCCCGGCCCTGAAAACGGGAGGCGACGCCATCGTACTGCGCTCCTTAGCCGGTGTTTTGATAGATTCCCTGTCGTATCAGCCCAATTGGGGCGGACGCGAAATTGCCTTAGAGCGTCGTACAACGGAAGTTGCGGCCTGGTATCCCGAAAATTGGGGCGATTCCCCGGCGGAACAGCTCGGTACGCCGGGTATGCCCAATGCAATTCTTCCGGATACTACCCCACCGGATTTGCGCAGTGTGACGGCGACAGGTCCGCAGCAGATAACGCTCAGCTTCAGTAAAAATATAGCGCCCGAAACGGCCGCTGTCCTGCAAAACTACCACATCACCCCTGATCCCGGTATTTCGGAAATTATCCTTCTGGAACGGGGGATTGATCTCGTGCTGGACACACCTTTGGAATCCGGCTCGGTTTATCAAATCACCCTGCAAAATCTGCAGGATGTATTTGGCAACCCGCTGGTTGAAACCGTTGTGGACTTCACCTACCTGGATTTTGAACCTGCCGGTCGGCTTGATTTGGTAATCAATGAAATCCTTTACAGGCCCATAGCGGCGGAAGTACCCCGATTTATCGAGGTATACAACCGGTCAGATAAAAACCTGAATCTTCAGGGATGGCGTCTGGGGCGATCTCTTAGTACCATAGCGCTCAATAGCGATTCCGGGCAAATACCGCTTAAGCCGGGAGGCTTGCTGGTCATAACCGAAAGCCCCGCATTATTGGGACTTTCTGCGGATGATTCGCGTGTTTTGAAAGTTCCTGCATTGCCGGCATTTAGTCAAAATGGCGACGCTGTGTACCTTCGCTCAGACGGTGGGCTAACTATTGACAGCCTGCATTATGCGCCATCATGGGCTGTGCCACAGCCGGGGCAGTCCATTGAAAGGATTGATCCGGAATCCGCTTCCAACGATCCCGCGAACTGGGCGGGGCACCCTGAAGGACATTCTGCAGGTGAGCAAAACGCTGTTTTTCAACCCAATCAGCATCCGCCGGGGCTTCGCTTTGCAAGCCGAACAGAGGATGGTCTTCTCGAACTCCGATTCACCGAGTTTGTCCGGCCGGACGAACAAACCCGGTTTGCAATTGACGGGGTTTCGCTGCAGCCGCATACTTTTAATCCGGATCAGGCCGATCTCATGATACTCTCAGGTCTCGATGGCGGACCTGTACCGCTATTTACAGGTGCCGAGCAGACGGTGCAGGTCACCCGACTGCGGGACGTGCCGGGTAATCAGGCTACTGAACTGGAAATACCGGTGGCTCAGCAACTGCAGGCGGGTGATGTAATTCTCAACGAAATCATGTATCAGCCCCTAAGCGGCAGTAGTGCGGGCTTTCCTGATCAGAGTCAGTATGTTGAGCTGCACAACCGCCGGGACTATGCAATAAACCTTCGGGGTTTTCATATCCATGATGAACCCGATTTTGAAGGAGAGGTTCGGCGCATTTTCCCTGAACGTACCGAAAATGCCTGGATAGCCGCCAACGGATATGCGGTGATGTATGCTGATACACAGCGGGATTTCAGTGCAACGAGAATTGCGCGTTTTTTCAATCTCGGTGTTTCGGATGAAGCAGCCTTCTTCAGAGCCGACCGCACTACGCTGAACTTGCGTGCGTCAGCCGGGGCGGTTTTTCTCGCAGGAGCAGAAGGAGAAGTGATTGACTCAGTGTTCTATGAAGCTTCCTGGCATAACCCCAACCTTGCGGATGCACGCGGTATTGCGCTTGAAAGAATTAACCCGGAAGGCGCTTCCAATGAAGCTTCCAACTGGGGATCGAGCGTAGTTCCGGCAGGGGGCACTCCGGGCACTTCAAATTCCCTGTTCCAGCAGCCTGGCCCGGCCATGACAGAAGAAGGACTCACACTCGAACCCAACCCCTTTTCACCGGACGGGGACGGCGTGGATGATAATCTTTTCCTAAGCTATGTGCTCGATGAGCCCGACTACCTGTTACGCGTCAGAATCTACGACCGGCACGGACGCTTGGTCAGAACGCTCGCCGACGGCCGCCCTGCCGGACTTTCCGGCAGCCTGATCTGGGACGGTCGCCGCGATAACGGCATGGAAAATCGGGTGGGAATTTATATCGTGCTCTTTGAAGCCTACAACAGTGCAACGGGCAGGACCAAAACCTTTCGTCAAACGGTAGTCCTTGCCCGACGGCTTTAAACCCGCTTGTTTGCAACTCTTGCTGTTTATGGTCTACGGAGTAGCAAAGCAAGCCATAGATGATGTGAATTGTGCCAAGGGCAAATGTCCTGATAAACATGCCGGTAAGCGCTGATTCAAGAGGGGCTGATTGTTTATGAAACACAGGCTTCTTACTTTCAGAATCGCTCAAAAATAAGGCAAAACGTGCTTTCGGGATATTTAAGACCGACTCGGATAAGCGCGGGCGTTCACCATCTCAGAAACTTACAGCAGGCTTTACGCATGATTAAATGGATTAAAGTAGGGGGGGCGTTGATCGTTACGCTCGCACTTGTAATGATTCTCAACAGCCGCGCAGGGATGATTCCTGCGCTCGGACCTTTCCTGAACCCGATAAACGGTTTCTGGCAGAGCGCCGGTCCGCAGCATGAGCCCGAGGCCATTTGGCTGGAAGCGGAAGGCTTACGGGATTCCGTACTCGTTGTTTTTGATGACAGGCGGGTGCCGCACATTTTTGCCCGAAATGATCACGATGTTTATTTCGCACAGGGGTATGTGACCGCACAGGACCGCCTTTTTCAAATGGATTTGCAGGTACGGGGTGCCGCAGGCAGACTTTCAGAAGTCCTGGGCGGACAAACCGTTGCGCTTGACCGTGCGGAGCGGCGCAGAGGTATGTTGTGGGGGGCACAGCAGAAAATGGAGGCTTATCAGCAGGAGCCGGCACTTATGGCCATCATTGACGCCTACACAGCCGGCGTAAATGCATATATCAGTAAACTTCACCCGCGTCAGTTTCCGCTGGAGTTCAAACTTTTGGGATACGAACCGGAGCCGTTCGAGCCTGTCAATGTAGCACTCATGCATATGAACATGGCTTCAACACTTGCGGGAGGCACATCCGCGGTGCGCATGAGTCACATGAGAGCGGCCCTGGGCGATAGTTTTCTAGATCGCTTTTTACCGGCACATCCCGTGGAAATGGATCCTATCATTCCGCCCGGTACCGAATGGCCTGACCCGTCCGTGCAGCCTGGTCCCGCCCCCGAAACGTTTACCCCGACCCTGATCTCGGAGTCATCTGCCGCCATACACCGACTGCCCGATCCTTCTCTGGGCAGCAACTCCTGGGCTGTGCACGGAAGCAGGACCCGTACCGGTCAGCCGCTGCTTGCCAATGATATGCACCTGGAAATGACCATGCCTGCAATTTGGTACGAAGTGCAGCTCAATGCGCCGGGCCTGAATGTTTACGGTGTATCTATACCCGGCATTCCTTCGGTAATTGTCGGGTTTAATGAGGACGTAGCCTGGGGGGTGACCAATTCAGGCGCGAATGTACATGATGTGTATGAAATTGTTTTCAGGGATGAGTCGCTCGAGGAATATTTGTATGAGGAAGCGTGGCACCCTACCCGCATGACCATTGAAGAAATTGGTGTGCGTGGCGAAGCAGCTGTTCAGGATACGGTCTGGTACACCCATCACGGGCCGGTCGTGGTGCTTGATCGCGAGCGGCTGCGGGGGCAGGCGTCTCAGTGGATGGCGCACCGCGGCACGACGGATCTACGCACCTTTTTCACCCTGAACCGTGCGCGCGGCTACGATGATTTCACGGCTGCGCTTCCTTACTTTGAAACGCCAGCCCAAAACTTTACTTATGCCGATCGGCACGGCAATATATCGCTCTGGCACAACGGATTGTTTCCGCTGCGCTGGGAAGGCATGGGTGATTTAATCAGTGATGGCAGTAATGCGGCCTATGACTGGCAGGATTTCGTGCCAAGGGATGAAGTCCCCCGAATCACAAATCCGGAGCGCGGTTTTGTGAGTTCAGCGAATCAGAATCCTGCGGCGCCGGATTACCCGTACTATTTAGGACGCTTCTTTGCGTCGTTCGAGCGCGGGGCCCGCATAAATGAGCGCCTGCATGAACTTGACCATGCAGACTGGCGGGATATGCAGGAACTGCAGAATGATGACCTGAGCCTGCGTGCACGGGAAGGCCTGCCGTTTATGCTCGCGCACCTGCAGAGCAGCGAGGGGTTTGCGCAGCTTTCCCAAGCCGATCAGGAGCTTATTGCAAAGCTGGAAGCCTGGGACTATGAGATGAAAGCCGATGAACATGCACCGGTTATTTTTAATGAATGGCTGCGACAGATACGATCCAACCTGTGGGAAATTCCCCTTGCAGCCGTAGAACCGCAGCACCGCAGGGTGCCCGAACACATCCGTACGATTCAGGTGCTGCAGGATGAAAGCGAGTATGCCTACATCGTAGAAAATTACGCGCCCGCACCGGCTTCCGCCCCGGAAAATCTGAGTGCGCTGGTTTTGCAGTCATGGGATGACGCGATTACGGAGCTGACCCGACGCATGGGCGAAGATCGACGGTTGTGGCGTTGGTGGCGCTATCAGCAAACCCGGGTCATGCACCTGACCCGAATTGAGCCGCTCAGCCGCACGAGCATACGCACGAGCGGCGCAACGGAGGCGGTTAACTCGCAGCGGGGCAGCAACGGCCCAAGCTGGCGCATGGTTGTAAGTCTGGAGGATGAAGTGCAGGCATGGGGCGTTTATCCCGGCGGACAGTCAGGTAGTCCGGGCAGCAAACATTACGATGATTTTCTGGAAGCCTGGGCAAGGGGAGAGCTTTTTCCGCTGCATTTCTTCCGCACGCAGGAAGAAGCCCTGAGCTGGCTGGAAACGGCCCCCTTCAACCCGACCCTGTCGGAATAGCATGGCTCAGGAGCTCATCGCGCTTTCAAATGTCCCATTCACTACTACCAAATTTTGATCTGATCTGAATACATCATGAAAACGTCCTTTCTTATCATCGTACCCGGAACCTTGGGGGTTATGCTTTTTCTGCCCTGGTGGACCCTTATTTTCCCCTGTTTCATTGCCGGTCTGGTTGGTCCTGACCGCGGGATAAAAGCCTTGTCTGCCGGCATGACAGGCGTTGGCGTGCTTTGGCTGGTACTCGCGCTGATGGCTGACTGGCAGAACGGATTCATCATGTCTGCGCAGGTTGCCGCGGTCATGTCAGTTCCGGTTTGGGTGATGTATGTTATTACCTGGGCGGTAGGTGCACTTACCGGCGGCTTCGCCTGCCTGAGCGGGTATCTTATAATGAAGCGTGGGCAGTGAGTGTCGGTCGGTTTACATTTATAGATGTTTTGAAATCAGGATCCAACCCGCATTGTTCATCAGGAAAGCTTTGCCTGACACCGGATTCGAGCGGCAGGCGGCAGGTCCTTCGTTAACTTCATTAATCTGACATTCCGGAACTGAGACAGGCACAGTTTTTCAGTCACTAACTTCTGACTTCTTAGGTGCTTTTCCTACATTGCGAGTTTCGGATACGGGTACGTTTGGCTTATTTATGATGGCAATTTTGTGGGAGATGTTGAACTGAGGCTGAATAGAGATAATGACAAAAAACTTAATTTAGATACGCATTTTCCTGAGAAGACGCTGCCATAGAAAGCTGTTTTTCTTAGGAAGTAGAAAAATCCTATATTCAGCTCGTAAGTCCTTTTGTATGATGGGCTTTTTCCTTCCCCTAAATCAAACAGAAACATGACGATCTTTATCATAGCGGTTGTTGTCATTCCCATTTTGTTCATCATTTGGGCCATCAGTATTTACAATGGATTGGTGACGCTGCGGAACCGGTATAAGAATGCATTTTCGCAGATTGATGTGCAGCTGAAGCGCCGGTACGACCTTATCCCGAATCTGGTTGAAACAGCCAAAGGCTATATGAAGCATGAGCGTGAAACCCTTGAAGCGGTGATTAAGGCAAGGAATCAGGCGGTGCAGGTGGAAAAGCAGGTCGCCGCCGACCCGACGAACCCGGACGCATTCAATAAGCTGAAGCAGAGTGAGCAGCAGCTTTCAGGCGTGATGAGCCGCTTCTTCGCGCTTTCCGAGTCTTATCCCGACCTGAAAGCCAATCAGAATATGATGCAGATAACCGAGGAGCTGACTTCTACCGAGAATAAGATTTCTTTTGCGCGTCAGGCTTTCAATGATTCGGTGATGAATTTCAACACGCAGCGGGAGAAGTTTCCCAATATCATTTTTTCCAACATGTTCGGGTTTCGTGAGGCGCCGCTGTTTGAGCTGGATAACCCTGCCGAAGAGCGCGAAAATGTACGGGTGTCCTTCACCTGATCCCGGTACAGACAAAGCGGAACGCAGCTTTTATTCCATTTTCACGGCCCGTCCGGCACACCGGGCGGGCTTTTTTTCTGATTCAGACTTGTATCCTTTCTCATGGACTTTTTTCAGGCACAGGACGACGCCCGTCGTAATACCAAAAAACTGGTTTTTCTGTATGCACTTGCCGTCATCGGGCTGATTGTCTCGGTGTATGTGGTGTTGCTGTTTCTTTTTGCCGGTGCGGGTACGGGCATGGGGGCGCTATGGGTGCCGGAGCTGTTTTTTACCGTTTCCGTTGTGATTTTGCTCGTCATTACGGCGGGGTCTGGCTGGCGGATTTCGCAGCTGCGGAAGGGAGGCCGTGCGGTGGCGGAAATGATGGGCGCCCGGCTGGTGAGTAGCAACACGCAGGATCAGCATGAACGCAAGCTGTTGAATATCGTGGAGGAGATGTCGATTGCTTCAGGGGTGCCGGTGCCGGGTGTGTATGTGATGGATGGTGAAAAAGGGATCAATGCGTTTGCGGCCGGTTACGGTACGCGCGATGCGGTTGTTGGGGTGACCCGCGGCTGTATGGAGTTGCTGAACCGGGACGAGCTGCAGGGCGTAATTGCGCACGAGTTCAGCCATATTTTTAACGGGGATATGCGCCTGAACATCCGCCTTATCGGGATATTAAACGGTATCCTGATTATTCATCTGATGGGGATGATTTTGATGCGGTCCCAGATGTATGCGCGGATAGGGGGCGGCAGGAACAAAAACAATGCGGGACTTGCGATTATCGCGTTGGGCCTGGCGCTTACTGTGATCGGCTATCTCGGCGTGCTGTTTGGCCGCATGATTCAGTCCGCAGTTTCGCGGCAGCGCGAGTTTCTGGCCGATGCCGCAGCGGCGCAGTTTACGCGAAATCCGGAGGGTATTGCTTCGGCTCTTGCTAAGATTCAGCGGCATGCCGAAGGTTCGGATGTGAAGGATGCACATGCTGCGGAAATGAGCCATCTGTTTTTTTCGACCGGTCAGAAAAGCTGGATGAACGCCGTATTCGCCACCCATCCGCCTATAAAAAAGCGCATTGAGGCTCTGAATGCGCTGCATGTGCTTGAAGCCGAAACCGGCTCGGCTTCCCGCCGGAAACAGGCCGCTTCAGATCAGCAAAGCAAACAAGCGGCCGGGAAATCGCGCGGACCGCTTAAGGGGCATGATGCGCTGAATCTTCCGGCTATTACCCCGGAGGTACTTGTTGCGGCAGCGGGTACGCTTGAAGCGACACAGCTTGAGCAGGCCCGGCAATTGCGCGAGGCCCTTCCTGATACGGCCCTTACAGCTACCCAAAATACCGACGGGGCCGTTCAGCTTGTATATGCGCTGTTGATGGATAAAACTCCTGCGGTACGCGGCAGGCAACTCGAGATTTTATCTACCGGAAAAGCCGATGATATTTCGGAGGAAGTACTGACGCTTGCGGATGAATTGCAGGACCTGAGCGGTACGCGGAAAATGGCGCTGGTTGAAATGGCCATCCCGGCGCTGCGTGAGCTTGATAAGAAGGAATACCGTTTATTCAGAAGCCGCGCAGATGAGCTGATAAAAGCGGACGGGCGGCAGCTCGTTTTTGAGTTTGCACTCCGGCAGGTTTTGGTTCATAGCCTGGACGCGCACTTTGGCGTTCGTCCTGAAGCTGAAATCCGGCACACCCGCCTTGATAGTCTTATTCCCGGGCTTTCAGTTGTGTTGTCGGCCCTGAGCCATGCGTCAGGCGGTGGCGTTGAGGAATCGTTTAAGGCAGCTATGGGTGAACTCAGCCGTCTGCAGGCGGAAGGTCATGCTGCGGCGGGTACGGAAGAATTGGCCGTGCGGCTCGTTGCACCTGAAGCCTGCACGGGGGCTTCACTGGAGCAGGCGCTTGAAGAGCTTTCGGCTTCATCGGGCGAGGTTCGCCGCATTATTCTCGACTTAGCCGCCCATGCCGTATGTGCCGACTCGGAAGTCAACGAGCGCGAAATGTTGCTGATCCGTGCGGTTGCGGCAGCACTTGACATTCCGTTGCCGCTTATCGGATGAGACCGGGCTCGTTTTCGCCTTTACTTTAAAAACTAAAGTAAAGGCGAAATTTCGATACGGTTTAGTTTTTTGCCCAGAAAGCGCTCAGCAAGGGTCTGGAAACGCTGTGGTTTGTCACTTACAAAGCAGTCAAATCTCCCGGTTTTTCCGGAGGTGTTAAGCAGCTCGTTTTCGGTAAGCAGGGCTTCTGTTTTCGCAGCAATGGACACCGCTGAGTCAATAACATCGGTTCCGCTGTCTTTCAGGAAATCTTCAATTTCGGTTTTGAAAAGCGGGTAGTGTGTACAGCCGAGGATGAGGGCGTCAAGGGATTTATCCCGGAAATCCTGAAGGTATTCAGCGATCGTCAGGCGGCTGATTTCATTGGAAATCCAGCCTTCTTCAGCGAGGGGCACAAGCATGGGACAGGCCTTGGAATAAACCCGCTTGTTGCTGTTTTCCTTGAGGATGGATTGCTCATAGGTTTGACTGTTGATGGTCGCCATGGTGCCGATTACGCCGATACGGTTGCTTGCTGCCTGTGCCCTAAGTGCAGCTTTTGTGCCCGCTTCAACCACATCAAGAACGGGAATGGTGCCGGCCCGCGCGCGTACGTCCTGATTGGCGGCAGCCGATACGGTGTTGCAGGCAATCAATATGGTTTTGACTTGCTGTGTGAGCAGGAAATCCGTGATTTGCAGCGCGTATTCGCGTACGGTCGAAATAGATTTGATCCCGTAGGGCACCCGTGCGGTGTCGCCGTAATAAATGATGTTTTCGTGCGGCAGTTTTTCCATTACCGCTTTCACAACGGTGAGTCCGCCTATCCCGGAGTCGAATATCCCGATAGGAGCGTTTGCTTTTGATGACATGACAGATGGGTTGATGGTATGACGTTCGTTTTGAAATCAGATCCGGCTTCAGGGAATTGGGTGCGGGCTGAAGAAAATTGCTAAGCACCAAAAAAGAGAGCTTTGGGACCGGACATTGATGTTGTTATTCAGGAGATTGTTTTTCCTGTGGATAGGCAGGCGGGCGGTCAAGGTTTCGGGTAGCCCGTTTCCCGTTTATGCGGCCGGAGAGCTGCGGTAATCCTTCCATGCTGCCGCATGGGCTGATGTGCCGGGCATAAGCGGGATTGGCTGCGTAGGCCTTAAGGGCTTCCGGTATGTTTCGGATGAGCGCTGCAGGTACTTTGGCCTGGTGGAATTCCTGAATCAGCTTTTCCGCGTCCGGGCTTTGCGCAAAGCGAGCTCCGAGCATAAGCCTGAGCGCGTTGCGGTTGCGGGAGCGGGCGGCATTGGTGGCAAATTTCTCGTCTTCGGACAGCTCCGGACAGCCAAGAAGACCGCAGAGCGACCGGAACTGCGTATCGTTGCCAACTGCGAGCACTATGCTGCGGCCATCACCACAGCAGAAGCTTTCGCCGTAGGGATAAATATGCGGATGTTCGCTTCCCATAGGTTCCGGCGAAATCCCGGCATATTGCCAGGATCCGGCCTGATTGACGAGGGAGCTTACCGCTGACTCAAACAGCGAAACATCAACCCGGCAGCCCTTTCCGGTTTTGAGACGCTGAATCCATGCGATCAGGATGAGTTGTTTGAGGTGATGTGCCGCGAGTACATCCATCAGGGCAACCGGCATTTTTAAAGGCTCCCTGCCGGGCTCACGGTTGAGGTACATGAAGCCGCTCTCGGCCTGCAGCAGGGCGTCGTAAGCGGTGCGCGCGTCTTCGTCACCGTAACCGGTGATGGCCGCGTAAATCAGCGCCGGATTTTCAGCCTGCAGGGTCTCCCAGCTGAGCCCGAGTTTTTCCGCGTCTCCGGGTTTAAAGCTTGTTATGACAATGTCGGCCGCACGAATGTGTTTGAGCAGTACTGTGCGGTCGTGCTCATTCCTGGCGTCAAGTACGAGACTGCATTTGCCCCAGTTGATGGCATTGAAATAGCTTGTGCAGCCATTTTCCGGTTTTTCGTCGCGCAGCTGCCAGCTTCGGGTGACATCCCCCTTTGTGTGCGGGTTTTCAATTTTAAGGACTTCAGCCCCGAGCTCTGCCAGAAACATGCCCACGGATGGGCCTGCAAGCACAGAAGCAAGCTCGACAACCCTGACGCCTTCCAAAATCATGGCGCGGCTCCAAACAGGTCTTTGCGCTTAATTTTAAGATAAATCAGGTAGCCGATGGTGAACGGGACCATTGCAAAAATGCCCGCAAACCAAAATTCCGTGAAGAAAAAGAAGACAATCCCAAAATTGATGAACAGCAGCGCAATCCAAAGGAACCATCCCGAACCAAAACTGCGCGCTTCATCGGGCTTTTCACTTTTCTGATAGAGCAGGTAAATCCCTTCCACGGTGAAAACCATGAAAATCAGGCCCGGTATAAAAAAGAAAGCAGTATTGAGTATGCGCAAATGTATGAACAGCACATAGCTGATAATGATGAAAATCTGCATGAACAGCAGGCTGTTCCACAGGTTGTGCGTGTTATTGAGAAAGGATTTCATCTGAAAAAAAAGTTGGTTCCGAAACGGAAGAAGCTGTTTTGTGAAAAGATACGAAGCGGTTTAAAATCAGCCCTCGGTTTAAAATTACCGGAGCTTAACTGTGGATATGAATTGAAGGATTTATCTTTATGATAGTTGAAGCTGAAAAGCAGGGTTGAGCGCGCGCATTTGCAGCTTAGCGTTGTTGTTATTTTTAGTGATAGGACAACGGCTACGGCTGCAGTTTGCCGGACAAGAGCCGGTAGAAATGGTCAGCTCTCCGGGCATTAACCCCTAAATCGCTGTAGCCGGTGCGGCTTGCGCTGCGGATGTGAACCTGCGTTCCTTCTTCGATTGCGCCGCTATGAACCGCAACATGCATGTCATCCCGAAAGCCAAAAACGGCAATCCGGAATACGGCGTGCAACCCGCCGTTTTCCTGACTTACCGACTCGGCGCCCATATCCCGCAGCGTTTGTTCTGAGGCTTCGAGGACCTTGTCGGCGGTTTGCATGAAGGTGAGCGTACTTCTCACGCAGTTGGGAGATTCCGGACAGGCTTCAAGCGGATTGTCGGGGCTTGCTTCGGGTACGGTGGCGGTGCCGCAGCCATACATCAGCAGCGAAGCGGTGATAAAAGCGAGACTTGCTAAAAGGAGTCGGATTTTCATGGTAAGGAAGAAAAGTCAGCGCGGGGGTGAACAGGAGTGAGGTGAGGCGAGCCGCTTGGGTTTAGTCATGCGCGGGCAGCGTCATCATGCGACCGAGAATGGCGGGCAGTTTTTCAAACAAGGTATTTACATCGCTTTCCGTGTTGTACTTACCGAGGCTGAGGCGAATCGAGGAAAGCGCGAGCTTCGGACTGTGACCCATGCCAAGAAGGACATGCGAGGGCAGCACGGTGCCGGAGGTACAGGCCGAACCGTTGGAAACATAAATCCCGTCAATATCCAGGCTGAGCAACAGCATTTCACCGTCTGCGGCTTCGCCGTCTTCATTCTGAAAACTGTAGTTGAGAATGTGCGGCACAGCGTGGCTGCGGTCTCCGTTAAGTCGGGCAACATCGGGCAGAAGGGCAGCCATTTTATCCTGAATCAGGGTGCTGAGGTGTTCGGTATGCCGCAGGTTTGCTTCCCGCTCTTCGCAGGCTATCCGAAAAGCTTCGCCCAGCCCCACAATGCCCGGCACGTTCAGGGTGCCGCCGCGACGGCCGCGTTCCTGCGAACCGCCTTCCATCCAGGGTTGCCAGTCTGTACCGCCGCGGACGTACAGAAATCCCGCTCCTTTGGGACCGTGTATTTTGTGCGCGCTCACGCTCAGGAAATCGACCGCTGTTTTCCGGACATCAAGGGGAAGCTTGCCGGCTGCCTGAACCCAGTCTGTGTGGAAGCGCACGCCCCTTGATGCGCAAAGCGTTGCAATTTCGTCAATCGGGTTGATTGCGCCGGTTTCGTTGTTCACGTGCATGAGGCTCACAAGTGCAGTATCGGGCTCAAGCGCAGCTTCGACCGCTTCGGCGCTGATCCAGCCTTTGGCACCCGGATCGAGCTGCGTGGTGCGTACCCCTGTTTTTGCGGCATGCTCAAGCGGGTGCAGTACGGCATGGTGCTCAACCGATGAGGTGACAACGTGCCGCTTGCTGCCGTTGCGGAGGCTGCCATTGATGGCCGCGTTGTTGCTTTCCGTGCCCCCGCTGGTGAAAATGATTTCGCTGACTTCCGCGCCTATGCAGGCCGCGATTTTTTCACGTGCTTCTTCAACAGCTACGCTGGTTTGCCGCCCGGCTGCGTGAACCGAAGACGCATTTCCGTAGTGCGTGCTGAAGTAGGGAAGCATGGCTTCAAGCACCCGCTCATCAGGTTTTGTGGTGGCTGCATTGTCAAAATAAACAGACATACGTTGTAAGCTTTTCAAAGATGATTTCTCAGATACGGGCAAAGATAACCATAAAAGGAACGCATACCGCAAGCTGCGATAAGTTGTGGTATACAGAATGTTATTCAGGAATAAGATGAATGGCCAAGCCCCCAAAAAGCAACGCATTCATCTTAGGTTTGGGGTCCCGGAAACTACCGCGAAAGACCGTGATGTTCACGGAGTTTCCCCCAAAAAAAAAGAAACACCGGATTAGCTCGGGCATTGGGGTCAGGCTTCCCCTTGCGGTAGGTGTAAGCCTGAACCGGCGTGTTGGAAAGGTAAACAGGGCTTTGATAAAGGGTGATTTTGTGTCATATTCTGAAGCGGCTCACCGTAACTGATTAATGGATTTTTTGCTTTAAACTGCGTCATCATGCTACTTCGCTATCGTACAGGTTTCAGGTTTTTATGGATCATCTTTTTTTTGGGGATGATGGCTTTTTCCCCTGCAATGGCGCAACAGGCCGTTACAAGTCTGGATTGGGTCAGGGGTGTTTCTCAGGGTGAAACGCTGCAACGGGGGGCTGAATTCCGCCCGGATATGCACCCGCTCGTGCAGCGCGTGCTGCGGATTTCGGAGGCGGAACTTCAGGAAGTGCGGGCGCGCAACCACGGGGAGGATTTCGGTCTTGTGGGTGAGCCTGCAGCGGAGACCTTGTATTTTGAGGTAATCCTTCATGCTGAAACCCTGCCGACGGACTTCAGGCAGCCGGGGCGGTGGATGAAGGCGACGCAGGGGGTGTATGCGCTGCGGCTTACCTATGCAGAGCTTCGGGATTTGGCGGATTCGGCGAGTTTCGACTGGCTTGAGCCGGCGCTCCTGCACGAAACAACCGGAAACCGGGCGCGTGCCGAAAGCCGGGCCGACGCGCTCCATCAGGGAATCTGGCAAAATACAACGCTTACCGGGCAGGGGGTGATTGCTGCGGTGTTCGATTCAGGCATTGATGTTACCCATCCGGCTTTCCGACATCCTGAAGATTCGCTGCGGTCGCGCATAAAGTATGTGTGGGATCAGACGCTTACGCCACAGGATGAGGAGCAAAGCCCGCCGCCGCCTTTCGATTACGGCGTGCTCTACACCCGCGCGGATATTGAAGCGGCGCTCGCAACCGGAGACGGAATCCGTTCGCAGGACTCAAACGGTCACGGAACGCATGTTGCCGGAACTATGGCGGGCGGCGGGCCACACCTGCCCGGCATGGCACCAGAAGCGGATCTCGTGGTGATTAAAGGCGGAAATCAGTCCTTTACGGCCTTTGATATTATCAGCGCGGTTCAGTTTTCGGCTTCGCTGCGGGAGACGTACAACCGGCCTGTGGTCACGAATTTCAGCATTGGCGGGCTTTTTCATGCGCGTGACGGATCAGAAGCAACCGAGCGTGCGATGGATGCTGCGACCGAAAATCCGGGCGTAATGATGGTGACGGCCGCAGGCAACAATGGGTCTGAGCTCCGGTATTTTGGCGGCATGGCCGGTACGGATGATATTATTTTGGATATCCCGGCTTATACGCCGCGTCTCGGCCCGTTCAACGACCGCTTGCTGGTCGATATCTGGCTGAAGTCGGACGCGCCCGCTACGCTGCGGGTCACAACGCCGGGCGGCGCTGTCTATGAATGGGAACCCGGAAGTTTTAGCGGCGCGGATGATTTTTCGGAGGGGGTGATCGAAGGGGAGAACTTTGTGCACGCGCCCAACGGACACCGCCGGCTCATTTTTTATGTGGGTGATGATGACGCCGCATTTCCGCCCGCTTCGGGCAGCTGGCGGATCAGCATAGCGGATTATGACGGCCCGTTTCAGTCATGGATGGTCCTGAACAGGGTTGGGAATCTCACGATTTCGCAGCAGGGCGCTACGTCTGATTTCACGGTCACGACGCCTGGCACCGGAAAGTCGGTTTTGACAACAGGCGGCTATGTGATGCAGAACAACTGGCTGAATCAGAGTGGTCTGGTGTTTCAGCGGGAATCGAATCCGCTTGGCAGCCTGGCTTTTTTTACCGGAACCGGGCCAACCCGTGACGGCAGGCTGAAGCCGGAGGTCACGGCGCCGGGGCGTTTTGTGGCCGCTGCCCGGTCCCGCAGCAGCGGGGGCTCCGGCAATTCGGTACAGCCCGGGGAAGACTACATGTGGATGGCGGGCACAAGCATGGCGTCGCCGGTGGCAGCAGGGGCCGCGGCACTTATGCTGCAGGCTTTCCCGAACGCCATGCACGCTACCATCAAGCAGGCCATTGTTGAAGGAGCCCGCACGGATCAGTTTACGGGAGAGGTGCCGCACCCGCGCTGGGGCATGGGCAAGCTCGATCTTTTGGGGGCCATTGCGGCATTGCCCGACGGGGACGCGCTTGATGGCGTGTCGGGTCTGCATTTGTGGCAGCCCGGGGTGCTGAATCAGTCCGGCAGTGCTTCCATGCTACTTAACGCAGAAAATGGCGTGGTCTATCGCCTGCCGCGCATGGCCGGAGTCCTGAATAAAGTGACGCTTCATACCGGCGTGCTGGATTTTCCGGAAGGCAGTGATCCCGCACTTGTGGCTGAGCTCGTAGAACTGCGGCAGGACGGCAGCAGGGTCGAGCGCGCGATTGGTAATCCGGTGCGGGTTTCGCTACATGATATCCGGGATTTTAATGAGGTATCGATAGACCTGCGTGAAACGGGGGTGTTCCTGAGCCCGGCCATGGAAACAGGTTTGCGCATTACGCTCGATACAGACCGGCTTCAGCCATCGCTTCTTACCGCTGAACTTCTGAGCCGCAGCTACTCTGGAGATGGGGCGCCTGCGGTGTACCGCTATACGGCAGCTGACGGTATGCTGACAAGCTGGGAAAGCGGACACACCCTTTATCTCGATATCAGCGCGGTGCAGTTTCCTGATGAAACCACAGCGCCGCCGGCTGGCTACGAACTTCCTTTTATTGTAGCGCTGGGCAACAACTACCCCAACCCGTTTAATCCGCAGACGATTATTCCGTACGAAATTGGCAGCCAAACCCGCGTGCGGCTTACGGTATATGATGTGACGGGGCGGCGGATCGCAACGCTGGCTGACGGGGTGCAATCACCGGGACGCTATGATGTGGTTTTTGACGGAAGTGCACTAGCTTCGGGCGTCTATTTGGTGCGCTTACAGGCCGACGGACGCTTTTTTACGGAAAAAATGCTGTTGCTCAGATAAAGCTTGTTTAAGCCGGTTCATAAGTTGAATTTGCCCTTTGAATTCAGCATTTTCAAATTCTCTTAAAACATCCATCAAAACTTTGAAACCATTCTACTTATGAGATTATATCTTTTGGGCATTTCGCTTCTCGCACTCACCTTTGCTTTCTCTGCCTGCGGTTCACCGGAACAGGCTGACTATCAGGTGCCGGCAGAAACGAGTGCGCATGATGACTTTTTTGCCAATCTTCAGGCGCTGTGCGGGGAAACCTTCACCGGTCAGTCTACTTTTCCGGAAAATGAAGATCACGCGCTTGTAGGCACACAGCTGGTTACGCACGTTTCTGAGTGCAACGATCAGTTTGTGCGCATTGAGCTACTGCGTGAGGGGGGCGATTACTGGCACGGTGCCTGGGTTGTTGAGCGCCGGGATGAGGGGCTGCACTTGTTTCACGACCATTTGGGTGAAGTCCGTACGATGGAAGAGCTTGAAGCAAGCGGAGATTCGCACGGCTATGGCGGCTTTGCCAGCGATGCCGGTTCAGCCGTTCAGCAGTTTTTCCACGCGGATGATGTAACCGCTGAGATGATTCCGGAAGCTACGACCAACGTATGGATGATGGAGCTGGATCTTGACAATGACCGCTTCATTTATTATCTGGAACGTCATGAAGCACCGCGTTTCCGTGCGGAGCTCTTTCATCACACTGAAGAAGAAGCCTAAGTTAACGTAAGGCGCTGTTTAAAATCACGGGCTGTATGTTCACTACCGGATACCGGCTTGCACCGGGATATCCGGTAGAGGTGAACATGCAGCTTTTTTTTTGTCCTGCATGCAACAAATAACAGTAAAAATTCTATTATTTTACTGAATGCTTGGCGCATGGGAAACTTTTTTGAAATAAGATTACAAGATACATCACAAACCAAATATAAAACCGAAATGAGTGAGTACGCAGACCCCAAACATGACTGCAATACATGCACGAACTATCGAAGCCTGGTGCGGAAAACGCTTTTTTTTAAGGATATTTCCAATCAGATTATTGAGAAAAAGCCTCTTCCTGAGCTCCTTAAGAGCATAATTGACACCAGCAAAAAGCTTCTTGATGCCGAAGCCTCCTCCTTATTACTGTTTGATGAAAAAACAGGGAAGCTCGTTTTTTATGTTGCGGAAGGTGAAAAAGGCACGTTTATAAAGTCGAAGGAAATAAATATTGGTGAAGGCATAGCCGGCTGGGTTGCAGAAGAAATGAAAACCGTGCGGATTGATGATTGCTATACCGATCCGCGGTTTAATCCAGCCTTTGATATGAGTTCAGGCTTTGTAACCCGCAACATGATTTGCGCCCCTATGGAGCGCAAGGGCACTCTTATTGGTGTTATACAGGTGATGAACAAATCATCCAACCGCAGCTTTGATACGCAGGATGAACAGTTTTTTTCTGCCCTTGCGGGGCAGTGTGCTATCGCTATTGAGAACTACCGGCTGGGGCAGTTTGAGATTGAAGCAGAACAAATGCGTACCGAGCTTGAAACAGCGCGCAGCATTCAGCGCAAAATCCTGCCGGATCGTCTGCCCGAACTGCGTTCTTTTTCCGTGCACACCCTTTTGCGTCCGGCAAAACACCTTGGCGGCGATTATTACAATCTGATACGGATTAATGATCGGCAGGCGCTGTTCTTTCTGACCGATGTAACCGGAAAAAGTATTTCGGCTGCCCTTATTGTGTCGTCCGTTTTCTCCTTTATTCACAGCTACCTCATCATTCACAAAAAAAGCTTTCAGCTCAAGCATTTTGTTGAATCCCTTAACACCTTCCTGATAGAATCAACGACGCCGGATAAATTTGTGACAGGTTGGTTCGCCTTGCTTGATGAGGAAGATCTGAGACTAACTTCCATTTCGGCGGGGCATGATCCGGTGCTCTTATTTCGGAAGGATTCCGGAAATGGTATGCCTCTCAGACTGAATAAAGGCGGACTCATGCTGGGCGTGATGGCGATTCCGTATGCAACGGAAGAGCTGCAGCTCAAACCCGGTGATGTGCTTGCGGCCTATACCGATGGCGTTACGGAAGCCATGAACACAGATACGGAAGAGTACACCGCTGAACGTATGGAGCAGCTTCTTGAGACCGCTTATCGCAACAATGGCAGTGGGGAAATCATGCTCCGTACTTTGATTGAGGATGTAGAC
Organism: Cyclonatronum proteinivorum; assembly: GCF_003353065.1. Lineage (GTDB taxonomy): Bacteria > Bacteroidota > Rhodothermia > Balneolales > Cyclonatronaceae > Cyclonatronum > Cyclonatronum proteinivorum. The sequence continues at coordinate 3,330,540 of NZ_CP027806.1, read as the reverse complement.
CTTCATCGCGGAAAAGCCCATCAGAGCGATGATATCACCCTCGGCTTCATTGAAGTCGGAAGAGCCGGAAGCGCGGATGCGTGAGTATTCGAAGCAGGTCGCCTGAATCCCAAACAAGTAACGATGATGCCTGGCTTAAGCCGAAGCAGTGAGTTCGGTTACAAAGCCTTCACGTGCAAAAAGTGCGGTAGGGGGACGACGGTTCATCATGCTGAGCCGCTGCTGCCGCTGTTCAAGATGCGCGTCGCGGGATTCCGGGGCGTGGTGCGTGAGATAGAGCTGTTTTACGCTGGCTTCAAAGGCCAGCTCCGTAACATCCTCCCAGGCTGAGTGTCCCCAGCCGCGCTTGTTTTCATAGCTCGACCGGCTTTCATGACTGTCGTGTATCAGCATGTCGCACCCGTTGATAAATTCAGATACGCGCGCCCGCATTGCGCTGTCATTTGGTTTCAGCTCATTATCGGGACAATACACCAGCGTCAGGTTTTTGTATTTCACTTTATACATGAAGGTGTTGCCGGGATGACATGCGGTCAGCGCTTCAACTTCGTACCCTTCCCTAAATTTAACAGGCGCTGTGCCCTGTGTGATGTATGTGATTGAGGCCTTGAAGGCATCGGTATTGACCGGAAAAAAGGCCGGTGCCATCAGCATTTTTAACACCTGTTCACAATTCTGTCCGGCCTGTTCCGGCATGTGAATGTGAAACTGATGATGCGGCTGATACAAGGGTTTGAAAAACGGAATGCCCTGAATATGGTCGCTATGTGCGTGCGTAAGCAGGATGCGCCCTCCAACAGGGGTAGGGTGATCGGCCAGCCGGTTGCCTCCTTTCACAATACCGGTACCGGCGTCAAGAAACAGGTGATGATCGCTGTCAGAAAACTGAATTAAAACGCAGGACGTATTGCCCCCGTAGGAAAGTGTGTGTTTACCCGGTGTTGGTACCGAGCCCCGTACTCCCAAAAATTCGATCCGCATACTTGCTGGGTTCTTATGATCAGTCATAAGCTACAGGTCCTGATTTATTTTGACTTAAGGTTAAATACGCCGTTCCATCCATCATCCGGAGGCTGAACCCGGAGGGCTTCACAGCGGGAAATCATGACTGCCGATGGGTTATGTGCGGTATTTGTTTCCAGGGAAAGGGCTTCTGTGAAATACGCCGTTGCTGTCGTCCATTCCTGTTTCAAATAGGCTTCAAATCCGTTTTCATATGCAGCAATACAGCGCTGTTGCTGATCGCTGAGCTTATCGCGAAATCCCACAAGCTCGTAAAGCTCCACAGCCTTAGTTCGTCCAACAACCGTTACCCGGTCAAGCTTCCGGAAGCTGCAGTCAGCGCCAGCCTTTAGCGCCTGATCCCGCGTAGATTCGGTTACAATGGCCTGTATGCCGTACTGTTTTGCCGCGCTTTCGCAACGGGCTGCAAGGTTCACGGTATCCCCCATCATAGTATAATTAAATCGTTTCGAAGAACCCATGTTGCCGGTTACCGCAAGGCCCGAGTTGATGCCAACCCGGCTTTTCAGCCGGAATATTTCTTGTGGCCAGTCTGCTTTTGTTTCTGTCCATTTCTCCCGGAGTGCTGTTTCAGCTTCCATAATCCTGCAGGCAGATACACAAGACCTCAGGGCATGGTCTTCAACCGTAATTGGTGCGCCAAAAAAGGCTACGATGGCGTCACCAATGTATTTATCAAGGGTACCGCGCTCCTCGGTAATAATGGAGGTCATGGCGTCGAGGTACTCATTCATCAGTTCAACCAGCTGTGGGGCATTGAGTTTCTCCGAAATACGCGAGAAAGATTCAATGTCGCTAAAGAAAGCCGAAATCTCACGTTCTGACCCGCCCAGCTGCGGATCCCTGCCGGTTTCAATAAGCTCCTCAACAATTTGCGGCGAAACGTAAGAAGAAAAGGCAAGTTTTAGCTGACGTTTTTCGCGGCCTTCCGTCGCATTCCGGTACACAAGTGAAAGCGTAAAAGAGCTGATCGTTAGGATAACAACTCCGGAGAGCGGAAAAAGGACTTTGAGTTCCGGTACGATAAGGAGCACATAGCCAAAGAATTGCAGCGAAATAAGAATCAGTACGGCTATTAGTGCCTGCCATTGCGGGATGAGTAAAAACAGGGCACTGCAAAAAAATACCAGCAGGCCTTTAAGCCAAAGCTGATGGCTGTCGTCGAGACGGACGAGCCAGCTCTCATTTAGCAGATTGTACAAAGCTGTGGCGTGTACTTCCACCCCGGGCATTACCTGATTGACCGGGGTGTTTTTGAGATCTTCAAGGCCCGCAGCACTGCTCCCTACGAACACTATTTTATCTTCAAAAAACGAAAGCGGTACCTGTCCGCTCCATACATTATAAAATGAGATGTACCGGAAGCCTTCACCGCTCCCCAACCAGTTCAGGCTGAACTCTGCCCGCTGGTTTACCGGGATCCGCATAACATTGCCCAGACGGATCAACCCATGTTGGGCTTCTACATCAGCATCGGTAAGCCCAAGGTAGCTTAATGCGGCGGGAAGGATGAAGGAAGGAAGAAGGCGAACCTGAGATGCTGTTGTTTCCCCATCCAGAAACGGGCTTTGCTGAAGCAGGGTGTAAAGCCGCACGGTGCCATCCGGGTCAGGATTCACTTTGAGCAAGCCCATGGCTTTGGCATTGTGTGCAAAATCAGTGGCAGGTAAAACCGGTACACTGCGCTGATAGTAGCCTCCTGAGAACTGACGGCTGCCATAGATACGTGGTAGCAGCTGTGTTGCCAGTTCAGCATTGAATGAATCACCCTCCAGAAAATCCGCGGATGTGTCAAACATGCCCAAAATGACATTTCCGGCTTCCCGGATGGCTTCCGTCAAATAGACGTCAGTACTCATTGCCGCAACAATACTGTTTGCCTGTTCAAAGCCTCTTTCGGTTAGAAGCCCTACATAAGCTTCAGGAAGCGCGTCTGTTTCTGTGTAGAGTGCGTCGAGCAGAATTACGCGAGGTTTTCCGGAGCTAATGTTCCGGATAACCTGTGCGTCGAATTTTCTGGGCCAAAGCTGAACCCTTCCGAGCTGTGAAATCGAGAAGTCATCTATATCAATGATAACAAAATCATTCGGACTGACCCGTTTGTCCTGATAGGTCAGGGTTCGGATTTGAAGGGCAAGGTCATCAATCGCAAGATCAATAGCTGTAAGCGGAGAGCGGGTAAGGTTTTGGTTTACCCAGGAAAAGGCCTGTGTAATCAGCAGCGATAGTACGCAAATGATTACAAAACTGAGCAGCTTCCAGCCGGGTTTACCAGCAGGAAGCTGCATATTGAAGTTGGCCTTGTAGAATTTCATCCGCTACCTACAGCTGCTGAAGAACTTCACGTGCCTCCCCGGCAATGGGTTCGCCGGGAAACAGGGTGATAATCCGGTTGAAGGTTTCGCGTGCCTGCGGAATGTTGTTAAGCTCAATCTGACAATGGCCTATCATAAACAGCGCCTGACGCAGGTGCTGACTCCGCGGCTGTTGTTCTGTGAAGAGAGTGAGTTCGATAAGAGCCCTGCGGTAGTCACCGCTTTCGTAGGTTTCAAAGGCGTCGGCTATGTTGATTTGAGGATCCTGATACCAATAGAGTTCGCCGGGGTTTGGCTTACGTTCCAAGTCGACCCGGTCGCGGCGTATACCCCCTTCAGCCTGCCGCGAATCGTCGATCTGTCCGCGAAACATGGATCGGAAACGGTTAAAAACACCTTCCGTCTGCCTCGATGATGACTGCTGAAACGCGGCATAAAGGGTTTCAAGACTATGTGTTTCATTGCTCCCAATGACGGTTGTATCCCCTGTTCGCCACTCTATTTCAGCTTGCGAAGCGGGACCGGTCTGTATACGGCGGTTAGCCGTAAGGGGTAGATTTACAGTTGCAGGCCGCCAGTTGTCTTCCACAAACACCATCACCCGGCCCTGAAAAAAGACCAGGGTACCAATGGCTTCACTCTGTGGCTGAGCAGTGCTGGCAGCCGTTTGCCGGGCTTCAGAAAAACAAGGGTTCATCAGCTGTAAAGAAAACAGAGCTGAAGTGATAAGAGAATAAAGAAATCTGTGATTCATCAGAATAACTCGTTAAAAATGAAATCGTAGCGGCTGCGTACATTTTGGTCGAGACGGAGCGCCTGTCTGAGGGCGTCTCTCGAAGCATCTGTCTGTCCCGCTTCCAGCAATGAACGGGCAAGGTTTACAAACACCTCAGCATTTTGATCATTTAGCTGTGTGCTGTTGCGATAAAATTCAGCAGCTCTGATGAAGTTTCTTTCCTGGAAGTACAGGTTTCCCATGTTGTTGTTGAGCTGCGGACTTTCCGGAAAAATTGCGAGCCCGTTTTCAAAAACCTCTTTTGCTCTGTCGGTTTCTCCGGTTTGAGCTAACAAAATACCGAGTTGGTTTACGAGAAAAAGATTTTCGGGTTCTGCAGTTAAGCGTTGTTCGATATTCTGTATCATGCCGGCATTAAAACTATTGAAGACCTGCTGCAGCGTGTAGCTGAAATCGGCCAGCAGATCATCGCTGAAAACCAGCGGTGACCGGAAATCTGTAGGCACGTACTCAGAAGGGGCATAGACCCGATGGGCCTGCTCGATGGGTACAATCTGAGGCATGTTTCCGGCTTCGCGCTCCTGCTGCCAGCGCAGGGCCGCATTTTCCCAGGCCTGCATAAAGCTTCCGCGCCCGAGCAGAGTCGTTTCAATAGGCAGGAAAACACGGTTTTCATAAGTAATAAATCTCCATGCATCCATCCCCATAAAATCAAGCTCGTCTGTACTCAGACCGGTATCAAATGCCATGAACACATGGCCGGGTACATCAATGTAGGCTGTTCGAATGCCCTGAGCTTCAAAAAGGCTGCAAAACATAACAACAAAGTCATCGCATTCGCCGCTTCTGAGTGTGAGGGTTTCAGCAGGGAACTGTATGTCATCAAGAACGCCGGTAGCCAGAATTGTCTCAATGTTGGGATCCCGCTGATAAACAAAGCCACTGTTGTTTAGCGTGCTGTACAGGCGTGCGCCAATGAGAATGGCTTCCGGCAGGTCAAGTACAGAGAGTGGTTCAAGGTTGCTGTTGATTTCAGAAACAAACTGCCGTATGGTTTCGCTGCCCGGAGATATGAATGAAGCCAGGCTCCGCTTGTCCTGCCAGCTGATGGCGCTGCGGCGGTGAATTGTTACATTGGCGTTGCTGACGTCTGTAAGTGACTCGCCGCGGTGGTTATAGAACAGATTAAGCGTGAGCTGCGCATTGGTGTCTTCAACATTGGTCATGATATCGCTGGTGAAGGCCATGAACAAGGGTACGGAAGTGTTGCTTCTTGGTGACATCACCGGCAGGTCAATGAAGTAACTTTCGGCAGCAAAGCGGCTGAATGAAACCTCGAGCCGGGCATTGGTGATTACGGAAGCCGTATTATTTTCGATTACGACCTCACCGATCGACTGTGCGTCCGTATAATTCCGGTAAACGGAAGGGAAAACAGGGTTCACGTTCACGCTCAGGATTCGAGCAGCCGGCTGATTTGTGGCATACTCGTCGCTGCGTTCACGGGCCTGATTAAAAGCATTGCGGTAGGTTTCATTTTGAGATTCGATGGAAAGCGCCCGTGAAAAAGCATTTTCAGCCTGATAAACGAGCCCGGTGTTGACGAATACATTGCCCAGTTCGAACCAGTACTGCGCGTTTGAGGGGGTGAGCTCAACCAGACTTTGAAGGGCCTGTTGTGCTGTTTCATAATCCCGAATACGGGAAGCTGCCACGCCTTGTTCAAAAAGGTAGGTTTCCAGTTCGCTGCGTATTTCAGCTTGCGCCTGCTGTGGAAGCTGACGCTGCCGCGCAGCTGAGAGCCGGTTTGTGGTTTCACTCACGCTAAGCTCAAAGTAGGCTAATGCTTCGGTGTATTTGCCGTCCATAAAGAATGCACGGGCGAGTTCTCCGTAGAACCAGTTGATATCGGGGTTGGCGCGAATGGCCTGCTCAAGCTGAAAGGAGGCTTCCGCGTAGTTACCAAGAGCGAATTCGGTACGGCCTGTCAGCCCCTGATAGAGGGCTTCATCCGGGTTGCGGAGCTGTAACTGCCGGTAAATACCCTGTGCTTCCGCATAGCGCCCATCCCTGAAATAAGCATCCGCAAGCATGAGCTGAACATCTGTATCCCCCTGATCCAGCTGAAGCAACTCTGTGAAATTGAAGATAGCCCGATTGTATTCACCGGCCGCAAGCATAGCCTTGCCGCCATGTAATCGGTAGAGGCGTTCGAAACGCTGATCCATGCCCGGTATCTGATCGGTAAGCTCCTGTTCTGCGATCTCCATGACCTGATCGTGCTGCCCCTGATAATTCAGGATGCGAAGTTGGAGTATGCGGGTTTCGTTGTAGAGGTTATTAACCAAACGAATCTTTTCAAGTGCTTCCTCCACCGCTTGCTGTGCGCGGTTTATGCGCAAACTGCTGAGGTGATGCGGGGCATTTGTACGTTCGAGCAGTTCAAAGTAACTGAGCTGAGAAGCTGCAAGCCCGCTGAGCGCCCAGTCAGGCTGATCGGCCCACTCAAGCATGCGGTTGTAGATTTCAATGCTTTGCAGAATGCGCTGTTCAACACCGGTACGTGCCATCCCTGCAGCTACCTGACCTATTGTACGGCTTACTTCATCAACGATTGAAGGTGATGTGATACCCAATAAATTATCGGTGCTTTCTATGAGTACATCATAAGCGCCCCGGCGTCCCAGTGTATTATACAGCGTAATGAGGACTTCGCTGATATCTCTTGTGAGGGGATCACGCTCATCAATAAGCGTGCTGGCATTCCGTAAAATGAGCGTAGTAAGGTAGGCTTCCCCGCGGTTTGTGAGCGTCTGACCCCAGTTGATATACTGCCGCGCAATAAAGTTGACCATTTCAGGGTCAGTATTGGAGTAGTAGCCGGGCGCACGTCCGTACTGTTCGAGGGCGTGTATGAATAATTCCTGAGAAGCGAGATATCGGCCGTAGCCAATGTAGTCCTGAAATGCTTCACTGGGTTCACTCAGGTTTCCCGCACTTGCACCCATAATCCGAAAATTTAGCAGTTCATTGCGCTGATCTGCGTAATTCACGGAAATCGTCTGATTATCCGAACTTATGATTTCGAGCTCGCCGTTTTCGAGGTTTTCTATGGCTAAACTGAAGCTGCTTGTTACCCCGTCGAAGCCATCCTTAGGGCGAATGTGCAAAAAGCCCTCCTCATCAACCGAAAAAACAAAGGAGTCGAGGTCAGGTTTGGGCGGCCTTATGGTGATGCCGATGGACTTTACTTCCCGGCCGCGATTGTTCATTACATGAGCTGTGAGCTGATGCGGATTCAGTGCTACGGCACCAGTGCGCATGAAATCAAGCTCGTTCTCCCCGGATCTGCCAAATTTGAAGAGCAGATTTGGGGTATTGATGGACTGAATACTGGGTTCCCACTCAAATAAATAGTATTGCAGTGTTTCATTATTGAATAAGTGGAGCTGATCAGACAAATCTATATCGAACCAGCTTATTTCAGCATTTCCCCGCTCCGGATTGTATCCGGATACCGTTAGCGGTTGCGGATCGGTGAGCATGCCTGCCGCATTGAGGCGGTAGATTTCGTTTTCAGAACCATCGAGCAGGTAAATGTTATCCCGGCTGTCAGTGCGTATAATCGAAATATTTCGATGGTCGAGTTGGCGGAGAGAAATTTCGTCACCGAGGTACTCTCCGTTTGCCGCCCATTGATGAAGGCGCGGGTGTGAAGCGTCCGCTACGATGATGGTGCCGTCACTTTTAACAGTAATGGCTTCAGGACTTTGCAGGGGGTTGGCAATATCCTGACCCAGGCTCAGTTCAAGCACGCCGGCACTACTAAAGATATTGATTTCGTTTGACCTGCGGTGTTGATCGACTATATATACGCGGCTGTTATTGTCGGTCGCGAGCCGGTGTGCACGCTGGGCGGGCAACCGGAAACGTACTTCCCCGTAATTCAGATCAAGCGCTACAACTTCACTTTGACTGCCATCCGGTATGTAATACATCACGCCATTGGGTGCAAAAACGGCATCTGAAAATGCTGGAATGCTTTCTGTTAAGTGCTCGAGCTGTATTTTTTCGGTCCTGCTGAAATCTTCCGGCTGAAAACTGTACACGTATTCCTGCACATTATTGTCGCCGGCGTCAATGACCAGTAAGGTATTGGGACTTTCAATAGAGGCACGCAGAATCAGCGGATCACGGAAAATACCGGGGGAGCTCATGCGTGCACTACGGCCGGTACGCTGTATGAATTCTCCGTTTTTGCTGAAGGTGCTGAAGGTGCCGTTATCACCATCAAGGACGGAAAAATCACCATTTTGGAAAACGGTAAGCGAGCGTCCGTTTTCAATCGTACTGCCTGCACTACCTAAGCTGTGGAACGTGCGAATGTGCTTACCGGAATCGGAAAAAATATGCAGGCTTGCAGGGTTGTTTTCAAGTACATAAAGCTGATTAGCCCCATTAATACCAATACCGCGCAAATCCCCAAATAACCTGGGTTCACCCCGTTCAGGCCCTCCTATCCAGTTTACAAAGCGGCCCTGATCATCAAAAATATCCACACGATTGGCCCTTTCATCAAGCACATACAGGTAATTGTCGCTGTCAACGGCAATATCGCGTATCCTGCTGAACTGTCCTGGCATACGCCCTGATTCACCGATGGTACGCAGGTACTGTAAATCCTCAATAACATAGATTTCATTGTTCCTGTCATCTGCGATGTAAAGCCTGTTATTGGGGCCGGTTGCAATACGAAGCGGGCTGCGAAGCTGAATGGTGCCGGCCGGTCCTACGAAACCATTAATCACTTCGATCAAATCACCATTTGGATCAAGTATCGAAATTGTTGAATTCCTTCGATCTACGAGATAATAGTCCCCGTTTGCGGCGCGTACAGCATCTGTAAGTGCCCGGATCGAAGTTTGCTCCGTATCTGCTGGTTTAGGAAGTGTTTGTACATATTGTTGCCCGTTTGCAACAAACGGTAAAAAGAAAAGAATTACGAGGGGAAGCAGCAGGAAGGGAGGGCGGAAGGGTTTCATGGCGGTGTTACTTTGGGCGTGAAATGTTAGCCGAAGCTAACCATAAATATTTCAGGAGGTTGCAGCGCGGTCTAAAAAAAGCATCCGGATAAGCCCCTGAGGCTTATCCGGACAATATGGAGGGTATCTTTGGCAGATTTATTCACATGCTTAAAACTTAATACCTACAAAAAACATCAGGGAGGAATGAGACGATTCAAAGATGTCCGGATCATTAAGCATCGCGAAGAAATCGTCGAAACCGTCCTGGTTTGAACGGGTTTGAATATGTCGAAATCCTGTAACAAGTGAGGTTTGTCCTAAGATGCGCAGGAAATGCACGGAGGCATTTACTTCATCATGACGGGCGCCGCCGTAAAACATGTCGCCATCGGTGTACTGTATATTTGCTCCTAAACCTCTGGTAAAGTGCAGATCAAATAAAAGTCTGTCCTGTAGCAGCGGGAAAAAGCGGTCGGTTCTGTAGTTTACGCCAAGACCGATGTTGAAAGATGCCTCAAGCTTATTGAGTGGTCTGAAATCCTGCTGAAATGCGGCGTTGAAGATATCCTTGAGTTCATTGGCAGTATCATAATACACGTTGAAATAGTTTAAGTGTACCCTTATTGGCAGATACAGGTTGAGATCCTGACGCATGATGTTCTGCCAGAGCTGACTATTGCCCCCAAGGCTTGCCCTGACGTTCAGAAAGCGGACATCAGCCTCATTTGCGATCGCATTCTCCGGACCGAATTCAAGCAGAGAGTCGGCAAGCGCAGATGAAAAAAATGACTCAGTGTTGGTTCCGAATGAAACGCTTAGGCCCGTAAACTTTCCGCTTCCGATGTATGCGGTGTAAACGTCACCATTGAACTGATAGGTGAAGTCGTTTTCACCGGCAATGGTCATCAGGTCTCTGTCTCTGAATGTGAAGTCCATGCTGCTGATACCAAGCATAAAGCGTGCTTCATTCAGGAGCTCATCATTATCATTTAGAATAGGTTGAGCGTTTACATTCAACGAGGTGGTAAATATGATGATGAATGTTAATGCACAGGCTGAAACGAGTTTTAAATGCATGCTTGTAAGGATTTTGGGGTTTATTAAAAGCGGTTGATTTCAGATTGGTCTATCTGTGTAAGATAGGCAAACTTTAATTCTTGTGTAAATTTAAGCTGTTATACTGCATATTTTTCGCACAATTTAGTGTTAGTGCTTGTTTAATATGAGACGTTTATCGTCTCAAGGTTTGCAGTTACGGCATTTTTTTAAATTTGTTCTAAAGCCGGATGATCTGATACAGCAAAAGCCGTTCATGGATGGTTGTAGCACTTACTTTAATGATTACAATTACCGGAATCGAAAAAAGTACACCCCAGAAACCGAACATTACACCGCCGGCAACTACGACGAAAAAAACAAGAATCGGATGCAGGTCTGTCGCTCCGCCCAAAATGAGCGGTTTGAGCAGCATGTTATCCAACACCTGAATCAAAATGGCGGCTAAGCCCGCAAAGTAAACCAGATTTGCGGTATTGATAAATGGAAGAATGCTATTGATTTCATCAATGATAAGCGCATATGCTATCACCAGAATAATCCCTACGGCCGGGCCAATAAACGGGATGATATTTGCCACAGCTGCTACAATTCCTATTAGGACTGAAACCGTGAAGTTGAAGCCTATGAGGCTTAGTAATATCAGAAATGCAGTGAATACAGCCAGGCTTTCGAGCAGCGTGCCCCGCAGGTAAGAGCCGATTGCTTTGTCAACGTTATATAAGGATGTCAGGGCTGTTTCAAAGAAAATGTTGGGTACCATTGAGATGAGTTTGCGCCTGAAGCGACCTTCATCCAGCAAAAGAAAAAAGAAAATAACCGGCATAATGAGCCAGGTGGAAAAGAAGCCAAAGATAAGCAGCAGGGTTGAACCGCCTTCCCGCTCCTGATCTGCGGGTTCACGCGTGTTAATGGTGCGCTGACCGGTAAGAATAGCTTCTGAAAGGGAGAGATCGCTGGTGTATAATCTCAGATTCTGGTTTTCACGATGATACTGAAGCATGCGCCCATAGCGGGGACTTGTGTGCTTCAGGCTATCCATTCGGGCTTCAAAAGATCGCTGTTCTTCCGGCTCGAGGGCCAGAAAAAAGTTGAGGTTATCAATCAGCGGATGCGTTTCCTGCATGAGGAAGCGAAGGCCAAAGGCAAAAGTGGTGTTCTGTTCGGAAGTTTCAATGAGGCTTTCGTAGCGCTCGTTAAGCTGATACATCGCAACGGTACGCAGTTCCGCCTGTTCATCTCTGTCGGGAATCTGATTCTTTACAAAAACGAAGGCATAAAAAAGCAGCGTGATAAAGAAGGTAACAAACAGCAGCACGCTGAGTAATTTGGGAAATCCCCTACGAATTAAGAGCGCAACAACAGGCTGACTCACATAAGCCAGCAATGCACCGAAAACGACGGGCAGCAACAACGGGCGGATTGACCAAAGCACGTAACCGGTTGTGAGCAGAAAAACGATGCTGCTTACAAGTACATAAGTACGTGTTCTGCGCTTAACTTCGGTATCGCTTTGCGGATTACGCATCACATTGTCTTTTCTGCGCTCTTTTCAGTTTGAGTCTGAAGCAGGGCATTGGTGGTTTTCAGTCTGTTTCCAATAATAATGGCAAGCCTGCGGTATATTTTGGCTGCAATGACCGGCTCACTGAGCATAAAGGCATCAAAATCACCTTTGAAAATGGCCAGGGTTTCCGTCTTTTCCGAGGTGAGGGCACTTGCGGACCGGGGTGTTTCATCCAGTATAGCCAATTCACCAATCACTTCGCCAGGTGATACTTCCGCAAGTATAATGGGCGGTGAAGCGGGTGTGACAATCTGCACGTGCCCGGTTCGGATTACATAGAAAGCCGCGCCGGGCTGACCTTTGTGAAAAATATACTCCCCCTCTTCATATACCCTGAAGTGCATAAGTCGCTGCACTTTCACCCGTTCACGTCGGGATAGATCGCAAAACAGTTGTACCCGCTTTATAAAGTCTTCCTCTTCAGAACTTTTACCTGAAAAAAGCTTTCCAAAACCAGACCATGAGAGAGCCATATATCAGAATCAATTAGGAAGTATGGGTAATAAAACAGATTAGCATTTTACTGAATTGTATTGCCTAAAATACAACCTTAATCTGTGATTTTAGAATGATACGCTAATAAAATCACTCAAAATGAACAGTCTCTAAAAGTTTTCGTGTCAAACCCTGTGGTCGTTAGCTTATAAAATAATATTCAGAATCAGCTTCCTGTACTGTTACTGCAGCTGGTAAAATCCGATTCCCGAATCTGTCACACGGGCGTCGCATTTCGGCCCTAAAGCAGCACGGCACGACAGGCTGAGCCGCTCCCATTTTGTGCCGTGTATGCTTTCGAGGATGATTTCCTGATCGTCATAAACCATCCAAAATGCAAAGACAGTGTCTTCAAGATGTGCATCTTCTTCCATCGTTGCAAGAAGTGCCGACGGGCGAATGTTTTTATTGGTGATCAGATGTCTGCCCTTAAGCGGCAGGCTGAGATGATTAATCTTGATGTTGAGTCCGCTGCTGCCTCGAATATCCTCCAAAAAATTGAATCCGTGGAGGCTTGTGAGCCGGAATACATCTTCTTCGTGCAGCACTTCAACGCGCAGGCTGAAGAGGTGATCTTCCTCAGCCGTAGCCGGACTGTGGTTGTTGGCAAACCGGTCAAGTTCAAAAATGAGGAGGATGAGTAATCCGGAGGTAATGAGTGTGAGCGCAATTTTGGTTTTCATAGCCTGGATTTAGTTATTGTGTAATCGAAAGGAAGTGTTCATCGGAGGTTTTGGGATGAGACCAGTGCAGGAAGGTCTTCAAGCGTGTAGCCGAGCTGCTCGAGCTTTTCAAGGAAGCGGGGGAGTTCGCTGCTGAGAAATTCCCTGCGCTGCTGTTCGAGTACGAGTTCGTAGGCATTGTCCGTGGTGAAATAGCCGATGCCACGCTGTTGTTCTATGATGCCCTGTTCCTGCAGGTGATGGTAGGCGCGCATGGCGGTATTCGGATTTACTTCGGTCAGGGCTGCGACTTCCCGCACCGAGGGGATGCGCGCGCCTCCGGCAAGCTCTTTACTCAGAATCTGCCGGCAGAAATGTTCCGCGATTTGCAGATAAATCGGCTGATTGGGATCGAACTTCATGGCCGTAACCCGCTCTTTTTGAGCGCGGTGTAACCGAGCCAGAGCATTAGCGCCGCAATGCTGAGCTGAATCAGCTGCCATATAAGCACCAACCTGGTGCTTTCGCGGAAATCACCCATGAAGGTGAAAAAACCGATGAAGCTGTTGCCGCTCAGCATCCATCCGGAAATCACAATCCCAAACAGGGTCAGGCCTGCTGCGACTGCGGTGTTGGCTGATTTCAGGAAATGCTGACTCCTGAAATACACCGATCCCCACAGGAAAAAAGTCTGCCAGAAGAAGTACGATTTTAAAAGGCTGACTTCTGTGCCGCTGACCAAAGCCGGGATGCTCATCGTTTCGCTGGTTGTAAGCGAAACAATCAGCATGAGGATGGTTTTGAGGATCCATAAATAGGAAAAAGCTGCGATCGTGTAGAGGGGGCCCGTGAACAGCCATGCTGCGGCAAACTTCTCGGACTTGCTTGCTGGCAGCATTAAATATTGCCAGCCGCTGTCCGGGTTATGGAGATTCCGGAAAATCCGGCTGCTGAAATAGAGGCCCGCTATCATATAAAAGGAAAGCGTAACGCCCAACGACTGCCCTTCTGTAGCGGCAGTTGCCTGATTTACGACAATTCGGAGATCATCCGAAAAAAGAAAAAAGACAAGAACAAATACCGCGACTAGTCCGGCTACGAGCAGGGCCGCATATAGCCAGAGCCGTTTTTGTTCGGTGAAGTGCCAGTACAGAAGTTGCCCGATACGCTCGAAAGAAAAGCCGGCTGAGGGGGCAACAGCGGGCATCGGAGTTTGGGAAGAAACTTGCATCAGACGGTTGATTTGGCGTAAAGAGTTGTCGAAAAAGCCGCCGGCTCATGGATAGCGGCGTTAAAGAAAAGTTCGAGATCGAATTCCGTCTCCGGCGCTGTATCTGAGGCCGCGGGGACAACCGCGCGGTATCCGCCCAGCTGCTTCTCTGCGTACACCGCCCGGTCGCGCTCCGATTCCTGCAGAACCGTACAGTGCCAATTCGAACTGAGGTTTGCCAAACTATCGGAAACCACCATGCTGCCGTTTTTCAGAACCAGCAGATGATCGAGCTGCTGACCCACATCGCGCACCTGATGCGTGGAAATCAGGATACATCGTTCGCTTGTATCAAGCCCGGCAAGCAGTTTGCGAAACTGACTTTTGCCGGGGATATCGAGTCCGTTGGTCGGCTCATCGAGCAGCAGCAGTTTGGTGTTAAGGGCAAAAGCGAAGGCCAGCAGCATCTTCTTATGCTGACCAAACGAAAGTTGCGAAAGCTGCTGGTTCCGGTCGAGCCCCCAGAGCGAGATGGCTTCCTCAAAAAAAGCCTCGTCAAACTTTGGGTAAAAAGGCGCAACAAGGCGCAGATACCCTGTAATGCTGAGGTCAGGCAGGCTGAACTGCTCCGGCACCAGATAACACTCCGCAAGCTGAACCGGGTGCCGCTCTGAGCTGGGCTTGCCCATAAAATTGCAGTTGCCGCTTTGCGGAAACAGCAGCCCGGCCATCAGCCGCATCAGCGTGGTTTTCCCCGCGCCGTTGAGGCCCAGCAATCCGTAGATACCACCCGCCTTAATCCGGAAGCTGAAGCTTTCAAACAGCGGGGAAGTTTTGGGGTATGTAAAGAAAAGGTTTTCGGCTGAAATCATTTTAATATAGGTTTTATGTAATGGTGTACTAATGTACTAATACACTCGCATTGAAAACAAGCACAATCCATCAGATTTCGACATAAATTTTTTAACGCATCAGATTTTTGCGTTTTAAGCTGCTTGATCCGTGTTATTCGCACCTGAATTAAACTGCTGCCGGATAAACTTATAGGAACAGTGTTTTTTCAGAAGTAGCTTGAAATATTAGTTCCAAACCTTCGTTTGCGGAGCTGTTTTACAATTAGATCATCTGATTAGCTGAGCCGGTATAATTTATAAATAACAGTAGCTTAGGCTGTCGTGAAAATGTAAACTATATTTTGTAAATTAATTCCGCTGTTCAGAACTGTATGCCTGAATACTGTGGTGATTCAAAGTACTAACCAAGTGACGAAGCCCTGATAAGGGTTTACCAATTGAATTATCAGCTTTGACAGCCAACACACAGAATATTAAAAGATTTTTATCCAAAGCGGCATCCCTTTATTTATGAACAACATTTTTAGTACCCGCAGAATGTTACTTGCGCTTGGCATCATTGGTGTCCTTGCGCTTACGGGTATGAATTTGTACTCCATTTATGCGCTGCATATGAGTGCGGTTACTACATCTGTGGAGAAGAACCGTGAACAGCTGGATGATTTATCCCAGTGGGTGCGGGTTAGATTGCGTCAGAATAGCGGCAACTTGTGGCGCTTGGAAGCATCCGAAATCCGACGCGTTGCCGAATCTCCGGATGCTATTCCTGAGCCGCTGTTGCAGTATCTGCGGCATGCAAGTGCAGACCAGTTGTTTGATGATATTTTCTTTACGTTTGATGGAGATCGAATTTGCTCAGGGGAAGCGCAGGTGCTAAGGTTTGATGGCGCTTCTGACCGTTTGGTTGAGGCTTCGAATATTCCGGAACAGGTCTGTCGTGGAGTCGGTCTGGTAAGTACACGCATGAATGTGCTGTCCTCTACGTACAAGTGGACCGCCTACATGATGACTGATTCTTATTTTACCTTCAATTTTGTTTTTTTCAATCCGGATGAAGCGGAAACCGTTGCTTACATTTCGATGCCTATCAACCGGGACTACCTGATTTCGGGTGTGGTTGGACCTGAAATCAGGCATCGTTTCGGCGATGCTGCGGAGTCCGGCGTATTGGTTTATCTTGATGACTGGACCCAGCGTCAGGTGCTGGTATCTAACGATGCTGCCAATAAGGACATCAGCCGCGACCATGATTTTATTGCCCGCTTCTCGGGCATTCTTGAAGACTGGAATCTGAAAATGCGGCACATTGAAACGCCTGAAGTTGCCGCATCCAAAGCAACTCTTGTTAGGAACATTGCGGTGCTTGCCGTCACGGTGTTTACGCTCATGTTCAGCCTATTATTTTTGTACATTGTCTCCAAGCGGGACAGGGAGCTGAGTATGCGGCAGGCATCTTTTCTGGCTAATGTAACGCATGAGCTAAAGACACCACTGGCCGTGATGCAGGCTGCCGGCGAAAATTTGGCCGACGGGCGGGTGACGACTCCTGAACGTCTTCAATCTTACGGAGAGCACATTTTCACCGAAAGCATGCGCCTGCGCAAGATGATCGAAAAATTGCTGGACGTAGCAAGAACCGAGGCCGGTCAGCTTACTCTCAAGCCCATGCTCCTTCAGCCTGACAGCCTGGTAAAAGACCATCTGCACGAGCAGCAGGGTTTCCTGAATCAGAACAACGTAGAACTTGACCTTCACATAGAAGATGACATTCCCAAAATTAATGTAGATCAAAACAGTTTCGAAACCATACTTGGAAATCTCATTGAGAATGCGGTTAAATATTCGCAAAATGAGAAGTACCTTGGTATTCATGTTTATTCCAATCAAAAGAAAGTCTTCATTGAGGTTGAAGACCGCGGTACGGGAATACCGGCAGAATCTCAAAAACTAATCTTTGAAAAATTCTACCGGGTTGAGGATACGCTTACAGCAAGAACGAAAGGTCATGGACTTGGCCTTTCCATCGTAAAGAACTTAACAGAAAGAAACGGGGGGCAAATCTCCCTAAGCAGCACGTATGGAAAGGGTTCTACATTCACCATTTCCTTTCCGATAGCCGCGAACGCAACATTTTCAAAACAACACAGACCAAAACAAAATGAAGAAGAAAGCAAAGCAGAATATGTCTAAAAAAAAGATTCTCATCTGCGAAGATGAGCCAAGTTTGGTATTTACCCTGCGTGATACCCTGGAAAATGAAGGCTACGAAGTTTTTATCGTAGAGAACGGCAACGATGCTATCGATAAAATCCCTGAGTTTCAGCCCGATCTGATGCTTCTTGATATCATGCTGCCGGGCATGAGCGGCTTTGAAGTGTGCAAGAAAGTCCGTGAAATGAAATTCAACTTCCCCATCATTATACTAACGGCGCGTGATCAGGAGATTGATAAAGTAACTGGACTCAACATCGGAGCCGATGACTATATGACCAAGCCGTTCGGGGTGAAGGAGCTCTTAGCCCGCATTCAGGCACGTATGCGTCGCATCAGTACCTACAGCAAACCGGGCCCAATTGAGAGTGTTACACTCGGAGAAGTGCTCATCAACCTGAATCACAGCAAAGTTGTGCGCCCTGATGGGGAAGAGATCGATCTCACAACACGCGAGGTTGAGCTGATTCGCTTCCTTGTTGCCAACTCAAACGAGCCGGTATCGCGCGACACCCTGCTTGAGCACGTATGGCGTTACGAATACAGCACCAACACCCGTACGGTTGATGTGCACATTTCCAAATTGCGCTCTAAAATTGAGCTTCATCCCGATGATCCGCGCTATCTCGTTACGCTGCACGGCGTTGGTTACATGATGAAAATGCCCTAAGCGAGACATTTAAACCATCTGACGTTTACCAAAAAGCCCCCTTGCAGCTCCGGTTGCCAGCGGGGTTTTTTGTTTTGAGGCGGGGTCGTTTTACGCTTCAAGTGATGGATTAATTCCGGCTGAGTCGCTTACGGGTAATTTCAAACAGCACAAGGGCTGCGCTTACCGAAGCATTGAGGGATTCAACGCCGTTATACATGGGTACAGAAAGGTGGAAGTCACAAAGCTCGGCCGTTTTTTTCCGAATGCCGCTGCCTTCGCTGCCAATGACAATGCCCATGGGGGCATCGTAGTTTTCATCCCAAATTGTACGGTCTGCCTGTGCAGTCAGCCCTGCAAACCAAAAACCCGCTTCCTTGAGGGTAGCGATAGCCTGATTCAGGTTGGTAACTCTTATGATGGGAATTTTGCCCGCGGTACCAGCTGAAGTTTTAAATACGGTGGCATTAACCGGTGCCTGCCGGTGCTTGGGTACGATCACAGCTGCTGCACCCGCCGCCGCCGCACTCCGCAGGATCGCCCCGAAATTATGGGTGTCTTCAATTTCAGAGAGTACTACCACAAAGGGGAGCGTTTTTAAATCAGTGTCCTGAAGCCAGTTTTCAAGTTCGGTATAGGTTATGCCCGAAAGCTGTGCGACTACCCCCTGATCGTTCACGCGTCCGACGAGTTCATTCAGCTTTTTGCCCGGAACGTTCAGGACCGGTACTTTACGCGCTGAAGCGGCTTCCGTAATACGGTTTACGGGTGCACCCCGCATGTTCTGACGCAGATACACCTTTTCCACCCCCGTCTGCGGATTGTCGAGCGCTTCCTGAACCGGGTGAATGCCGTAAATAAAGTCGTTGTTTTCTTCCATCAGAGGCGGTATTTCAGGTTTGAGAAAAGGCACAAAATAACGAATTGAAGTACTGCATAAAGACTTTATTTTAGTAAAGAGAAATGCTTAACTACCGCAAAGCAAACTGTCCTACTGTTTATGAATGATTTAACGCCTTCCGGCAAGCCCAAAATACCCCAGGCCGAGGGGGAAACCGCGCAGTCCGGTCGTCTGAGTTTGAAGAAGCTCGCGAGGCATGCCAAATCGGTTAACCTTTTCTATCTCATCAGCGGTGCTGCGCAGCTTTTTTTGGGTGCCTTGGTTACCATGGTCTCAATTCTCAATCTCGTTCAGCCGATCTGGCTTGCCGCCTTTCTGAGTTTGTTTGGCTGTGTAGTAACCATGCTTGGGGTTTATCAGGTGTATGAAGTTTTCAATAGCCGCCGAAGCGTAAGCGATTTGGCACGGGACGCCATCGAACGCGCCATTCAGGACCGAAACTGACACTAATTTTAAATATTTTTCTGCACTAAACTATTGTATTCTGACATGTCTCAAGCTTCAACTGAAAGAAGATCTCCTGAAGAAGTACATGAAGAGCGTATCCGCTTGTTTATTGAAATTCAGCTGGGACAAGGTGCCAAAGAGCTTGGTTTTGCAGAACAGCGTCAAAAGCTGACCGGAAAATTCAGGAAAGTAATGCTGATGATGGCGCTGAATTTTGGCTTTGTTCTGTTTTTTACGCTTAGCTTTTACTATGAAATCACGCAGCTGAGCACCGTATGGTTTAATCTGATCGTCGTTTTCTTCCTGATTAACGTGATCTTCTACTTTTTTCAGCATCGCAAGCTGAAAGAAGCCAATGCCTGGCTTGATGAGAAAATAAAGGGTCAGCAAGGCTAATTTCCTTATCTTCCGCCTTTTTTTGCCGAAACGCTTCTACTCATCTTGATTTAATCCATTCAATGGCAACTAAATATATTATTGTGACAGGCGGAGTTACTTCTTCGCTTGGGAAAGGCATCATTTGTGCATCATTAGCCAAGCTGCTTGAGGCGAGGGGGCTTCGAGTCACGATTCAGAAGCTCGATCCTTACATTAATGTTGACCCCGGCACGATGAATCCGTACGAGCACGGGGAGGTCTTCGTAACCGATGACGGTGCAGAGACCGATCTGGATCTTGGTCATTATGAGCGCTTTCTGGGTATCCGCACTTCGCAGCAAAACAATGTGACGACCGGGCGTATCTATTATGATGTCATCATGAAAGAGCGCAGCGGGGCTTATCTCGGCAAAACAGTACAGGTTGTGCCGCACATCACGGATGAGATTAAGTCGCGGGTGCTTGCGCTCGGAGAGGAGGGGAAATACGATGTGGTAATTGTGGAGGTCGGCGGCACGGTTGGCGATATTGAAGGGCTGCCCTACATCGAAGCCATGCGTCAGCTTCGCTTCGATATCGGCAAGCAAAATACGCTTTCCATCCATCTTACGCTGGTGCCGTATCTGAAAGCTGCCGGCGAGCTCAAGACCAAGCCGACGCAGCACTCGGTGAAGACGATTTATGAAATCGGTTTGCAGCCCGATATTCTGGTCTGCCGTGCAGAGGTGCCGCTCGATGCGGGTATCCGCGCCAAAATTGCGCAGTTTTGTAATGTGGATGTGGCCGATGTAATTGCTTCTATCGATGCCCAATCCATTTACGAAGTACCGCTGCTTATGCTCGATGAAGGTCTTGACCGTCGGGTAATCCGAAAGCTTGATCTCACGTGTGCTGAAGAGCCGGAGCTTGAACGGTGGAAATCTTTTGTGCGGGCCGTAACCCATCCCCGGAAATCCGTCAATATCGGATTGGTTGGCAAATATGTGGAGCACCACGACGCCTATATCTCGATCGTGGAGTCCCTGATTCACGCCGGTGCCATGAACGACACGAAGGTGCAGCTGCACTGGATTCAAAGCGACGAAGTGACGCCCGAAAATGTGGCCAAAAAGCTCGATGGCTTACACGGTATTCTGGTTGCCCCCGGCTTCGGGCCGCGCGGCGTTGCCGGTAAGCTGACGGCCGTACAGTTTGCGCGGGAACAAAAAATCCCGTTTTTCGGCATTTGTCTGGGTATGCAGTGCGCGGTAATTGAATTCGCCCGAAACGTTTGCGGCATGGAAGGTGCAAACAGCACCGAGTTTAATCCGGATACGAGCTGGCCGGTTATTGATCTCATGGAAGATCAGCAAAATCAGCTTGAGACCGGTGGTACCATGCGGCTGGGATTGTTTACCTGCGATCTTCAGGAAGGCAGTTTTGCCCGGGAAGCGTATGCAACAGGGCAGGTTGAGGAGCGTCACCGCCATCGCTTTGAACTCAACAATGCGTTCCGCGAACAGCTTGAAGCCGGCGGACTTCGGATGTCGGGGGTGAATCCTGAGCGGAATCTGGTTGAAATTATTGAGGTAGCCGATCATCCGTGGTTTGTGGGCGTGCAATTTCATCCGGAACTGAAGAGCAAAGTAATTGAACCGCAGCCGCTGTTTGTGCATTTTGTGAAAGCTGCGCAGGCACTAAAGGAGGCGCAAAACAGCAATCCGCAGCCTGCCAAAGAAGCCAAAGCCTGAACCGAAAGCTGAATTGCTCCGCATGACCCAAGCTTCCAATCCTTTTGCAGGCCGTCTTCGTGTGAGGGCCTGCGGGCTCGTCGTACAGGACGACAAACTGCTGCTGGTGAAAATCAACTCACCCACCCGCAGCGAGCCCTTCTGGATGCCGCCCGGCGGAGGCGTTGCGTTTCAGGAGGAAGCCGAACAGGCCGTTGCCCGTGAGTTACGGGAAGAAACCGGACTCAATGTGAAAGTAGCCGAAGCGGTTTTTGTATCCGAATACATCAGCGGCAGCTGGCATGCGCTGGAACTGTATTTCCGCTGTGAGGTGCTCTCTGGGGAAGTTTCCCTTGGAATCGATCCTGAGATGGCAGGCGGGCAGCAAATGCTTGAAGACATTGGCTGGTTTAATGCAGCACAGATCCGGCAGATGCCTGTTTTTCCGCTGTTTGTGCGGGATCAGGCGCAGGAGGTCATTACGGGGGACCACCTGCCGTTGCGCTACATCAAACAGCCGCCGCACGGGCAGGAAAAATGAGCTGCGCAGGTACACATCCCCCGAAAAAAAAGAAAAGCCGGAATAGCCCGGTAAACTGAAACCCGAATTCCAAAACCATCCCATGAAAACCCTTGGCACCGTACCGCACCCGCAGATGATGATTACCATCTTTATGTGGAATAACCGCTATCTCATCAAATTTGAAGCCGGGCCTTATGAACAGACCTTCAAAATAGACGCAACTATGGCGGAAAACCCGGAGGATGTGAAGGCGCTTGTGGATGATGATTTTTGTGAGAAAGTGCTGAGGCGTTTTATTGAAATGAATAAGGATTTCGGGCTTTTACTTCAAAAGCTTTGAGGCGGGAAGGTCCTTCAGCTTGAGGCTTAGGGTGATTTGGTAGTCGTTGTAGCGGGCGTTGTAGCCGGCATAGGTCACCCGGAAGCCGTAACTGAAGCCCATAATCAGCATGCCCGGATTCATGTTCGGAAAAGTGTCGTACGTGAAAACTTCATAGCGTGCTTCCCGGGCAATTTCGAGCATTTGCTTCATCATGGTGTCGGCAAGTTTCCGGCGCCGAAAGCCCGGCAGCACCCCGCCCTTGGCCGAGTAAAATTCACCTTCTTTTCTGCCGTATCCGATTTTGAAGCCCACCGGGATGTCACCCGCGAAGGCTGCGAGGATGACCAGAAAGGGATGGGTTTTGTGGTTGATGATGCGTTTTTCCCGGAAAATTTCGAAGTTCAGTTCAGAAAGCCGGCCCAGCTCTTTGCGGGGAAGTCGTTCGATCCGGATCTCGTTTGCGGGATGGCCTTGCAGCGGGAATTCAGCGTGGGGCATACAGGTTTGGATTGAAGGATGGCGCGTTTGCTAAAACCGGAAATGCAGCCGGAATTGAAAAGCTTAAAAGGTACTCAACTTAACTGCTTTACAGAATATGAAAATCAGACTCGCACAGCTGAACCCCACCATTGGTGATATTTCCGGAAATCTCAGGCTTATGCGTGAGGCCTATGAAACAGCCCTTCAGGATGAGGTGGATTTGCTGGTGTTTCCCGAGCTTTGCGTGTGCGGATATCCGCCGCTTGATTTGCTCGAGCGCCGCGATTTTATCCGGTCCATTGAGCGGCATGTTGAGGATTTCATCGCTTCAACCGGTGAGACGGGCGTGATTTTCGGATCACCGGTACGCAACAGAAACGGAGCCGGCCGCCCGCTGTATAACGCAGCTTTGCTGGCGCAGCACGGCAAAATCCTGCAAACGGCACGCAAAAGCCTGCTGCCTACCTATGATGTGTTTGATGAGTTCCGCTACTTCGAGCCGGAGACTTCACGCAAAACCGTTTCTTTTAAGGGCGTGAAACTCGGTATCACGATTTGTGAGGACATCTGGAACAACGAAAACGAGGTGATTTACCACGTGTACGATATCAATCCGGCAGAGGAACTGAAGCGGGACGGGGCGGAAGTGCTGATCAATATTTCGGCTTCCCCATTCACGCAGAAAAAGCCGGAGCTGCGTGCGCGTATGCTTCAGAACCACGCGGAAAAGCTGGAACTGCCGATTATTTACGTGAATCAGGCCGGTGCCAATACGGAGCTTATTTTTGATGGTGACAGTATGGCGCTGAATGCCCGCGGGGAAATTATCTGCCGGGCGGCGCTTTTCGGAACCGGCACGGAGGATGTAACGCTCTTCAAAAAAGACGGACGATGGGATACCGAAGGTCCGGCCGCTGAGGTGCAGCTTCCTGCGCGACCCGAGCGGCTGTTCCGGGCGCTTGTGATGGGACTTCGCGATTATCTGAGAAAGACGGCCTTCGGCAGCAAAGTTGTGCTGGGCCTGAGCGGTGGCATTGATTCCGCCCTGGTGAGCGTGATTGCCGCGGAAGCCCTTGGACCGGAGAATGTGACGGCGATTACAATGCCTTCGGCTTTTTCGTCCGGCGGCAGTGTGGAAGACTCGCGCGTGCTGGCGGAAAACCTGGGTATTCAGTTCGAGCAAATCCCCATCAAAAACCTGTATGACGCTTATCTGCATGCTTTAGCCCCGCTCTTCGAGGGTACTGCCTTTGGAATTGCGGAGGAAAACCTGCAGAGCCGCAGCCGCGGGGTGCTGCTCATGGCCGTATCAAACAAGTTTGGTCACATGCTTCTCAACACGGGAAATAAATCAGAGATGGCGGTTGGCTACTGTACCTTGTACGGGGATATGGCGGGCGGGCTTTCAGTACTTGCCGACGTATACAAAACCGAGGTTTTTGAGATGTGCCGTTGGCTCAACGACAGCTGGTACGGCCGGGAGCTCATCCCCAATGCCATCATCACCAAGCCGCCGAGCGCTGAGCTGCGTCCCGATCAGAAGGATACGGACTCCCTGCCGGAGTACGATGTGCTCGACGCCATTCTCTACCGCTATATCGAGCTGCAGCAAAGCCGGGAAGAAATCACGAAGGCGCTGCAGGAGGTGGACGAGGCCGAAATACGACGGGTGCTGCGACTCGTTGACCTGAACGAATATAAGCGGCGGCAGGCCGCCCCGGGATTGCGGGTAAGTGCTAAAGCTTTTGGCAGCGGCAGACGGCTTCCCATTGTGCAGCAATGGACTTCACAAACGTAGGGTGCAAGGGCTGTAATTTGCCACCTTATACGTAAAAAGGGCGTTAAGCCCTATGATTTTCTTCGTGAAAAGTGTTCCATTGGTTATATTGCGAAATTAGTGCTGAATAGGATACAACTCATCTAAAAACGACAAACTATAGGTCAAGAAGCTTCTATGCTCAAAAAAATAATGCTCACCGGCGCACTTGCCGGCATGTTTGTGCTTCCTGCACAGGCGCAGCAACAACAGCTCAATGTGCCGCTTCCGGAAATTGAGCTGCCTTTCCTGAACCCGATTGAATTGCAGGGAAGCCAGTCATGGAGTCCGGCTTCGGTGCAATCTGATCCGCTGAACCGTGAGTTGCTGCAGCGCGTGACGGATATCAACAGACTCAATTTTATGGCTATGGAAGCACAGGTTGATGACGATCTGCTGCTTGCCGAAGATTATATCACGCAGGCCGTTGAGGCCCTGCAAAGCCTGATGAACGAGCACCCTGAGGTGCAGAACAACCGCAGGTTCAACGAAACCTTCCGGTCTGTGATGGCTGAATATCATGAGTTTTACGGGATGTCAGGTCCTGTAATCAGCTTTGAAGGCGATATTTTTGAGATCCGTGACGATTTCTTTTCTCAGGATGACTGGTTCGACGGCAGCTACTTTGCCATGCCGCCCGGCTTCGATGAGCAAAACTTTGATGTGCCGCTCATCATCAATACGCAAGTTAACAACCAGATTCATTTCCTTACCGAGCGCCGGCCCGAAATTATGGAGCGCTGGCTTGAGCGCTCTACCTATTATTTCCCCATGATGAAGCGCATTTTTGAGGAAGAAGGCGTGCCTATCGAGCTGATACACCTGTCGATGATAGAGAGCGGACTCGTACCGGTTGCACGTTCGCGTGCGCGTGCCGTTGGCTTGTGGCAGTTTATGCAGGCTACCGGTGCAGCATACGGCCTGGAAGTCAACTGGTGGATTGACGAGCGCCGCGACCCGGAGAAATCGACCCGTGCAGCTGCGCGTCACCTGCGTGACCTGCACCGCACCTGGAACGGCGACTGGCACATGGCGCTGGCCGGGTACAACATCAGCCCGCGCGGACTGCGTCGTGCGATTAACCTTTCGGGCGGTGTGCGTGATTTCTGGACCATTTACCCGCACCTGCCCCGTGAAACACGCGGTTACGTGCCCGGATTTATCGCCGCCGCACTCGTAGCGATGAATCACGAAGATTTCGGCTTTGAAACCCCGGTAACAACCCGCGTGTACGAATATGATGTAGTGGAAATCGAAGGTTCAGTTGAACTTCGTGTGCTGGCTCAGTTCGCGGGCATTAGCACGCAGGAGCTGCGCAACCTTAACCCTGAGCTGCTGCGCTTCGCAACGCCACCCGGTGCACGTCCTTACCCGCTCAAAATTCCAAAAGGCAGCCGGGATACCTTCCTTGCTGAATACCGCCAAATGCCCGAATCCATGCGTCAAACGCTTGTGGTTCATACGGTACGCAGGGGCGAAACCCTTGGCGCCATTGCGAACCGCTACGGGGTTACGGTACGCGCCCTTTACGGCGCCAATGACAACCTGACTTCCCTGATTCATCCGGGGCAGGAAGTCATCATCCCGGTTCCCGGCGGCTCAAATGTGGCCATATCGCCCAATACCCCATCAAATGCCCGCGAAGCAAGAACGCTGACGGCTTCAGCCGGATCCGCTTCATCGCAGGCTTCGGCTCCTGCACCTGCCGGAACCGTGCGGCTGAGCTACACCGTCCGTTCGGGTGATACAGTAGGGCACATCGCAGAATGGTACAATACGCAGGCATGGCGCGTGCGCTCCTGGAACAACATTGGCAACACCATTCGCGTTGGTCAGCGCCTGAACGTGTACGTTCCGGCCAATCAGCAAGAGTACTTTTCTCAGGTCACGCAAATGAGCCGTCAGCAAAAGAATCAGATGATGGCCGAGCGCAGACGTTCAGGCATTCCGCAGAATCAAATTGCTGCCGCTTCAGGTCAGACCATTACGTACACGGTAAGGCGTAATGATAATCTTCACAACATTGCCCGCGCGCATGGCACAACTGTAAATGCCATCATGCAGCAAAATAATCTCAGAAACTCTGTTATACGTCCCGGACAGACGCTACAAATTCCGGTTGCACGTTAATTTTTATGACTTTATCAAAACCTAAAAAGGCCGCGATTCTGGTAATCGCGGCCCTTCTTTTTGCAGGATTCGTAACAGCAAGCGACGCTTTTTTTCAGATTCGGAAGAACTTCACCATCTTCAGTGAAGTCATTCAGGAAGTTAATGAGCTATATGTCGTTGAAGTGGACCCCGAGCGCACCATTCGCAGGGGAATCAACGCCATGCTTGAGACGCTGGATCCGTACACGGTTTTGATTGATGAGTCGCAGACACAGGATATCGATTTAATCAGCACGGGCAGCTATGCCGGGGTCGGCATTGAGGTCGGTGCCCGAAATGGTGAGCTTGTTGTTATTGCTCCCATCGAAGGCTATTCCGCGCACCGTCAGGGGGTGAGGGCTGGTGATGTTATCGTATCCGTAAACGGAATTTCAGCTACGGAACTCAGTCCGGATGATCTTAACATGCAGATGAGAGGTCAGATCGGCAGCGAAGTCGTGCTGGTTGTGCGTCGTTTTGGTATTTCTGATAAGCTTACGTTCACCCTTGAACGCGAGCGTATTGAAGTCCGGAATATTGACTGGTTCGGGATGGCCGATGAGGCGGAAGGTATAGCTTTTATCATGCTCTCTCGTTTTGGTCAGAATGCGGCAAGCGAAATGCGCCGCGCCATTGAAGAGCTTGAAGAAACATATACCGTAAACGGACTCATTCTCGATTTGCGGAATAATCCCGGCGGTTTGCTTATTGAAGCGGTGCGTGTTGCGGATCTTTTCCTGCCCGAAAATGAGCCTGTCGTACATACCCGTGGCCGTGCGCCCCAAACCCGTCAGCTGTATAGTACGAGCAACCCATCATTTTTCGGAGATCGTCCGGTTGTTGTGCTTCAGAATCACGGCAGCGCCAGCTCCTCGGAAATTGTATCAGGAGCCCTTCAGGATCATGATCGCGCCGTGATTATGGGGCAGCGCAGCTTCGGGAAAGGTCTTGTTCAAATTATTCGACCGATTTCGTACGGTCTTGCGCTGAAAATTACGACATCCAAATATTTTATCCCGAGCGGGCGCTACATTCAGTCGGTTGACTACAACGGGGAAGCGGATACTGACCTGCCACAGCACTTTGAAACTGCAGGCGGCAGGCCGGTCGTGCAGCGCACCGGTATTGATCCGGATATAGAAGCGGAACAGCATGCCGAAACCATGCTCGAGATTGAGCTCCATCGTGGCAGTCACTTTTTTCAGTTTGCAAACGAGTTCATGGCTTCGGACCCGACCATGCCCGAACCGGGACAGGATGATGATCGGGTGATGGAAGCTTTTCGGGAGTACCTGAATAATGCTGATTTCAGCTACGCTACGGCCTCACAGCAACGCGTCAAAGATTTGCGTGATCAGCTACGGGCCGATTATGGAGATGAGGCCGGACCGCTGAAAGGTTTTCTCGCGGAACTTGAGTCTGATCTCGAAGCTAAACGGTTGCGGGAACTTGATGAGGTAAGGGAAGCCATCCTGCGTGAAATTTATCTTGAGCTGAGTGCAAGGGTTGACGGAACGGCCCTTCGGATGAAAACAAGCGTGCAACTCGATCCGCTTGTTACGCGTGCCATTGCCCTGATCAACGATACCGGCGCCTACACCCAAATTCTGTCTGCACCCTGATGCCCAAGCCGCCTAAAGCTGACCTGCATATTCATACAACTGCCTCAGATGGCAAATGCACACCCGTAGCGGTAGTAAACAAGGCCGAAGCTGAAGGCCTTTATGCGATCGCAATCACTGATCACGATACCTACTCCGGTTATGAGCCTGCACGAAAGCGGGGTGCGGAAATCGGGATAGAGGTCATTCCGGGTATGGAAATAACCTGCGATTTTAAAGGAAGAGAAGTGCATATACTGGCTTACGGCTTCGATGTGCATGATGAAAAACTTCTTCAATTTACGAGTCAGCAAAAGCTGCGGCGTCACAAGCGGGCCAAACAAATGGTGGAAAACCTCAACAAGATGGGATTTGATCTGACGATTGAGGAAGTCATTGCTGAAGCCGGTACCCTGAACATCAGCCGGAATCACCTGGCACAGCTCATGGTCTCCAAAGGATACAGCACGCAGAAGCGCCTTGTTTTCGGAAAATATATTGGTAATCATGCCCCCGCCTACCACAAAACCGAATATGATACGGTAGAGAAGGTTGCAAACCTCATTCGTGCTGCCGGGGGCGTAACCATAGTTGCCCATCCCGCTGCCTATTATGCAGACAGTGAGCTTGAAGAGCTGATTTCGGCAGGCATTAATGGCTTTGAGTGCGTGCACCCGAGCCATACCTATGAACTGCAAAAAAAGTATCTCAGACTGTGTGAGTCCCGCAATTTGCTTAAAAGCGGCGGAAGTGATTTCCACGGATATGAAGCCGCACGTAACTCCTGGTTTGGTACGGTGAATGTAGATAAGAGCTGGGTCGATGCGCTTTTGAAGCAATGCACTATGCAGGGGCAGCTTCACTGACTCCCGCAGCCCCGGTACATCCATCCAATCAGCAAAGTATGCTGTAACAAAACGAACACAGACCGAAGCGTCTTTAGATCTTCCGGTTCTGGAATAATCAAAACACTTTTTAAATAAAACTGAAATGGCTATCAAGGAAATTGAAGGAAAACTAAACTATAGCAAGGGTAATGTAGGGATTCTGGTTTCCCGCTGGAATCACTTCATTACGGACCGCCTGCGTGACGGCGCCATTCATAGCCTGAAAAAACACGGATATTCGGAAGAACAAATTACGGTTGCCTACTGCCCCGGTTCGTATGAAATTCCGCTGGCTGCCCAAAAAATGGCTGAAACGGGCAAATTCGACGCCATTATCGCAATCGGTGTTGTCATTCGCGGTGCTACAGCCCATTTTGATTTTGTTGCCGGTGCTGCGAACAGCGGCGTCCTTAATGTGAATCACAGCACGGGTATTCCTGTAATTTTTGGCGTTTTAACCACAGATACCATTGAACAGGCTATTGAGCGTGCGGGTACCAAAGCCGGTAACAAAGGGGAAGAAGCCGCTATGACAGCGATTGAGATGATGTCGCTTCTGGAACAATTCAGGGAATTGTAGGCTGAATACCTGTTTGCTTTGCGCGGTTTAGGTGCATACATAAACCGCTTCATCTCCGGTGAATCAGAAATTGCGAAGATGTCCATGAAACTGGAAGGCTGATTGGTACAGCAAATTCTTTATTCGTATTTTAACCTACTTAGGCTTAAATCAGATTCAGACCATTTTGGAAAAAATCGCACTTACCAAGAAAAAACAGACCAAAGAAGATGTTCTTCGGCAGCGTCTGTTAAAAGAAAGAGGGGAAATCCCTGAGCACATTGCTGTTATCATGGATGGTAACGGGAGATGGGCTAAATCACGCAATCGGTTGCGCATTCAGGGGCATAAAGCCGGGGTTGAATCTGTCCGCGATGTCGTGGAATGCTGTGCGCAGCTCGGCGTCGGGCACCTCACGCTGTATGCCTTTTCAACTGAAAACTGGCGCAGACCCAAAGCTGAAGTAAGTGCGCTGATGAAGCTTCTCATACAGACCATCCGCAATGAAGCCCTGAGTCTGAACAAAAACGATATTCGCCTGAATGCAATAGGTGAACTGAACCGGCTGCCTTCCATCTGCCTGAAAGAGCTCAAGGAAGGCATGGAAATGACCAAAGACAACACACGGATGGTAATAACGCTTGCCCTTAGCTATTCAGGCAGATGGGATATCGCCAACGCCGTAAAGTCGATCAGCGAACAGGTTAAACAAGGTGTTTTGAATGTTGATCATATCAATGATGAGCTTATTTCGCGTCACCTTTCCACAAGAAATATGCCCGACCCTGACCTTTTGATTCGTACCGGCGGAGAGTTCAGGATTAGTAACTTTTTACTCTGGCAAAGTGCTTACACCGAGCTCTATGTATCCCAAAAATACTGGCCTGATTTTCGGCGTGATGACGTTTACACGGCCATTGAAACCTATCAAAACCGCGAACGCCGCTTTGGAATGATTTCCGAACAATTAAGCCACGGATCAAAAGAAAAAGCCGTTACCTCCGTTTAAACTTTCATATTTAAGCTGTTGACAGCGGTTAAACAGGTCATATTTCTTTTGATTTTAACGATTCCTAACCCTCAAATTTTTCCTTCGATCAAGCCCTCCAACGTGCAGAATTATTTTCGAATTACGTTTGCAGCTGTACTTATTACCGGACTGTTTTTTTCAGCATTAGCTGTCAGCGTTAGCGCACAGGATCCGACACTGCGCATTACTAACCCTCTTGATACCCCGCCAAGATCGCTTACCATTACGCAAATTGACGTAACCGGAGCTGAAACCCGAAGCGAATCTATGATTCTCGCAACTGCGGGACTCAGCGTTGGAGAACAAATCACCATACCGGGACCTGCAATTGGTGACGCTATTCAGCGGCTGTTCCGTACCGGCTTGTTTTCAGATGTGCAGATTTATCAGATTTCGCGGACCGGCTCACAGGTTCATCTTGAGATCGAAGTTCGGGAGCAACCGCGCCTCGACCGCTTTGAGATAACCGGGCCAAGACGCTCACAGCGGCGCGACCTGCGCGATCTCATCCCCATGATTCCCGGCTTTGCCGTTACCGAATCAACCAAAGCACAGTCGGTCAACGCGATTATGCGCTACTATCGCGAGCGCGGTTTTCGCAATACGGAGGTCGTAATTGTAGAGCGCGATCGGGACGAAGTAAGGAACCGCGTCACCCTTGAATTTCAGGTTGACCCGGGCAGACGTATTCAGATTCACGAAATTACCTTTGAAGGCAACGAGTCTTTTTCTGACCGCAAGCTGAGAGGCGAGCTTCGTGAAATCAAGCGCACCAACCTGTGGCGTACGCTTACGCGCCAAACTTTTGATCAGGCAAGCTTTGAAGAAGCACAAGAAAATCTGATCAATTTCTATCAGCAAAATGGTTTCCGTGACATTCGTATCGTTGAAGATTCGGTCTTTGTATTTGAACGTTCACGGGGGCGTGAAGGCATAGGTGTATTTATGCGCCTTGAAGAAGGCCCGCAGTACCGCGTCAGGAACATCGCTTTTGACGGCAACACCATCTACACCGAAGAAGAGCTTATCGCTTCGCTTGGTTTTGAGCGCGGTGACGTATTTGATCAGGAGCGCTTCGAGTCAAATATGTACGGGAACCGTCGCAACAACGATATAACAGCCTTATATCACGACATTGGTCACCTTTTTCTCGACCTTGATATTGACATTCGCGACGCGCCCGGTGATTCACTCGATATTTTTATCGGGATGGTTGAAAACGACATTGCAACCATTAACCGCGTTGAGTTTTTTGGCAATACCAAAACGCATGATCACGTAGTTCGCCGAAACCTGCGGAATATTCCCGGTGGCAACTACAGCCGCTCAGCCATTCAGCGTACCGTTCGTGAGCTTGCACAGCTCGGGTACTTTGTTCCGGAAAACATCATGCCGGATCTTGATGTGGATTTTGAAAACCGCAAGGTTGATGTGATTTACGCCCTCGATGAAACAGCGGGTTCCGATAACTTCGAGCTTTCCGGTGGTTTTGGCGGGCGCCAATTCGGTGTTATTCTCTCGGCACGTGTCAACTTCAATAACTTCTCGGCACGGAATATTCTCAACGGAGAATCGTGGCGACCGCTGCCAAGCGGTGATGGTCAGCGGCTTTCTCTTGGAGTGCAGCTCACCGGCCGCGGATACCGAAGCTACAATTTTAGTTTTCAGGAACCCTGGCTTTTTGGTCTGCCCAACTCCCTGGGTTTTGGGGCAAACTACAGCTACTTCCGGTTCTCAAACCTGAGTGGTCAGAACGAGCGCTACGAGCAGTTCAGCACCTTCATGACCCTGGGGCGCAGGCTTACTTTCCCTGATGACTTTTTCACACAGGTCACAACCCTGCGGTTCCAGTTGTTTGATTCTGCATTCCCCCGCGGTCTTATTGAGCCGGGCCGCTCCAAAAGTTTATCGCTGCGTCTTGGCCTGAACCGGAACTCCTTAGACAATCCCATTTCGCCTAACAGCGGTTCAACTTTTGATATTGGTGTTGAGCTTGCTGCACCGCTTGCCGGACTTGACCAGTATTATCTGGCCGACATCAGCTTTACGCAGCATGTGCCGCTCTTTGGGCGACTCGTCGCGTCGACCGGTTTTGAGTACGGATATCTGGGCTGGTTCAATGACAACAACAGAAGTCAGTATCAGCGCTTCTACCTTGGCGGGACGCTTCTTCAGCAACAGCAAACCTTCTATCAGAACAACATCGAACTCCGCGGCTTCCCCGGTGGCCGAAACGGTTCTATTTCGCCTTACCTGAATGGCGAGCCGATTGGTGGCAGTATTTACTCCAAGTATATTGCTGAGATCCGCTACCCGGCTGTTTCTTCAGAGCAGGTTACCCTCGTACCTTACCTGTTTTTCGAAGCAGGTAACGCCTATGCTGATTTTGATGAATTTGACCCGTTCCGGGTGAAGCGCGCAGTAGGTATCGGAACCCGCGTCTTCCTGCCCATTCTGGGGCTTATTGACCTGAGTTATGGCTATCGTCTTGATGGCATACCGGGAACCAATGTAAACGCAGGGCAGTGGGAGTTCCTCTTCAACATCGGATCTCCGTTCTGATAAAACCGGCTTAGGAATTATTTTTCAAAAACCATCTTCCGCCATGCGAACTGTTTCATGTACTTCCAAAGTCCTTACACTGATTTTAGTGGCTTTCGCCTTCTCTTCACTCAGTGCAGTTCAAGCGCAAAATCAAAAATTTGGTTTTATTGATACGGATTTTATACTCAGCCAAATTCCTGAGTATGAAGGTATTGAACAGCGGCTACGTCAGCTAACCGAAACCTGGCGGAGGGAAATCACGGAACTTGATGAAGAAATTGAATCGTTGCAGCGTGATTTTGAAGCGCGGGAAATCCTGTTTACCCCCGAAATCAGACAGGAGCGGGAGCAGGAAATTCAGAACAAAAAGCGGGAAAGGGAGCGGCTTGTCAATCAGCGCTTTGGGCCTGAAGGTGATTACCTGAGACAGCAGCGTGAGTTGCTGAGTCCGATTCAGCGTCAGATCGTTGAAGCAACGGGTCGGATTGCAGAGCGTGACGGTTTTGACTTCATCATTGACAGAAGCGGCGAATACCTCCTTTTTTATACCAACCCGCAGTGGGATCTCAGTATTGATGTTTTACTGGAGCTTGGCATTCAGGTAGATGAAGATGTCCGGCCTTAGTGACACTCGAAGTATACTTAAGCGTAATCCTGAAACGTAAAGACCTTACCAAAAAGAAGTACACTCATCCTAAAAGAATAACCGAATGAAAAGAATCATACTCGTATCCGTATTGATGCTGGTACTCGGTGTAAGTCAGCTATTTGCGCAGCAGCGCATTGGCTATGCTGAACCACAGCGTATCCTTGACAGCATTCCGGAGCGTGAACAAGTAGAAACACAGTTGGAAGCGTTCTACAATGAATGGGAGCAGGACTACAATCAGATGTATGAGCGCTACAGCGAAGAACTTTTCTTGTTTGAAGAAAGCCGTAATCAGCTTTCATCCGCTCAGGTCAGACAGGAAGAAGCGCGGCTGAGCCAGATGGTTGAAGAGCTCACGCTCATGCAGCAGGAGTTCGGCGTGATGTTTGAAGAACGCAGAGCCGAGTTGCTGATCCCCATCGTAGAGCGCATAAACCGCGCTATCGAAGCCGTTGCTGAAGAAAGGGGCCTCGACTACGTATTTCAGTCCGAAACCAGCAATGCAGAACCCATCTTTTTCATCATCAGAGATAACCCGCACTCGGTCAATATCACAGATGAAGTGATTGCCCGGATGAACCGCTAACGCAACCAAAATTTTCCAACTATATCTATTATGAACAAAGTTTCGACATTCTTTTTTGCCCTTTTCCTTGTATTGGGGTATTCCTTCCATGCACAGCCCGCACAGGCACAGGATCTTAAAATCGGTGTTGTTGACGCAGGAAGAATCCTGATGATGATGCCCGAACTTGAAAACGTATCGGATCAGCTTGACGGATTCACCAACCGCAAGCGCCGTGAGTTTGCACAGCTTGAAGCAGAATTCCTTCAGGCCCGTGAAGAGTTCGAGCAAAAAGTAGCCGTTATTTCTGAAAGTGCGCGTCAGGCTGAGCAAGAGCGCCTCTCAAGCATGGCCATGCGTCTGCAGCAGTTTCAGATGGAGTATCAGCAGGAACTGATGGAGCGTCAGGAAAATCTGATTGCCCCCCTCCGCAGCCGCATTATGGACACCATCAACGACGTTGCCAATGAACTCGGCCTGTCTTATGTCATCAATCAGATGGTAAACAACGGTGATATGGTTGTTCTCTACGCTTCCGCTGAAATGCGTGAAAACTACGATATAACGAATCGTGTGATGGACCGCATGGGCGTCAGACGATAACAAACGGTAACCCATTTCCACAAAAAAAGGCTGTGACTTAAACGTTGCAGCCTTTTTTTTGTTAAAAGTAATTCAGAATTTCAGCTTTGGGCCGGACATACTTGAATAAGTTAAGGGTAATCAATAAGCTAAGAATAAACCAACAATAAAAATCCGGAGAACATGAAAAAGATTCTGATCAGTATTACCCTGTTACTCATAGCTATCCCGTTCATTTTTCTTTGGTCACTTGGTGCGCCCTTCGATCGGGAGAGCTCTGAATTTTATACCATGCCGCCTCCGGAAAATCTTAACCGAACGATCTATAACACGCTCGCGAAACACCACACGACTTTCCTGCGCAAATCCCACGAAACCGACGGCGCGTACACGCTTCTTGAAATTACCCTCGAACCCGGCGGAAGTAACGGGCCTCATTTTCATCAGCGGTTTGCCGAGATTTTTACGGGCGTTGAAGGTCAGACTGGTGTACACGTAAACGGGACCGATTATCAGATCGGACCCGGTGAAACCGTTCGCGCTGAGATTAACGATGTCCATTATTTCTTCAACGACAGTGACGAAACAGCCGTCTTTCAGGTGCGCATTGAGCCGGGGAGTCAGGGCTTCGAAAAATCACTCTACATCCTCTACGGGCTGGTCAATGCCGGTATGACAGATGAGGACGGCCTGCCGCTGGACATCGCCCATACAGCTGTTTTCGCGGCCTATAGTGATACCCGTGCCCCCGGTATTTTGCGATTGATTAATCCGGTATTTGACCGCCTGGCCGGCCGGGCACAGCGAGACGGCACCGAGCGTGCGCTTATTGAGCGGTTTTACCTGAGTGAAGTTTCTGATGATCCGGATGAATCTGAGCCGGATGAAGATGAATAGCGCAGCGCAGTCAATTCGTAAATATGTGTTGGCCTGATGCGTGGGGTTGACCAATGCGGAAGAGCCCCCTACAGGAATACCTGGAATACATAAAAAAGGGTTACCAACCTCAGTCGGTAACCCTTTTTCACAGAGACAAAACCTGCGCTATTCGGCGATAATGTGCACCGGTACGATGAGTTCGGATTTTCCGATGATGGCGTCGGTTTCCGTTATGACAAGGTCAAACAGGTTATCGCCCTGCATGATGGGCAGGTGAATGCTGCGGCCTCGTGTAATTACATCATTGGTGCCCCGCAGCCGCCATTCGTAGCGCAGGCCGTGCGCTGACGGGCGGTTGACTGCCGGTGCCGTAACAAGGGCCGTGTTGTTTACCGGGTTGAAGGCTACCGTTTCCCGTACTTCCGATTGTGCAGCCTGAAGCGGGGCAAAAACTTCGATTTGGCGGCTTTCTGTGTGCAGAACCTGATTTCGGGGCTGCCATCCGATTCGGAAATCTGCGATTTCAGAAGCTCCGGCTGAGCCGCTGATGTCAGGTGCCTGCCAGGTTTCGGAGGGCTGATCGCTTTCCATAAAAACGTAGGGCTGTCTCAGGCCTGTGATGGACCGATCGAGGCTGCTTCCGGCAATGATACCTGCAGGAATGCGGACCGTCAGTTCTTCCGGCATGCGCACCCGGAAAGTCCGGGTAACGGTGGCTACCGAGTTTTCAAGGCCGAGACGGTCGTCTTGAATGAGAGTGATAAGGTAGTCCGGGCGGTCCGTTTCGATACGGACTTCCTGTTCATCGAAAAGCTCCCCGTTAATCCGCCAGCTGCTGTACACCGGGTTACTTGCCGGATCACGATTTTCTGCGGGGTTGAGTTCCAGGGTTTCGCCCAGCCATAGGTAGGCGGGCAGTTCGAACTGCGGCACCGGCGAAGGGTTGATCGTCAGGCGCTGTGTTTTCTGCACCGTACTGTTTTCAACCCCGG
Source organism: Cyclonatronum proteinivorum (assembly GCF_003353065.1). Taxonomy (GTDB): domain Bacteria; phylum Bacteroidota; class Rhodothermia; order Balneolales; family Cyclonatronaceae; genus Cyclonatronum; species Cyclonatronum proteinivorum. The sequence goes on along the minus strand of NZ_CP027806.1, from coordinate 3,293,723 downwards.
CGTTGTCGGTGACTTCGAGTCCGATTTCAAAGGAGCCAAATTCTTGTACAGGTAGTCGTGCGGACAGGCTTTCAGCAAAGGGCTCGCCATCAATCGTCCAGGTGTAGTTGGTGATAAAACCGTCGGCGTCGCGGCTTCCTTCAGCGGAAAGAAGGAAAGGTTTGTTCTTCATCCAGATTTCCGGGGTGTTCCAAACCACTTCGGGTGCCTGATTCACCACTATTCTGCGGGTGATGGTGTTGCTTGCACAACCCGCGTCGTTGTCCGTATTGATGGTGAGTTCAGCAATGTAGCTGCCCGGCTGATCCAGACTTATCTCCTGCAGCATTCCGCTGCGCTCAATAGGCTCAAACTGCTCATCTGATTCAGAAGTAATGCGCCATGCCACGCTGGTGATTTGGTCTTCCGTAACGGAGTTGCCTGCGTCCAGCGTAACGGCTGTGCCCGGGCTGACGACGGAAGGAATTTCAAAAACGGCTTCTGGTGCGGCTACTACGTTCACAATAGCGGTCTGCTGACTCATGTTAGGGCAGGTTCCGGTGCCTGAGCCGGTAATGGTGAGCGAAACGCGGTAGGTACCGGGGCGGGTGTACAAGTGCGTTGTTCGCGAGCCCACCGCGCTGTTCATATCCCCAAAATCCCAGTTGTAAGAGGCGACTATGCCATTGGGATCCGTACTTTCGGTGCCGTCGAAGGTGATGGGGCTGTTGGCGCATACCGTGATTTCATCAAAATTAATCTGCGCCTGCGGAGAACCTTCAATTACAACCGGCAGCTCTGCAATGGTTGGTTCAGCTGCAATGCCGTCATTCAGGAAAACCCGCGCGGTGTAGGTGCCCGGTCTGCGGTAGCTGTGTACCGGGTTAATTTCATTGCTGCTGTTGCCGTCGCCGAACTCCCAGCGGGTAGTGAAGCTGTCCCCGTCGGGATCAAAGCTTCTTGCGCCGGAAAAGACGATCAGCTGATCGGTACAACCGTCAATGCGCTCATCGATGACCGCTACCGGCGGACGGTTCACTGTTACGGTAATGCGCTCTGTACTGACGGAATTTTCCAGCCCTTCCCCGTCATCAACCTGAAGGCTGAGCGTGTGAATGCCGGGCTCCGGAGCGGTCCAGGTGAACTGTGCCTGCCGCTGTTCGCTGCCATCCGGCAGAATCCAGAGGTAGGTAAGGGTGCCCCCATCGGGATTGTAACTTTCCGAAGCGTTCAGCTCAACCTGAAGGCTGTTACTCATGATGTCCGTTTCTGTTATGATGATGGGCTCCATGTTGATTCTCACACTGCCTTCAACCGATGAAACCGAATTCGCAAGGCCTTCGCCATCATCAGCATACAGGGTAAAGAAGGCTGTGCCGGAAGCGGGAAAGGTTCTGGTGATTTGTTCGCCTTCAAAAACTTCCCCGTCTGAAAATTCCCAGCGATAGCTCAGCTGATCATTGTCGGGGTCAAAGCTTCCGGAAGCGTCGAATGTGGTGGGGCGGTTGGGTTCGGTAACCCTTGGGCTGTTTTCCCAAACCGGCACAGGCGGGTGATTTACGCGGATGAGTCCGGAAGTGGTACTCGTGGCGTCATCGAAGGGAGAGTCGTCGCGCACCTGCAGGTTTACTTCGAAAACACCCGGTGTATCAATGCGTCCGCTGCTCCGCTCACCTTCCCCTGCGGATTGATTATTTACCGTCCACTGCCAGGCCGTAACTTCTCCGTCGGGGTCAAAACTCTGACTTCCGTCGAGCGGTATTTCATCGCCGGGGGCTACAACCGTAGGAAAATCCATCACGGCTACCGGGTTACTGTTGATGGTAACGGTGTGCTCCGTGTACTGACGGCTGTTAGAGACATTCTGCCCGTCATCCACGGTCAGGCGCACGGTATAGGTGCCGTAGGCCTGATAGGCATGCGTGACGCGCTCGCCGCTTGCCGTCTGACCATCTCCGAAATCCCATTCCCAGCTTACAATGCCCTGATCGGCGTCAATGCTGGCGGAGGCGTCAAAATCCACAATGGCCTGATTGGTGAAGTCGGTAGCCGCAATATCGGGAACAGGGGCGCGGTTGATTCGGATGTCGCGCGAAATCTGCTGTACGGAGTTTTCGACGCCTTCACCGTCGTTGGCCAACAACGTAATGGTGTAGAGTCCGGGCTGCGTAAAGCTAATGTTTTGACGTTCACCGCTGAGCTCTCTTCCGTCAGAAATTTCCCAGATGTAGGTCAGCGGATCGCCGTCGGGGTCGAAAGAGGCTGAAGCGTCAAGCGCGATCGTTTCGCCGGGCGCTTCGATGGATGGCACCGCAAAGGAGGGTACGGGTGCGGCGTTGACTTTATACTCGACTGTTGTGGTATAGGTAGCGTTTTGGGTGCCCGTCTGATCGTCTGCGGTGAGCTGAATCCTGAAGGTGCCGGCCTGCGCATGCTGCACCTGAATTTCACGCCCTTCTGCTGTCGAAACAATGCCGGGGCCTTCCCACCGGAAAGCCAGCTCATTGCCATCAGGGTCAAAGTCGCGGAATGCGGCTATCGTATTAGGTACATCTTTGGCGATTACGCGGTTGAAGTCAATTTCGGCATAGGGCTGCGTATTGACGATTACCGGAAAGTCTTCCGTGGTTTCGGTACAGCTTGCATTCCGTGCACTGTCGGTAAGGCGCAGCCGGATGTCGTAGGCTCCTGAAACGCTGCTCTGAAACCGAAAGCTGCTGCTGCTGCCGCGGGGTTCCCCGTTCACAAACCAGCGATAGCTGAAGCTGCCGCCGTCGGGATTGAAGGAGGAAGAAGCGTCGAGCACAAGTGCTTCACCCGGAGAAAGCATTTCCCGGTAGCCTTCCACCTGAATCACCGGTGGCGCGTTCACATTCAGCTGACCTTCTTTTACAAAATGGCGGGGTACATGACGGCCTTCAACGGGCACGATGAGCGTCCAGGGGGTAAGGCCGAATGCGGAAAATTCGTGGCTAAAGCTGCTGCCTGCAAACCGCTGCCCGTCTGTCCGCCACTCGGCCTGCTGCATGTTGAGGACAAATCCGCGGTAATTTGCACGGAGTCCGTATTGCTGACACTGTCCGCTGAAGGTCTGAATCTCAACCTGCGGCGCTTCGATCCGGTCTTCATTCAGGGTTACAAAGTCAGTGCGAAAAGGGATGATGGCGTCCTGCCCGGCGAGTACCCGGTTGTTGATACGTACGGCTGAGCCGGTCATGACAACGGCCCAGCTGTTGGGCAGGCCGTACTGTTCCGGTTCCCACTCCCGCCAGTTACGGTCATGGGCGTTGGTATTTCCGAAGGCGTCCATCAGAAAGATGCGGCTGTCTTCCTGCCCGGAAAGGCTGAATACCGGCGGCGGGGCGTCATCCCATAGCGGGCGGAACTGAAACCTGTTTTCAGGTGCGGAGCTGATCAGGCCAACAGAAAGGTTCAGGGTGATGAGCTCCCAGTCGGAAGCGCCGTCCCCGGTGATCCGGATCCGGAAATCGTTGACGTCGTTGCCTTCGTCGGTTTCCACGCGCATGATGAAGCCTTCGGTGGAAGCTTCTTGTTCCTGAAGCGTGAAGAAAGGGACCCAGCGGTTCAGGAAGCGGCTTTCGGTGAAGGTCGTTTGCTGATCCAGCGGCTGAAAGCGGCCGCTTGTTGCGCTGCGGCGTATTTCCCGCGTCCCTTTTTCATATAAGTTCCGGAAGGTATGAAGGCTGTAGGTCGTGCGGGTGTTGGGCTGACCGGCAATCACATCCGCAAAACCACCCAGGCCCGCGTCAAAAATCTCAACCGTTGCGGGGCGCGGAATATCCACCCCGGGGGCAGGGCGCAGCCAGTAGTCGTATTGCCCGAGCCGGTCGCCCGAGCTAACGGTTGTACTTTTGCCGGAGATGGAAAAGTAAACTTCCTGAGCCATGGCATTTGCCGAGAGGCCCATCAGGATCAGGAGGGTGATTAGCGTGGGTTTTTGGAGGGGAAAACCAAATCGCATATTTGGGTATTATCGGATTGGGGTAAATGGAAAAGATCGTTCGGCGACCGTATTGCCGCTTTCGCGGTCAATGAAGCGGATGGTAATTTGCGCAGCTTCGTCGGGCTCAAACTGCAGGGCCCAGTCGCCGTTGTTGCCTGCCCGCTGCCGCAGCACCTGCCCGTTAATTTGAGCTTCAATGGTAAGAAATGCGTAGGCACGGCCCCTTACAAGCATGCGCGGCATACGTTGCAGCTGACCATCCTGTACCGGTGCAGACCAGTTCAGGTCAAAAAGCCGCGCGGTATCAACATAGCGGAGGGTACGGTTAACTTCGCGGGTGAGTCCGGCGGCATTGGTTGCCGTAAGGCTTACTTCAAGGGCTTCACCGGTTATGGTGAGCGGCTTTCGGAAACGTCCGTCAGGTCCGACTGAAACGCGCTCCCCGTTGATCTGCAGTCGGGAACGGGCTTCGGTTGTGCCGGTGATTTCCGTTTCGCGGGAAAACGAATACACAACTTCCGGACGAAAGGCACTGTCGAGAATCAGGGGCGGCGGACTTGTGCTTTCCACATACAGCACCTGAAGCGTGCGGCTGTCAATGCCGCGCAGTTCGTTTTCATCGAAAGCCCTTATCCGCACATAATTCAGCCCGGTTGGGATGTCCGTGAGCGTAAGCTGTGGCTCGTTGGCGCGAAAGGTGCGCACGTTTCCCAAAAAGGTATCACGACGGGCTAAATCCACTTCGTAACGTCTTGCACCGGAAACCGCCTGCCATGCGAGATCGAGACGGTTTATATAAATGACGGTATCAGGTCGTGCCCAGTCGGTTGAAGGCGCAGGCAGCAAGCGGATGGGGGCAGAAGGGCCCTGACCGCGGCGAACGATGGTGCCTTCATTTTCGGCAAGGTTGACTTCCATATTACCGGCGCTCACGAGTACGATTCCGTCATAGTTGGACATGGTTGTGATTTCGTCGGAGCGGTTTTCGGCCCAAAAACTCGAGGAGTTGATCTGACTGCTACTTGTGGGGGTTTCAAGGTTGTAGGTCGCTTGATTCCGGGCGGCTGCGGAGAGCCGGGTGAGTACGCCCCCGCTTGAAAGCTCGATATCGACCTCGGAGCGGTTCGTGATACGATCAACCGAAGATTTCCGGATGACCGCGGTCGTATTGGCGGAGAGGGTGATGTCGCTGCCATCCACGAATTCGAGCCTTGCCTGAGAATCTTCCCCGGTACGAATGCCGTCGTCTTGTTGTAAGAGATCACCGGTTTCGGCGGAAGCCCACCTTCCCAGCAATCCCCGGCGGCTTTCCACAATGTTTTCAATCTCTTCCAGGCGTGCTTCAACCTGCATGAGACGCCGCGCTTCAACAAGCTCGCTTACATCTTGCGAAAATGCCGCTATCTCAGCGGCTGTTTCGGTTGCCGCGGTAATGGCGGCTTCATTCACATGTGCGCGGAAGCGGTCGAATTTCCCTTCAAGCGTTTGCAGCTCTTCCCGTGCAAGCACGCGGGCCCCGCGGTCGATAAGGGTAGTATACAGCGCGCGTGATTCTTCAACCTGAGCAAATCCGTCCCGAAAGGCACGAAGAAGGTTGATGTCAGCCGCGCTCAGGTAAAACCGGTTGGTCTGCGGATCATACTCCGCAAGGCTGTTTACGATGGGCCAGTTTTGGGGGGAGCCAGCGAAACGGGTCGAAATTTCGGCTATTTGTGAAGCCGGAAAGTCAATACTGTCGGTTTGCTGTGCCTGAAGCGTGAGAGGCAGCAACAGGCCTAAAAGAAGCGGCAGCGCTGTTTTGCAGAAGCCCGCCGGGAAAAAGGTAAGCATGGGGGTATTAATCGTCTTTGCTGATAATCGGGTAGGGGAGGCGCACCGTAAACCGGCTTCCAATCGATTCATTGGAATCAACCGTAATGCTGCCGCGGTGTTTCTCGATAATTTCTTTCACATAAGGCAGCCCGAGCCCGGTACCCTGCACGGCCTTGTATTCCTTGATCCGGAAAAACTTTTTGAAAATCTGATCCTTATACTCTTCCTTGATTCCGAAGCCGTAATCTGTTACGGCGAATACAAAATGCCGTGTGCCTTCGTCTGTGATTTCGGTTTGTGCTGAAACATCGATGGTGCGGTTTTCCGGGCCGTATTTCACGGCATTGGAGAGGAGATTGCGAATCACATCGTTCATGAGATCAGGTACCGCTTCAACGGGTGGGATATCTTCTTCAATAATCTGATTGAAGCGGATTTTTTTGTCGCGCAGGGTGGTTTCCAGGTCGCGGCTGATTCTGGTGATCAGGGCTGCCATATCAACCGATTCGGCTTCACCCTGAATGCCGCCCGATTCCAGCTTGGCAACCTGCAGGAAGCGCTGTACAATGCCGAAGAGGTCAGAGGCGCTGTCATCGATAATCTTATAAAATTCTTTGCGGTCATCTTCTCCAAGCTCTTCACTTCGCAGAATGGTGATAAGCCCCTGAATACCCGTAATCGGATTCTTGAGCTCATGCACGATAATGTTGATCATCTCATTGCGCTTGCGGTCAAGTTCACGCTCATCAGTGAGATCGTACAGCATAAACTGCCCACCCAGCGGATCCCCCTTTTCATTGAACAGCCGCAGTACCTGAGCTGTGAAGTAGTACTCTTTTTCTTCGCCAATGGTGAAGGCAAGCTCAAGCTGACGCTTCTGAATGGTGACAGGCGGATCCGCTTCCTGCTGCGCGACGCCTTCTTTCATCACCCGCACATTGGCCATCTCAAAAAGGGAAGTGATATCCTGCGGCATTGGACTTTCAAGCTCGCTAAAGAGCTGTTTGAACTGTGCATTAAACCGCACAAATTTGTTTGAACCGTCGAAAAAAGCAATCAGATCAGAGGAGTGCTCCGTCATCGTCATAATCCGCTGCTGACTCGAAATTATTTTTTCGACATTAATTTCCTGATAATGCTGCAGCTTTTGCCGGATACCTTCCATCGTTTCAGAAACTTCTCTGAGTTCAGGAAGGGCGATGGGGCGTAGGGGCTTCCCGAAATCAAAACTACTGAAGGGCTGCAGGTCGGTGATAAAGGTGCGCAGAGGCTTGGTGAGTTTTTCAAAGAGGATGAAGGAAGCTATCCAAATCCCGAAAAAGGCAAGCATCAGCAATCCGAGATTTTGCAGGAAGAGCGTTTGGACGTCCCGGCGGAGGTCATCATAAGCAAAGTATAAGGCGTGCTGCGCCCCGAACAGCGGAACAGGCGAGGCAATCATAATACGCACTTCCTTTTCAAACAGCTGTTGCTCAACAAGGGTGAGCTGAGAGAACGCAGGTGCCGGCATGTCAATGCCGTTCAGACCAACCCCGCTGCCATCCGAAAGCCACAGAGCCGCTTTCGCAGGAAAACCAAGGTTGAAGCGGAACAGCGTATCCTGAAAATAAGAG